>DASCSY010000126.1:0-6295 GCA_034399415.1 Acidimicrobiales bacterium
ACTGGTATTCGAATTAGTCGGCGCCCAACGACTGGATAACGCCATGGCATACGAATCGTTTGCGCTTGCGACTGGCGTCGCCGTAGGCAACCTCATAGGCGGAAGTGTCGCCCAGAGTTTCGGTGTGGGGGAGGGGTTTCTTGTAGTCGCTGGTCTGTTAATAGTGGGCCTCCTAGCGCTCAATGGGGTCCCTCGAACGGGTGGCACCCCATCTGAGCAGCATCGAAGTAGGCCATCAACGGTTGAAGAACTCCGGGCGGGGTTGTCACTCTTTCGAACCAATAAAGGACTTCGGAGCATCCTCGGTGTCACCGTTATTGCCAACTTTTTCCTGTTTGCCTATTTCCCAGCCGTTCAACGCATCGGAGATCGCGTAGGCGCAAGCCCCAGCCAGGTCGGACTTATTGCAGCCATGACCGGATTTGGCATGATGGTCGGATCTTTGATTATTGGGGTCTGGGAACCGAAACGTCGAGGGCTGGCCTATGTAGGAGGTGTCGCATTTGGCATGGCCATGCTGATCCCGTTCGCGGCGAGCGGCTCAGTGTCGACGGCTGCCCTTGCATTGTTTCTCGCGACGATGGGTTCTGGATTTTTTGCGGCGACGCAATCAACACTTGTTCTTACAACTGTGGACATCAATATGCGTGGACGCGCGATGGGTCTTCTCAGCATGGCCATCGGGGCTCTGCCAGTTGGGACGTTTCTGCTCGGTGAGATAGCCGAACGCGTCGGAGCTTCCGGCGCAGTCGTCTTCATGGCATCCACCGGGTTGGTCGCCCTTGCCCTGTGGCTACTAACCCATAGGGAAGTTCTTACTATGGGGCGGTCTGGGGATGTGAGTGCGCCGCAATAAGGCCGCAGTTGCGCCGCTGAGCACAACGCCAATGAAATAACTTCCGCCCTTGACTACTGTTCCATTCACACTTTCGAGAGGGGACAGTGGATATGAAGGCCGCGGTTTTGAATCAAATTCCAGGTGAGTTAGAGATCGAAGACATATCAGTAGACAAACCTGGACCCAATGAAGTCTTGGTGCAGGTCGTCAATGCGGGGCTGTGTCACAGCGACCTCCACTTTATGGATGCCGCATGGCAAACCCAGCTACCCGCAGTCATGGGCCATGAAAGTGCTGGTGTGGTGCAAGCGGTGGGAGCAGATGTCGCTTATGTCACACCTGGTGACCACGTTATTACCTGCCTTTCAGTGTTCTGCGGAAACTGTGACCTCTGTCTTACGGGCCGACCAAACCTTTGCAGGAACAATGCTGCGGTTAGCCGCCCCGACGACGTCACTCCCAGATTGGCTAAAGGCGATGGCACCGCAGTAGCCCAATTCGCACGTCTAGGCGGTTTCGCCGAAGAAATGTTGGTACATCAAAACGCTGTGGTAAAGATCCGCGAGGACATGCCGCTGGACAGAGCCTCACTCATCGGGTGCGGTGTAACAACTGGAGTCGGAGCAGTCTTCAAGACAGCCAAAATTGAACCAGGGTCCACCGTTGCGGTTTTCGGAGCCGGCGGCATAGGCCTGTCTGCGGTTCAAGGCGCACGCATCGCCGGAGCGGGTCGAATCATTTCCATCGATGTCACCGCCGACAAACTAGAAACCGCGCGTTCGGTCGGCGCGACCGACACAGTAAACGGGGCAGAGACAGATGCCGTTGCCGCGATTCATGAGATGACAAAGGGCGGGGTGGATTACGCGTTCGAATGCATCGGCCTTAAAGCCACATGCGAACAAGCATGGTCCGCTTCCAAACTGGGAGGCACCACCGTCATTGTCGGCATGATGCCCTTCGGAGAAAAGATCGAGATCCCCGGTTACGAAGTGTTCATGATGGAAAAGCGGCTCCAAGGTTCAATGATGGGTTCAAACTCATTCCGGGTTGACATGCCTCGATACATCGACATGTATCTGGACGGTCGCTTGATGTTGGATGAAATGATTTCCAGCCACATTCACCTCGAACAGATCAACGAGGGATACGACCAGATGCGCCAGCGCGTCGGTACTCGAACAGTGATCGACTTCAACTGATCGTAACGATCACCGAAAACTGAACAGGGAGGACTCGCGAATCATGGACGTGAATGGCAAAGTAGCGGTGGTCACCGGCGCGGCGAGCGGAATGGGTTTAGCGATGGCCGAAACCTTCGCCGATGCAGGGATGAAAGTAGTGCTTGCCGACATTGAAGAGGCCGCACTCGAGACAGCAACTGCGCAGATAGTTGACGGCGGTCACGAAGCAATCGGAGTTCGTACTGATGTTTCGCAGCTAGCTGAAATAGAAGCTCTTGCCGCCGCGACCATTAAGCAATTTGGTGCAGTCCATGTTCTCTGCAACAACGCTGGGGTGGGTGTCGGAGCACCAGTCGGAGGAACCTCGATTGCGGACTGGAAATGGACCCTAGACATTGACCTATGGGGTCCGATCTACGGAGTCGAAACATTCTTACCTCTCATAGAAGATCAAGGTGAGGGCCACATCAATTCGACAGCTTCCATGGCGGGCTTATACGCGGGCGCTTCACTGGGCGCCTACAACGTCGCCAAACATGGCGTCGTCGCTCTCATGGCGTCACTCGAGCGCGACCTTCGGTGGCGAGACTCGAAAGTTCGCGCATCCGTACTTTGCCCTGGACCTATCAACACGAACATCGTTGATAGCGAGAGAAATCGAGAGCCGGAAGACGCTGCGCAACACGTCTCATCGGAACAAGGCCAAAAATTTTGGGATTTCTTGACTCGAACGTTGGCAAATGGAATGGATCCCGCTGACGTCGGGCCTATGGTGCTCGACGCGATCACCGAGGAAAAATTTTGGATTCTGACTCACCCAGAAATGGGGGAGGTAGCCATCAACCAGACCCGTGCCATGCTCGACGACCAAAGATTGACGCGGTAAACAAATCCAAAATTCTAAGAACAACCAAAAATCTAAGAATATGTAGAAAAACGGGCGAATCAGTACATACTTATGCCAAGTGAGCATCGCCCGGTCAGCATATGAACCCAACGTTTGGAGCGTCGTTCCGCGAGAGGCGATAGCTCAAGAACCCCCCCAACCCGAGCGCTACCGGCGGGTGCTGCTGTGGGTCATTGCTCTAGCAGTACTCGGATTCGGTTCTCTCATGACCCTGGTCACAGCGGCGCTTCCCAGCATTGCCACTGACCTGAACACCACCACCACTACCGCTGGGTGGGTGCTAACTGGGCTGATGCTCGCCATGGCAGTAGGCACTCCGGCGGGCGGAAAACTGGGCGATATCTACGGACATCGCAATACGTTCATTCTCGGCTTGGTTGGGACGAGCGTGACAACGCTTGCGAACTACTGGGTGTGGAACATTGGCACCTTCATTGCCGTCCGAGTGCTGTTCGGCATCAGCGGTGCTCTTTTGATGCCAAGCGGCATGGCGTTACTCATGCACGCCTTCGGAGTTGAGCAGCGAGCTAAAGCTGTTGGCTGGTTCCAGTTCGCGATGACCGGTGCTCCCACTATCGGAGTCGTCACAGGCGGGCCTTTACTAGATCTCCTGGGATGGAGATCAATCTTCCTTGTGTTTGGGGTGATTGGAGTATTGGCGACCATTCTTGCTCTCGTCGTCGTGAAGCCCATTCCTAAGGGCCCAAGAGTTTCCATCGATTGGCAGGGAGCGTTACTTTTAGCAAGCGCGACGTTGCTCGTCCTGCTTGCGATCACGCGCATACCCGGCATTTCTCGATCTGGATCCTCAGTTATTACCGATATGCCTACTATCGCCATGATCGGGGTGAGCTTGGGCCTGTATTGCAGCTTCGTCGTGTGGGAACGGCGTGTGCCTTCTCCGCTGTTAGACGTCCGACTATTCACCAAACCCACTTTCGCTTTACCCCTCGGCTCTTCAGCTTGTAACCAATTCGCGTATATGGGCGCATTCGTAGTCATCCCCAGTGTCCTCCAAGGGCCATACGGATACTCGGTTGGCGTGGCCGCCCTCTTAATGGTCCCTAGGCCAGGTGTGTTCGCTCTAGCTTCCCCACTCGGCGGAGCCCTGGTAACCAAACTAGGAATGCGAACTCCAATGGTTGTGGCTTCGACCGCAATGATTGGCTCCATGTTGGCGTTCGCGTATGGAAGCGGTGCCGTGAACTTCGGCTTGGCCTTCATCATGGTTGGTCTTGTTCTGTCAGGAGTCTCAGCTGGCATCGGTTCACCGGCTTACCAGACGATGGTCGCCAACTCTGTTGAAGATGCTGATCTAGGAATAGCGAACGGTATGAACCAGACCGTCATGTGGATGGGCATGATTTTAGGAATTCAATCGATGTTGGCGTTCGCTGGCACTGAACTAACACCAACGCGTCTCAGAGCTACTTTCGTTTTTGCAGCGTCGGTAGCGGCCGTTGGATATATGGCTCCTATTTTCGCTGCTGGACAAAGAAACCAAGATTGATCGCACAACTTTTCTGCCCTAGGTGACGCGATAGGCAAGACTGTGCACATGGCATTTCGATTTGATCTTGAGACCATCGAAGTCGAACCCGACGGTGAAGTGCTTCGAATTTGGCTCAACCGACCTGAATCGCGAAACGCTCACAATCAAAAGATGGTGGAAGAGGTCGGCGATTTGTTCATCGCTTTAAATAGCCAACCGGACTTTCGGGTAGCTGTTCTAGGAGGACGAGGTAAATCTTTTTGTGCTGGAGCAGACCGCAAAGAACAGGCCGCTCCAGCTCACAACGATCGACAAGCCCGATACATAGGACAACTTGGCCGCCGAGCGGCTCGAGCGATCGAAGACTGTGACCTAATTACCATCGGCCGAATTCACGGCCATGCCATTGGAGGAGGCTGTTGCTTCGCAACATCTTGCGACTTTCGACTCACAACCTCCGACGCTCTTTTCTACGTCCCCGAAGTCGAACTTGGTGTACCGCTCCCTTGGGGGGCGACTCCCAGACTGATTCACGAAATCGGCGCGGCTCGCGCCCGACAGATGTTGATCACGTCCGAACGTGTCGACGGCACAACAGCGGCCGAATGGGGTTTAGCTCACGAAGTGGTATCCGGTGAAGCTGACCTTGACGAAGCGGTGGAGCGATGGGTACAGAGACTGCTCTCGTTGCCCTCGATGTCCGTTCAAATGTCGAAGTACCAGATGCGTGGTTACAGCCAAATGAGTCGAATGGGCGACCTGTCAGAATTCGACGGAGATGCCTCAGAGCGCGCCGCTCGAACTAGTGATGCTCAGGCGCGGTTCGGTACCTTCGGATAACCCCTGTTTGGTGGCACTGATTAGGTTCTAGCGTCGATCTTTCGGAACGCCTTTTTGGCAGCTTGGATTCCCTCCACCGCCCGCGGAATTCCGCCATAAATGGTCATTTGCACCATGATCTCTTCAATCTCTGTGCGACTAAGCCCATGATTGAGCCCGGCGGGAACGTGAAACGCCAGCTCTTCAACCCGACTCAACGCCGCCAGAATTGCGATGACCACCACGCTTCGGTCCCGACGCGTCAACTCCTCTCGCGCCCACAAGTCACCGAATGCCCAATGGTAGGCAATGACCCCAACATCGCCTAGATGTTCGACCATTGCGGAAAAGTCGACTTCAACGTCATCAGCACATCGACCCCCCGTAAGGCTCTTGCGGACGTCATGAGCACGGATTCTTCGCTCTGAATCATCGAGCTGTTCCGCTCCCTGTCGTTCAGGTAAGCGATCGACACCATCGATTTGGCAGAAGCGATCAGTGACCACTCTCGATGCCTGCATAGCCATCGGGAAGCCCGCATACGCGGCTACCTGAATGATGGCTTCCTCGATCTCGCTGCGCGAAAGGCCGTTGTTCAGCCCTACTTGAGTATGCAGAGACAGTTCCTCAGTGCTGCCAATAGTTGCGAGTACTGAAATGACAATCAGACTCCGGTCACGGCGACTCAATTGTGGACGAGCCCACACGTCTCCCATCACCACGTCGAAGGCGAAGCTTCCTAAAGCCCCATGCTGACGTTGGAAGGAACGAGCCCCCCGCTCAGGGTCCGCCACAGTGCCCGCCATGAAAGCGTCAAAGACCTCTAGCGCAGATTGATGACGCTCTTCGTAACTACGATTTTCCATTGTCCTCCCTCGAACCAATGATGACAGTGCATCACATCGGGAGTGCACCCGTCATTCCGGCTCGGTGAACATCTTCACGCTTCATGTCCGACTACTCACTTGGGTGAAACAGATCACCCGAACGTTTGAAGAGAGCTAAGAGGCCTCAGGCAATCCCGAATCACCGTCCTTGACCGCACTCTCTGTTAC
>DASCSY010000127.1:0-6260 GCA_034399415.1 Acidimicrobiales bacterium
ATGATCATCCCGGCACAGGTACCAAAGGCAGGTAAACCCTGAGCAAGAAGTTCTGAAAGGGGTTCAAAGGTTTCACTCGATTCTAAGAGCATTGAGATCGTCGTCGATTCGCCACCTGGGAGAATGATGGCGTCAATAGAAGCGAGATCTTTAGGTATCCGCACTTCTCGAGCGCGGGCTCCCAGTTTTCGTAATGCGTCGGCGTGTTCTCTTGAGGCGCCTTGTAAGGCCAGAACCCCAACGAGCGGTGACAACGTAGCCGTCTACCAGCCGCGGTCGGCGAGCTTGGTCTCGAGTTCGCCAATTTCTAGACCGGGCATCGCGTCGCCCAACCCTCGACTTACTTTCGCGACCATTGAGGGGTCCCGATAGTGCGTGGTTGCTTCAACGATCGCTTTTGCCCGAGGCGCTGGGTCCTCACTCTTGAAAATTCCCGATCCAACAAAAACTGCTTGAGCTCCGAGTTGCATCACTAGTGAAGCATCAGCGGGGGTGGCGATTCCTCCGGCACAAAACATGGGTACGGGCAGCGTGGCTGTTTCAGCGACTTCTTGTACGAGACCGAGTGGTGCCTGTAAGCGCTTCGCCCAGTCAAATAGTTCTGCTGAGTCGGCTTGGGTGAGTTTGCCGATATCGCCCAAAATGGATCGCAAATGGCGGACCGCTTCGACAATGTTTCCTGTTCCTGCCTCGCCCTTCGACCGAATCAAGCATGCTCCTTCCGAAATTCGGCGCAAAGCTTCTCCGAGATTGGTGGCTCCGCATACGAATGGCACGGTGAAAGCCCACTTGTCAATGTGGTGAGCCTCGTCGGCTGGGGTTAGGACTTCGGATTCGTCGACATAGTCGACGCCGAGGGACTCAAGCACTTGAGCTTCGGCAAAATGACCGATTCGAGCTTTGGCCATTACGGGAATGGTGACTGCCGCCTGTATCCCCTCAATCATTGAGGGATCACTCATTCGGGCGACTCCGCCGTCGCGTCGTATGTCGGCAGGGACTCGCTCTAGCGCCATCACTGCTACGGCACCGGAGTCTTCTGCGATCTTTGCTTCGTCCGCGGTGACTACATCCATGATCACGCCGCCGCGAAGCATGTCAGCTAATCCTCGTTTAACACGCACGGTGCCAATTTGAGAGTTCGAACCGCCGGTATTTTCAGCCATTCTCCCAGTCTAAGCCCACGAGTTCCATAACGAGTCGGGTCTAGCTAGTCGCGCTCTTTGATGAGAGAGGCGGCGCCTCTTGGGACAAGTAAAACCCATGTTGATCCAGGTGTCATGGCTACGGGACGGCCGTCGTTGTCAGCGAAGCGGGTGTGGACAGTGACATTAGGTTTGTCCCAACGGCCTTCTATGACCTTGCCATCGGTGAACATCCAGGCGGTTCCTTTTCCCTCACCTATTTGTGCGATGGGGATTCGCGCGCCATTCGAGTCGAGTTCGTCAGTTAGGACGTACTTGACGAACTGAATGACGACGTTCTGAGGCGCGAGACCAACGAAGCCCCCTTGGTCATTCATGACCGTATGGCGTGCACCGTTTTGGAATCGCTGCCACCCAGCGACTTCGGTGGACCATCTGAATGACACATCGGTCGATCCCCAGGTGACGTCAACACCGTTGACGGGTTCGGCCTGTGAGTTGTCGTTGCTGTCTACAGTGCGGAATGGCCATAGTGGTTCTGGGACAGAGAGGTCGTCGGGTGCGTGTCGAAGCAGTTCGCTGCTCCGCGCCCAAAGGTCGCTGGGTGCGGGCCGGTCAGGGTGTCGCCAATAATCGGAGGGTTTCCGGTAGACCCCAACGTCGACCACTGCCACTGTGTCCAACAACCGCCGAAAAGCCCAATTGGCTCCGCTCCATCCGAACAGCATTCCATCGAAAGGCATCAACAGCGGGATGTCAGTTGAGCGACCCGAGCGCACGGGGCCAACGGACTCGGGCACTTGGGTGTGAAAGATCGCAAGAAACCTAGTGAGTCCCCCTTCGACAAGCTCTTCGAAAACAATGTCTGCTTCCTGGATCCCTTGTTGAGGTATCGCAGTCGGCGCGTTATCGATCTTCAACGCTAAGCGAGGAGCCCGCTGAGACGCTCCGGTAATTGGTGTCCCGCGATAGGGCGCTAAGGGTTCGCCTATTTGCGCTTTGTCTTCTTTGTTGCCTGGGGGTGTAGAGCTAGTGGTGGGGGGTGCTGGCGCGGCCGAAGTAGTAGTTGTTATTTGTTCGCCGGTGTCATCGCGTTGGGGGATCTGTTCGCTGACAGAGGTTGCGGTTTGAGCGATTGAGGATGCGACGGTGACGGAATTGTTTGTGGTTCCGACGGCGTCGTCACGCGCATCGGCGGCACATGAGATCAGGAGTGTCATGCAAAATGCAACCGCGGCGCCGCTTCGCATCATCTAAAAGTTACATCTCGCGGAGGGAGGAGATCCGAGCCTCGAAGCTTGGGCGTTCTGTCTCACTTGAGGGATCTGCCAGCCAAAGGGGTGCTGTAACGGGGTCGACTTCTGGTAGGCGGTGCTGATTCTCGAAATTCTCGAGTGCCTCAATCATGCCGGGGGGATATCGAGTAATCGCTACGCCGGCAGCGTCATCGAGGAAATCGTTGCTGAGATAACGCTCTGTCGCTAGCTGACGCCGGTATACGGGACCCAGCAGAAGAAACGGCCAGATCTGAACTCGAGATGATCCCAGGGTCAAACCGAAGGTACTGAGCGTCGTCGTAGTCAAAGACACTCGATGGTTTGATATTTGCGCGATCCGATTAGCGAGTGCTGCTTCGAGCTCTACGCGGGTGGTGTTCTCAAGTAAACCCGTTGTGATTATCAATATTGATCTGTCAGGGACGCGTCCGATTGCGGCCATGTTGCGTGATGGCGAGCTAAGTACGCGAATCTCCGGAGTTGATATGCCAGTCGTCAGGCACAGGGCGTCAACCAAATTGTTCAACCGCGGATAGCTTCCCGCCGGCGACGCAGTTTCTCCGCAACAAGCGAGGAGTCGACGTGTGGTGTTTCTCGATGACCTAGCGACCCATCCAACAATTGTCAGCGCTATGAGTGGCGGTATCCAAATCGGCAAGTTCAGAAGGAGTCCAGCTACGCATAACACGGCGGCGGTCAACAGGACAGAAATCCAAAACATGACGGTGAGAGAAGTCACGCGTTGTTGGTTTCTCTCGCTCCAGTTCTCCATGTGGTTTCCGTATCTCCGATCCAAGTGGGCTGCTAAACATCGCAGTGTAGGGGTCCAAGTAACTCGGCATTGATGCCCGCTCGGCTAGCTCAAGTTCGCCTTCTACCTATCTCGAATGGCCAACCTATTCGACTCAGTTCCCCGCGCCAGCCACCTCTTTCGGGATCGTTGCATTCGATCTCGATGGCGCGTTCATATAAGCCGACGTATGTCTCAGCGAGTCGAGCCATTGAAAATTCTGATGCCCGTCGCAACCCCGCTTCGGATAACTGATCCGAAAGATGTTTGTCTTCGAGCACATGCCTCAACCCGGAGTTGAGTGCTGCGACGTTGCCTGGTGGAACCAGGTGCGCCTCATCCCCACCTATCGCGACGTTGCGATATCCGGGCAGGTCGCTCGCTACGACTGGGGTGCCAGCGGCCATCGCCTCTAGCAGCACAATTCCGAAGCTCTCGCCTCGGAGGGAGGGCGCACAAAGAACGTCGGCTCCTTTGATTCTCGAAATTTTCTCTTCGTCGCTTACAGGGCCCAACCACACGACGCGCTCGTCGGAGCCGTACCGAGAACGCAGTTCGTTGGTCTGGGGGCCATCGGACATAACCCAAAGCGTTACGTCTGTCGACATTGAGGCGACCGCTTGCAATAGCACCTCTAATCCTTTGCGGGGTTCGTGTCGACCCACGTAGGCAATGGTCGCGCCTGCGGTGTTCGCCCCAAGCGAGGTACGGAAGTTCTCAACTTCGATGCCATTGAAGACCACCTCGTAGTGGCCTCCTAATGCTTCGTGAGCCATGTCGCGCGCATCTGCGGAGACGGCGGCTCGAACGTTCATCCGAGTGGCGAGCCATCGGACTCCAGGGGTGAGGTACGCCTTGCTCCCTCCGGCCGCGTGCCAGGTCCCCACGATCGGAGCGCTGCGCATAAACAACGCCGTTTGGCAAGGTCCCGGACAGATGGGTTCATGAATGTGTATGACATCAAATTCTTCATCCCTGAAAGCACGAATCGTGCGAAGGGTGCACGCTAGGTCGGGCGCTATCGGCGCGATTGATCCGTTAGCGAAGGTAGGGATACTCGCACCCAATGGGGTTACCCCGGTTTCGGGTGGGGCTCCGTCACATGGACCTAGAACTCGTACCTGATGCCCGAGGACACTCAAAGCTCCAGCTAGTCCGAGAACCTGTGTCTGCACACCACCCGGACTGGTGAGACTGTAGGGCGAAACAATTCCGATCCTCACGACCAACAACGCTAGGTGATGGAAGTCCCAAGGCATACTAAAGCCCTGCGAGTTTCAAGACTCCAGGGTTGAGTCGCTCGGCCAATTGGGTTGGAACAGATGCCATTGTTCGGGAGCCCGCCGGATGAGTATCGCCAGTTCGTCGGCAAGAGCAGCGGTCACTCGTTCAACGTCTTCTTTGACTGTCGCTTGCCGAGTCGTGTCGAGAGGCGGGCGAACAACGCCAAGATGGCCCCCTCCAGGTTGGAAGTAAACTGCTGTCGGCAGAACAGAAGCTCCTGTGCGTAAAGCGAGGAGCGCTGGGCCGCCTGGGAGGGTGGTTCGCTCTCCTAGAAACTCAACTTCGGTGCCTCCTCCGGCAATATCTCGGTCACAAAGAAGACAAACAATCTCATTTCGTTTCAAAGAGGCTGCGATCTCCGACCCAGCAGATGGACCGAGGGGAACAACTTTCATTCCCAGTCTGGAGCGAAAGCCCGCGAACCATTGAAATAGTTCTGGAGGTTCGATCGGTTCAACAACGACTGTGATCGGAAGTTTATTAACTGTTGCCATCCAAAATCCGGCCCATTCCCAGCCACCTAAATGCGGGAGAGCAAGAATGACTCCCTTGCCCCGGCTCAGTGCCTGCTCGACATATTGGTAATCGGGAACCTCTATGCCCTCAGAAAGTCGGGTACTTCGAACTGAGGGCAAGCGAAACGACTCGATCCAATATCGACAGTATGAAGCAAACGCATTTGTCGTAGCGCGTCTGATGTCAGTACTCGTTGCCTCACTCCCCATCGCTCGCCTCATATGGCGTTCAACCATTCGTCGTTTCTCTCGAAACGTCTTGCTGAGTGGAAGCGCAAGTACCTGTGGCACGACAGCGGCTAGCGGCCCGGGCAGTATTCGCGCCGCTATCGCTCCAGCTCGATAAAGCGTCGTGATACCGCGGCCCGGCAAATCAGCCCCGACGGTTCGGGGAAGGAACATCAGGGCTGGCTTGCCGCCAAACCTTGAAGAACCTTTGCAATGCGGTAGCTGAGGTCAATGCCAGCATGACCCACAGCACTGGAATGAGAATCGCGTTGAAACACAGTCCGAAACCGAGAACGACCATCCGTTCAGCGCGTTCCATCAAGCCTCCTTTGGCCTGATACCCCAATAATTCCGCTTTGGCTCTCTCGTAGCTGATCAGAGACGAGACGGCGAGAACAGCCATGGGGAGAAGTGCCATCTTCCCCCCGTTGCTGTCAGCTAGGTGCCATCCAACACCGCATAGCAGCAGACCGTCGGTGACGCGATCGGCCGTCGAGTCGAAGAAAGCTCCGCGTTTTGACGAAGTCCCGGCCGCTGAGGCAACTGCGCCATCTAAAAGGTCTGGAATGGCCGTCAAAATCAAGAAGGTGAGACCCAAACGCAGTTGCCCTTGGCTGATAAACACGCAAGCCGCAACAGACATCAGCAGCCCTAGGCAGGTAAGGAAATCCGCACTAATGCCGACTCGAACCAACATCCGACCGACCGGTCCTACTATGCGATCAACTCCGTTCCGGAAGTTTCCGTCGAACATCAGGTTTCGCTTTCCTGGTCATCTTCAGATTCCGTGGTACGAATCCAATCCTCGGGGTTGTCTTCCACGTATGTGTCGACGATGTGTCCATCAATCGCGTCAACCAGGACAAGTCCTCGACTCACCGGTGGGTCTTCAGCGGAGTAAACAAGCATCTTCCAGGTGGGACGACTCATGAGCCCCCGCCAGCCGAGTTGTGCGCTGGCGTGACCAACGGGGAACCCGACCGCTTGACTTGCCGACACCAACGCTGCGTTCTCGTCGAGA
>DASCSY010000128.1:0-6260 GCA_034399415.1 Acidimicrobiales bacterium
CGTCGATTTCGCGGCTGAGGCAAACGGTCGCGGTTATTTGTTTCTTGATTGCGACGGCCGGGTTTATACCGCAGGTGAGGTTGACTATTTCGGTTCGCCTGCCGATCTTGGGCGAGTAGATGCGGTGGGGTTGATTAACAGACCTGGTGGTTATTTGGTCGTCGATGCGAGGGGTGCCGTTACCGCTTTTGGCGACGTCGCCAATCTCGGGTCGCCGGTTGGGTCTGGCGTGACCGTCCTGGCAGTTGGCTGAATCACGCCAGCGGGTGACCGCGGGGCAGCCAGACTTGCTTGACTTCGTCCGCGAAGTAGTACTGGGCATGTCGCGAAAGTCTCGGGTTGTAATAGGGGTCATCTTGATCTAACGGGTCCCCCCAACGTTCCTTGAAGAAGTCCTCATCCTCTGGGGGGTGCAAAGTTCCTCGTAGTGCCGATTCTTGATGGTGTAGCGCTGCGTGAGGCTGGTACACGAGGTCATAGCCCAGTTGATGAATTCGCATGGTGAGGTCAACGTCGTTGAACGCGACGCGTAGCCGCTCCTCGAATCCGCCAACTTCCCAAAAAACGTCTGTACGAACCATCAAGCATGCGGCCGTAAGTGCCCACGAATTGCGTGCAATGTTGCCGATGCTGAAATAGCCGCGAGAGTTCGTGTTGACTGCCACTCCCCCGACTCCGACGGTGATTCCTTCGTGTTGAACGCGTCCGTCCGGAAAGCTGAGGCGAGCGCCAACCGCGCCGACTCGTCGTTGCTGCGCGTGACCGATCATGACGTCGATCCAGTCCTGGTCGGTGATTGTGATGTCGCAGTTGAGGAACAGTAGAAGGTCGCAATCTATTTGTTCTGCTGCCAAGTTCATCATCCGGGCGTACGAGAACTGATGTGGGTAATCGATGACTGGCCCGTCATGTTCGTCCATCCATTTGAGCGTGTCGCAGTCTGTGCTTTCGTTGTTAATGACCATCACTTCAACTTCGGGCCATGAGGTGGACTCTGTGATGCCGCTCACGCATCGCGAGATGAGTTCGTATCGATCCCGAGTAGGAATGATGACTCCTACGCGTGGTCGGCCCATTACTGGATATCTGACGTTGTAGGTGCCGGGATCAATTCCTTCTTCGATCTTGGCGTCTATACGTCTTCTTTCGAGGGCGGATGTAAGCGCGCGCTGCCCGGCGGCCCAGGCATCGGATTTTTCCTCTACTCCGCCAGAGGTTGACCCGGGCAAGACTCTCCAGTGGTAGAGGTTTCGGGGTATGTGAACTATTCGGTTGGTGCTTTCGGTGACGCGAAGCGCAAGGTCATAATCTTGGGCGCCATCGAAACCGGGCCTCCAACCACCGATCCTGTTCACCAAATCGCGACTGAACACCGCGAAGTGGCAGACGTAGTTATATGACAGGTGTAGATCTGGCGACCAGCCGGATTTCGCGTAACTGTGGTCGTAGGACCCGTCGGCAAAGAGTTTGTCTTCGTCTGAATAGAGGAATTCGACCTCTGGGAACTCGTTGATGGCTCGCACCACTTCCGTGAGTGCGTCGGGACGAAGTAGGTCGTCGTGGTCTAGGAGGGCAACGTATTCTCCTTCTGCCACATCAAAAGCCGTATTTGTGGCGTCTGCGATTCCCCCATTTTCATTTCGCTCAACGAACAGGATCCGCGAATCACTTGACGCGAACTGGCCACACAGGCTTCTGATGGCGTCGTCGTCGGAACAGTCGTCGACGAGGCACAGTTGCCAGCGTTCGTAGGTTTGTGTCCGAACCGATGCGACGGTTTCTTTGAGAACATCTAGGGGGGTGTTGTACACGGGGGTCAGAATCGAGATGAGTGGACGATTCTCTAACTGGGTTCCTGGGTCGGTGTCAGGGTCTGCTTGGGCTTCGATTAGTGACCGTCGATACTGTTTAAGATCCATGCGGTGGCGCCTGCCGGGGCTAGATGAGGACAACCATTCACTTATTTCCGGTTCGTGAGCTGCTGGGACGACGTCAAGCGCATTGAGCGCCTCTTGAAGTCCGGTGGCTTCGGCGGCGGGTCGTGCGGGAGATCGCCGCCTGGTGGCAGCGCGCAGTATCGCGGAGCCGATGTCGGAATCGTGGACGATTTCCAGGTCCCATTGGTGCGGGTCGTCGACGTGGCCTACGGCTTGTGGCGTAGCCACAATCGGTATGCCTACTGTTCGAGCGGCTAGCAGTTGGGTCCACGCCGTGGGTCCGATGGTGCGCGGTAAGACAACCATCGACGCTTGTTGGAGCACATCAACAAGAGGGCCGTCTCTTTCAACGATCTTGATGTCGTGAGTGAGGTGATGCCATGCGCCAAAGTCGCGTTCTGTAACAAGCAGGGGTTGGTTGATGCTTGGGTCGAGAAGCGGCGCTATGTGTTCAGTGAAGTACCGAATGGAGGCTAAGTCCGGTTCACCGAATTCGCGATGGGGTGCGGCGAGAAGAAGAGGCCGAGTGCCCGTTGAGGCGGGGAATCGTATTTGTGGTGGTCGAACGACGTGGATCGCCGCCTGATCGGCAAGTGGCTCAATTAGGTTTCTTTCTGAGTTCGAGCACACCCAAACATCGTCGACTAGAGAGAGTAACTCTCGATCACGTTGGCGGCGGAGATTTGCGACGGTGTCACGTCCGCCGTGTTCAGCGTCGTTGACGAGCGTGTCGGGGAGATCAGGTCGCTGGAGCGAGAGGAGACATGAGCCATCAACAACGATCCGAGCGTCGGGTTGATGAACGCGGCAAAGAGACGCCGCCCGCTTCGCCGATCCACCTCCGCATAGAACGACAATGTCACTCGCGTTCGTCCTCCACCACTGGGTGGTGTGAAGGCCAGTGGCATTAACTGGGATGCCATAAATATTTTCCGCGCCGTCGAACGGTCCGTGAAGAACGATGTTGGTCTCTGCATCGCTGTTAGCAAAGCCTTTGCAGATCTGTTCTGTCCTCCAAGCAATCGGGTCTGACCCTGACCTCGGGACCGCATCAAGGAAGACAGTGGCAGACCTCTCGGGGGGAGAGTTCATCAGCGACCAAGTTGGCGGCGAAGCCAGCGAAGAACTGCTACGAGGTCACGTTCGATTTGCGACATCACGCTGGGCCAGTCAACGCTGCGGGGCAGACGAGCTGGCCCCTGGTCTAGCCGGGCCACTTGCGTTTCTAGTTCGTTGAGTCGACGGTGTTGACGTTGGAGCTCCATTCGACTGGTTGTTGCGTCGGCTAAGGCGCTGTCTCGTTCCTCTTCTAATTGTGTTAGCGCACGTCGTAGCTCGTCGATGTTGCGTTGTGATCGGCGGCGCTGCTGGATCCAGTGACTTGCTTGCCCTTCCTGCAGCGCGATGAGTTGCTGGTTGCGCTCGGTTTCTTGATCAACAGAACGGTTCGACATCGGTCTACCGAGACGAAGTAACGCTGTTTGTTCCACGACTTCCGCTAATCGAGCAATCTTCTCTTCGACAGAAAATGCTGTTTGTTGGTTGGGCAGATTTGACGCGGCACGCCACAACTCACGTTGCACATATTGGTCATCCATATCGGTTTCGAGGAGCACGCTTCGACCATGAAGCACTCCGGCGAGGCGATGGAGAGAGGGATCGCTCGTGAGGACGACAGCAGACTGCTGGATGACGGCACCGAACTGGTCGGGATCGAGGTCGGTTCCAATATCCGTAGCGCTTTGTTCATGGCGGGCAAGTTGCGTCGCGAAGTACGCCTGTTCAGCCGATGGGCCGAGAAGCGAAATAGGAAGTGACCTAGACAGGGCGTGCCGTGCAACCTCGGCAGCGATAACCACCGAAGGCCTTGTTGTCACGTCTACCAGGATTGATTCGCTGAGAGTTGGAGCCGGGTGGCTTTGTTGCACCAGGCTCGGAGTGAAGTAGCGCGCAATCAGCGCCACGGCATGGTCCATCGTCATTCCCGCAGATGCGGGGTTGACATAGAAATCGTGGGGTTCGTTAGCGCTGGCGAAGCCCACGACGACATCGAGTTCGTCTCTGAGTTCCTCAAGATTTTCGGGCACGTTGTTGATCACAGTCGCGGCGTCATAGATCCAAGGTGCGGCCCCTGGTTCTTGAACAAACCAGTGGAGTTCGGTGGGAGCGTTGCGCCAAGCGAGTTCTGCGCCGAGGGCTCGCGTCGCGAGCCAACCGACCGGGTGTCGTTCTTGCGTCGGAAGAATCACTCCCAGGTGCAGAACTTCTCGGCCGGCGGTCGCACTACCAGCAGAAGTGTGTGCGGTCGAACGAGCAGTTGTTGATGATTTGATCGAACCCATCGATGCAGCTCCAACCATCTGTTGATAGTCCGTCTTTGCGATCTTGGGTCATTGTACGCGGGGACATTGCTCGGAAGGTCGCGCGTGGTCGTTAACGGTTCGGATGCCCCGGGGCTCCCTTTTCGTGGGGAACTGGTGGTTGCCATTTTCCGCGCAAGTCTGTCATTCCCTCTCGTTCGGGAGAGGAACCGGGAACGATTCGTAGCGAATGGGACCGTTCCCACGCATCATGAACATGCATACGATCTTGGTCAGTAACTGAGGTGGATAGCAGGTAATCACCCGGGAGAAGTGCAAGTTCTTCCATGATGAAGTCCACATAGCCGCGTCCCGGGCCGACGGTGTTTGTTCGCAGGTGTTGCAGTGCGCTATTGGGTGACGCCAAGTGAACGCCTGACGCGTGGTGGAGTTTCATTGCAAAAACAGGGTCAGCTACTGCGTTTTCTGCTTCGTACCAAAGTCGAATGATGAGACCGTTGCCTGACCGCGGCAAGGGATTAGCGAGCCATTGTTCGTCCAGATAGTCGACGTGAAAGATTCGTATATCGCCGCTACCTCGACGAACTTCTATTTCGGTGAGCGAAGTGTCGGTGTGTATCTGATCGTCAGCGGCGTCTCTGAGGTGCTCAGCTTCGGCGGCGTTGACGGCGTCAAGGTACGACCAACATACTTCTGTTGCTTCTCCTGCGGCCATCAGGTTGCCATGGTCTAACCACCCGACTTCGTCGCACAATCCCTCGACGAGCGGCAAAGAGTGGGACACGAGGACGATGGTGGTTCCCGCTCGGCGGAGCTCATATAGATGTTCGAGGCATTTTCTCTGGAAGGCTTCGTCCCCCACGGCGATTACTTCGTCGATCAAAAGAATTTCGGGTGCGACATGCACGGCGACGGCAAAGCCGAGTCGCACGTACATTCCACTGGACAAGATCTTGACGGGTGCGTCAACGAAGTCGCCGATATCGCTGAACTCGATGATTTCGTCGACCGCTAAGTTCATTTCCTTTCGAGTCAAACCAAGAATTGCTCCATTTAGGTAGATGTTTTCTCTACCGCTGAGTTCAGGGTGGAAGCCCGAACCGAGTTCAAGGAGTGCTGATACTCGACCGTCGACTGCGAGATGTCCACTGGTGGGTTCGTGTATCCCAGCCATGAGTTTGAGCAGTGTGGTTTTGCCGGATCCGTTGTGTCCGATCAGACCGAAGAAGGAACCGCGCTTTATTTCGAGGGAAATGTCTTGTAGGGCCCAGAACTCTCGAATGGAGCGGTTTCTTCCTTTTCGTACGACGGCCTCTTTCAGTGAGTGAGGGCGGTCGCGATGCACCCGGTAGCGCTTGGACAGGTCGCGAGCTGAGATGACGGCGTTCACATGTCCTCACTCAGTTGCATTGAGCGCCGTGCAAAAAATCGCCAGCCCAGAGTGAAGGTAACGGTGGAGTAGATGACTAAAGCGAGCCATCGGGTCGCGCTCGGCCATTCAACCAAATAAGCCGAATCTCGGGCGGCAGCAACAAACTGGTTGATTGGGTTCCACTCGACGATCTTCCGTATCGGTATACCCCAGTGTCGTTCCGGAATGATGCCAATGGGATAGACGATGGGCACAAGAAAGAAGACGGCGTTGATGACAATTCCGACGAGATATTGCACATCTCTGTAGTGGGTATTCAACACGCATACAAAAAACCCGATTCCCAGGCCAAAGAACCCTGCCAGCACCAGGACGAGCGGCAGTAACAACGTCGGTAAACCTACGTTGCCTAACAAAACCATGACCACCAGGAGAACTCCGGCCTCGATAGCGGATTGAACTCCGAGGGCGACGGCGCTACCAAAAATTGCTGTCTCCGGCGGAAAGAAGACTTTTCGTCGGAGGTCGCCTACAGAACTGAGCCAACCCATAGAACCGTTGATCATGCCGGCGAAAAGCAACCATATGACCAATGCGGGGAACAAGAAAAGGGCGAAGTTTTGGGAGCCG
>DASCSY010000129.1:0-6249 GCA_034399415.1 Acidimicrobiales bacterium
TGGGAGGCCGTGGTTAGTTACGAAAACTTGAAGTCCGGCAGAATCACGTCCACGAACTTCAAGTCGATCAATAGCTGACAGCGCAGTTTGAATCGACATCAATCCAGGCAGGGCACTCTGTTGTGGTGCACCTTGGGCGAGATCAATGATCGCTTCCGCATTACGCAGGCGATCTCGTTCTATGCCCCATAACGCGTCGCGAACTTCAACTAGAGCGGAGTTAAGGGTTTCTGTGTCAACGGTGAGTTGGTCGAGACGACTATCGATATTCGTGAGAGCACTATGAGCTCGTTCCATCTCACCCGCGACGACAAGCGCTGCAGGCCGATCGAAGACCAGCATTCGGATCCCTGGCAGTGTCCGTAGTTCTTGGTCTATTGCCGCAAGAACATCGGCCGCTTTCTTGGTTTCCGTGATCATTGAGTCAAGTTCTCCGGGCGCGGAGACGAGCGTTTCGATAGCTGTGCTGAGCCGCGGGAGAACGTCTTCGGCGATAAGCGCCGATCCGTTATCTTGTCCGCGGAGGACAGCGATGATGCCGCACATGATGATGAGGGTAGCGGCGGGTTAGGCCCTCTTATCCGCGACCTATTCCATAGTGCGTTTAATCGCATCGGCGAGATAGTCAGCTTCGCGTTGTGCCGTAGCCTTTTCGGTCGCTTCAACCATGACTCTGACAACAGTTTCAGTGCCACTCGCGCGGATGAGAACTCGGCCCGTACTGCCTAGTCGCTTTTCAGCGTCAGCAATTTCTTGGTTGAGATAGCTAGGCAACTGAGTCGAGTTTGATGTGACGGGAACGTTGATGAGCACTTGGGGGAACTGGTGCATGGTTTCGCCCGCGAGGTCCGAACTCTTTCTTCCTGATCGAAGCA
Source organism: Acidimicrobiales bacterium (assembly GCA_034399415.1). Taxonomy (GTDB): domain Bacteria; phylum Actinomycetota; class Acidimicrobiia; order Acidimicrobiales; family Poriferisodalaceae; genus UBA2110. Next base: position 876 of record DASCSY010000129.1, read on the forward strand.
CGAGGTCAGCGAGAAGCGCCCCAGTGAGCAAACCATCCCCTGTGGTGGCGAGATGTCGAAAAACCAGGTGCCCGGACTGTTCACCACCAAGAACGGCTGCTCCGGCGTCCAGTTGAGCGAGAACGTTGCGATCACCTACGGGGACCTCGATCATCGTGATGTCCGCCTGTTGTAGGGCTTGGCGCAAGCCGAGGTTTGACATCACAGTGGCAACAACGCTTCGGTTGGCGAGCTGGTTTCGTTGAGCGAGATCTTTTGCGAACATGCACAGTTGCCGGTCACCGTCGATGACCGCGCCGTCGGATGCGACAGCTATGAGACGATCGGCGTCTCCGTCCAGGGCTAGCCCCAGGTCGGCTTGTTTCGCCACGACTGCCCGAGTGATTGTAGATACGTGGGTTGATCCACAGTGTTGGTTGATGTTACGACCGTCGGGTTCGGCGTGAATAGCTTCGACGCGCGCCCCGAGCCGTGTGAAGAGCGGTTCGGCGATATGTGAGGCGGAACCGTTTGCACAGTCGATGACGATGTGTAGGCCTTCCAAACGCCGCTTTTCTAGTGCGTTTTCGATTGAGGCGGACCAGAGTTGGAGAGGGTCCGAGTGTTCGTTAACAATTGGGGGTGCCTCATCAAGTGACCGGGCAGGGTCTTTGAGTAGCGTTCCCAGTCGGTTCTCGATCGCTGTCTGTTCTTGGTCGTGGAGTTTTCTACCTCCGGGGGCGAAAATCTTGACGCCATTGTCGGTCCAGGGATTGTGGGAGGCCGATATCACCACTCCAGCGCAGTTTTCTACCTTCGAGAGGTAGGCGACAGTGGGTGTAGGGACCACTCCTGCGTCAACGACACTTCGTCCCGTGTTAGCTATAGCTCGTGCCATCGCCTGGGACAGGGACAGGCCTGATTCTCGGGTGTCTCGGCCTAAGATCCAGTGGTCGGTAGAAAGCACTTCGCTGGCGGCGATCGCCAAACAGATTACGAAGTGTTCATTTAGTAATTCGGGCGTGGGACCGCGGACGCCGTCGGTGCCGAATGACAGTGTCATGTCGACTCCTTGGAGACTTACCGCTTCGAATACTGTGGAGCCTTGCGAGCCTTTTTGAGGCCGTATTTTTTGCTCTCTTTGACGCGAGAATCGCGGGTCAACAGACCTGCAGCTTTCAGAACGGGACGCTGGTCGGGATCGAGTTCGATGAGAGCGCGGGCAATTCCCAACCTGAGGGCACCTGCCTGACCTGCTGCCCCACCTCCATCGAGCGTGACATCGATGTCGTAAGTTTCAACCTGTTCCACGAGTCGCAGGGGTTCGGTGACGAGTAGGCGATGGACCGAGGAGGTGAAGTAGTCGTCAAAGGCCCGCTTGTTGCAGGTGATCACACCGGTTCCGGGACGGAGCCGCACGCGGGCAACTGCTTGTTTGCGTCGGCCTGTTGTTTGGGTAAGGGGAGCAGTCATGTGTGTATCAATCTCAGGCTTTGGCCATTGCGTGTTCGATGACAAGCGTCTCTGGCTGTTGGGCAGAATGCGGGTGTTCTGGGCCTGCATACACCTTGAGTTTGGTGATCATTTGCGCACCTAGCCGGTTCTTGGGGAGCATGCCTTTGATGGTCCGTCGGATCGTGTCCTCGGGTTGGCGGGATAGTAGGTGACCGTAGGTTTGGGATTTGATGCCTCCCGGGTAACCGGAATGCCTGTGAACCAGTTTTTTCTCTGCTTTTTCGTTGGTCAGAACGATCTTTGAAGCATTGACGATGATGACATGGTCGCCACAGTCCAGGTAGGGAGCAAACGTGGGCTTATGTTTGCCGCGCAAAATCCGAGCTACCTCAGTAGACATTCGACCAAGCACGAGGTTCTCTGCGTCGACAATGAACCATTTGCGTTCAATTTCGCTCGCTTTAGGGGCATAGGTACGCACGATGCGTCAACCTCTCGGAATTTTGAAACGTGAATCTGTTCCAGATTTGGCGTGGCACCCCAGTGGAGTGGCCGGGGAACAAGGCTACGGGTGTCGTGTTGAAACGGCAAACGCTAGAGGCGCGTGATTTTGTTGTTTCTGCTCGATTCAGTCATCGGATGGGTAGGTGACATGAACCAAGGTAAGGCCGTGGGGAGGTGCTATAGGCGCAGCCGAGCTTCGATCTTTAGCAGTGAATACGGTTTCGACGTCTCGCGCTGACCGCTTACTGGTTCCTACCGCCACGCAGAAACCTACGACTGATCGCACCATTTGATGACAAAACGCGTTCGCTGTGATTTCAAATTGCAGCCGGCACTGTGGTCGTTGATGCCATTGGGCGTGGTGGATGGTGCGTACCAGCGAAGCTTCGGGTTGGCCTTTGGGGCGACGACAGAACGAAGTGAAGTCATGTTCACCGTGGAAGCGTTGAGCCGCTTGGTTCATTTCCTCAACGTTGAGAGGCTCTTTGATATGCCATTCAATGTCAGACAAGAGGGGGTCGGCAACTGGGGAATTCAACACGTTGTAGTGATAGAGACGTCGTTCGGCCGTGAACCGAGCGTCAAAATCGGGTTGCACGGATTGAATATGTTGAACTTGAATATCGGGTCCGCAGAGCCTGTTAAGTGAGTTCTGTAAGCGTTCAGGTTCCACACGGGCGCTGCTTGTGCGGAACGAGACCACTTGTCCCGAAGCGTGAACCCCGGCATCGGTTCGACCGGCAACCGCTAGATGGACTACCTCACCGAGGACGCGTTGGATCGCCGACCGCAACTCACCTTCGACGGTGAGTACTCCTGGGTTCTCAGCGAATCCGCGATAACGAGTGCCCTTGTATGCAAGGTCAATTCGAATGTTCTGGGCGGAGGTCACCGTGAGGACGGTAGTTTCTTATTGCGGTTGAGGGGGAATGATGCTCGATCTGGTAATTCGTAACGGCTTGGTAGTTGACGGCACAGGAGGTCCGGGACGTCTTGGCGACGTCGGGGTCCGTGATGGCCGCATTGTCGCTGTCGGTGAAATTGTTGAAGAAGCTCGTGAAGAAGTTGACGCCACGGGCCTCACGGTTACTCCCGGCTTCGTCGATGTTCACACCCATTTTGATGCTCAAGTGTTTTGGGATACCACGCTGTCTCCCTCCCCCTTACACGGTGTCACAACGGTGATTGGCGGCAACTGCGGTTTCACTATCGCACCGTTGACACCTGAAGACGGTGACTACCTCATGAGCATGTTGGCGCGAGTGGAGGGAATGCCGTTGGCTTCTCTGCAGGAGGGAGTGCCTTGGAATTGGAGAACCTTCGGCGAATACCTCGACGCGATCGAGGGAACCTTGATGCCCAATGCTGGGTTTCTGGTGGGTCACAGCGCGTTACGGCGAGTGGTGATGGGGGAAAGATCAGTAGGCGAATCCGCGTCGGATAAAGAACTACAGGAAATGAAGGATTTGTTGGCGGAGAGCATCGACGCTGGTGGGCTGGGTTTCAGTTCCTCCTGGGCGAAGACCCACAACGATGCACACGGAGATGCCGTGCCTTCTCGTCACGCATCAGAACGCGAGTTGGTAGAGCTTTGTTCGGTCCTGCGAAATACCGGAGCCGTTGCCCTTGAGTTCATTCCGACAGTTGAGAGATTCGATGAGGGTGTCTACCAGTTGCTCACAGATATGTCCGTGGCGGCTGACAAGCCCTTGAATTGGAACGTCATTTTCGCCAACGCGCGACAAGCAGAGGTAATCGAAGAAAAACTACAAGCATCGAATTATGCGGCGCGGCAGGGAGGTCGTGTTATCGCTCTAACAGCACCCATGCCCGCTGAAAGTCGCCTTTGTTTCGAGAGCGGCTTTTTACTTGACACGTTGCATGGGTGGGCCGCACCAATGGCATTGCCAAATGAGGAGAAGCTGGCGTTGCTGGCGGATCCCGTTCGCCGTGCTGAATTAAACGAGGACGCGCAGCAACCGAGTGCTTTTCGCGGCCTCGCCCGTTGGGAACGTCTCACGGTGGGGGAAGTAACGAAGGGTGAGTTGAAGCATTTCGAAGGACGTTCGATCGGTGAGATCGCTGAGGAACTGGGGCAGACGCCTTGGGATACGTTGTGTGAGATCGTCGTTGCTGATGACTTGAAAACCGGCTTGTATCCGCCAGCGGCCGGCGACAACGATGAGTCGTGGGCGTTGCGTCAAGCGTTGTGGAACGACGATCGTTGCCTTATCGGGGCTTCCGACGCTGGTGCTCATCTCGATTTTCTCGCCACTTTCAATTATTCGACATATCTGCTTTCTGCTGCGCGGGATAGAGAATTGATGACACTTGAGGCGGCGGTGCACAAACTCACTGATGCTCCGGCACGTTTGTATGGGCTTAAGCACCGAGGACGCATCGAACAAGGATGGTGGGCTGATCTTGTCGTGTTCGACGCGGAGAAGGTTGCTCCGAAAGAGATCGAAGTTCGGACAGATCTTCCCGGGGGTGCGTGGCGTCTTTACGGTGAAGCTGTAGGTGTCCGTCACGTCTTCATCAACGGAGAACATGCAGTTGAGGACGGCCAGTTCACCGACGTTCGGCCCGGCACGCTGCTGCGCGCCGGCAGAGATACCGACCCGGTATCTGCTGTGGGCTAGTTAATGATCGCGGCCCGCCGGGTCGAGAATCGCTACGAGCTGTTCGATACTGAACTCTGCTTGTTGAGACGCGCCGATGAGACGGGCTTCGGCCTTTGTTAAACGCTCGACCGCATCTTTGATGTCAGCGGCAACGGCGTGAGGTATCACCACGGCCCCATGGTGGTCTGCGTGGATAAGGTCACCGGGTGACACAGTCATGCCGTGAACCGATACTGGGATGCCATATTCGACTACATGAATCCAACCATGGGAAGGTCCGATAGATCCGGCCAGGGCGACGAACCCTTCGGCCCACATGTCTGTGTCTCTAATAGATCCGTTGGTGACCGTACCTTCTGAGCCAAGACCTTTGTGCACGTTGCTGTTGACCTCCCCCCAATGAGCGCCGAACCCCACTGGTTCGTCTACGTCTTCAATTACTGTCACCGTTGGTCCAGGTGGTTCAGCGATATGTTTGAAATATCCGATCCGCACGGCTAAGTCGTCTTCTTTAGATCGTTCCGAAGGCACCGTCGCCCGGATCTTGGCTGTACGCGCGTACCCAACCATCGCGGGAAGCGACGGGTTGTGACAGACGAAGGGCAGAGTCGTGAAACCTTCAGCGCGTCGTTCAGGAGCAACAAGTTCTAATGCGTTGCAGACGGTCGGGGTGTCGAATGTTTTGAGTGTTGCGATTATCGCGGAGTCCAACATGGTTGGAGCCTATGCGTCTGGCTTAGACCAGTTCGATAAGCGCCATCGGCGCACGATCACCCTGGCGGGGGCCAAGCTTCAGAATTCTGGTGTAGCCG
>DASCSY010000130.1:0-6242 GCA_034399415.1 Acidimicrobiales bacterium
CACTTGGCACGCAAGGGATGTCGTGCTCGAACGAGCCAAACGTGACGGAGCTAGATGGGTCATAGCGTCGCCCACACCATCGCTCGAAGCCTTGACCTGCGGAGCTCCACTGCTGACCCCAGACCGCGCTGTGGAGAGAGCTGGTTGGCCGATTTTCGATGTCGTTGACCTCCGTGACGAGCCCCCGCTAGCCGGATCGTGGTGTTCAGAAACACTGTCCCGGGTCCTAAGAGACAATCAGAAGGTTGTCTGCGTCCTCAACCGAAAGGGCCGCGCTCGCTTCGCTTATTGTCAGCAATGTGGTGAACTCGCGCGCTCAGAAATTACGGGTCGAGCCTTAGGTTTGGATGGCAACCGACTCATTCACCCAGTCGACGGCGATGACAGACCAGCCGTATGTCAATCATGCTCTTCAACAAAATTCCGTCGCGTGAAACTCGGGGTCACAGGTGTTGCCGAGGAACTGGAACAAATAGCGCGTCGACCTGTCGGGGAAGTCAGTTCAGATAGCGAACCCTTAGCCACAGAATTTGATCTATATGTTGGAACTGAGGCTGTACTCCACAGGATTGAGCGAGCAAATGTGGTCGTCTTCCTTGACTTCGATCAAGAGTTGCTGGCGCCGCGATACCGAGCTGCAGAACAAGCTATGTCGTTACTTGTCCAAGCTTCTCGAGTAGTGGGTCGACGCGAAGACGGAGGAAGAGTTCTCATTCAGACTCGCATCCCGCAGCACCCGGTTTTGGAAGCTGCTCGAACAGCGGATCCCGGCTCCTTAGCGCGCACAGAACTGAAGATCCGTCGCGAATTGCGTCAACCACCAGAAGCTCATTGGGCAATCATCTCGGGCAGTGCTGCAACAGAGTTTGTTCGACGCATAGGGAATCCGGATGGACTTGAAATCCTGGGTCCGAGCAATGATCGGTGGCGTATCCGTAGCGTCGACCGTGAACATCTGGTTGCCGCGCTGAGGTCTGTCGATCGCCCACCGGGAAGATTACGCATCGAGATCGACCCGCTGAGAGCCTGATTGGTCGACACCGATACGCTGGGATCATCATGAGCTACCAAATCCGAGTCTTAGGCGACCCAGTCCTTCGGCAAGAAGCGCTCCCAATCGAAAACATCGATGGGCGCGTGGTCCGCATGGTCGAAGACATGGTGCCAGTGATGTATGAAGCCGAGGGTATTGGTCTGGCTGCTCCCCAGGTTGGGATTCAGAAGCGTCTCTTCGTGTATGACATAGGTGAGGGTCCGCAGACGCTGGTGAATCCACAAATCACCGAATCTGACGGGGAGTGGGCCTTCGACGAAGGTTGTCTTTCCATACCCGGTCTGTCCTTTGAAATTATTCGTCCAAAGCAAGTCCATCTAGTGGGCCGAGATTTGGAAGACAACGAAGTTTCTATAGAAGCCGACGAGCTGCTATCACGCCTTTTTCAGCACGAACTTGACCATCTCGATGGGATCTTGCTATTGGATCATCTGGACCGCGACCAACGCAAAGCTGCTCTCAGCCGATGGCGCGAGATACAGTCACTCCGCGGTGCGGACAACTTGAGCCCCGGAGGGCTTTCATTATCGTGACGACACGGTTACCCGCACCTCCCGAACGTCCTCGTTCCGTCGTCTTTTTTGGAAGTCCAACAGCCGCAGTACCAGCGCTGACAGCCCTAGTTCGGGCTGGCTTCGACGTTCCTTTAGTCGTTTCGATGCCGGACCGCCGCAGAAGTCGGAGAGCGAAGCCATCTCCGACGCCGGTCAAAGAAGCGGCCCGTGCACTTGGAATAGAGGTATCTGAAGAACCAGCAGACGCGCTGACAGTAGAGGCGGACTGCGGTGTGGTGGTGGCATACGGCAGGTTGTTCACCACCGAACTGCTGTCGCGGTTTCCGATGATCAACGTCCATTTTTCGTTATTGCCGAGATGGCGCGGAGCCGCGCCGGTGGAGAGAGCCTTGCTTGAGGGCGACGAGAAGACTGGCGTTTGCATCATGGGTGTCGACGCTGAACTAGATACCGGCCCACTGTACCGACAGCATGAAATCAACATAGGGCCCACAGTGACCGCAACCGAACTGCTCAACCAACTGGCGGCCCTCGGGGCGACCGAACTGATAGCCGCTCTAGAAAATGGCCTTCGCGACCCAGTTCCTCAAATGGGAGAAGTAAGCGTCGCAAAAAAGATCTACCGAGAGGATCTACAACTTGACTGGGCTCGACCCGCGAAAGACTTAGACAGAGTGATCCGAGTGGGCGGAGCTTGGACCACCATGGACTCCACCGTGCTCAAGGTTCACGAGGCGTGCCCAGTTGAAGGAACGGCCCTGCCCGGGTCGCTCAGCCAAGACTTGGTCGGAACTGGACGAGGCTTATTGCGGTTGCTAGTTGTTCAACCAGAAGGAAAATCCAGATTAAGCGCCTCGGCGTGGATCAACGGTGCTCGGCTCGGACCTGACGCGTATCTAGGCACGTGAAAAAGCTAACTAGTAGGCAGGTAGCGGTTCACGCGTTGACCGAGATCGAAGAGGGCGCCCGCGCGAATGACATTCTTGCGTCGTCCTTGGCTTCCACAGGGGAAGGGCTAAGTGCACGCGATCGAGGGTTCGTGACTGAATTAGTCCAAGGAACGACCCGCATGCGCCGAGCGATCGACCACGTCTTGCAACCGTTTCTCGGAAGAAAACTGGATCCCGATGTCCGTGCTGCTCTTCGCATGGGAACGCATCAGTTGATACACCTTGGCACACCCCCGCACGCCGCAGTAAATGACACCGTCGCTGCTACAGCCAAAAGAGCGACCGGGTTGGTCAATGCGGTATTGCGCAAGGTGTCAAGCGTTCACCCTGAATGGCCGAACGAGGCGACTCGGTATAGCTACCCGGATTGGATATGGGATCTCTTCGTCACTACATGGGGTCAGGATGGGCGAGCGTCACTTATAGCGATGAACTCACCTGAGAGGCCTTCTCCTCGACCGGACGGCTATATACAGGGACGAGCATCAAGATGGGTAATTGACGAGGTAGATAGGGCATCGCCAGAGGGAGGCTCCATCGTTGACCTGTGTGCGGCCCCTGGGGGGAAAACCACTGCCCTCGGAGCCCAGTGGATGTCCCCCATAGCGAACGAAATAGACAGGTCGCGAGCTGAAAACCTGCTCGGAGTAGTCGGCCGGTTCCGGCCAGAAACGGCGGTAGTGATAAGCGATGGCACCTCCGCTCCATTTCGCGACGGATCCTTAGACGCTGTGCTGGTAGATGCCCCGTGCAGCGGACTTGGCGCGTTAGGACGACGCAGCGATGCTCGTTGGCACATCTCGGAATCGGCGATTAACCGGCTGGTATCCACTCAAACAGCGTTACTTGACGAAGCGTTCCGAATGCTTCGCCCAGGAGGAGTTTTGAGTTACAGCGTGTGCACGGTGACTCGCCAGGAAACTATTGAAGTGTCTCAGGGCTTTAGGGCTTCACATCGAGAATTACTGAATCTGGCCTTGGAAGGAAGCCAGTGGCGACCGCTATCTCAAGGGGGGATTGTTCTCCCTCACGATTTCGGAACGGACGGAATGGCGATGTTTCAATGGAAACGCCAATAGGTGATTTCCACCGAGGAGTAGACCATGCGCATTGGATTGATTTCGGATACACATATCCCTGAGGCTGGCCCCGACCTCTGGCCGCAGGCGTACGCAGCGTTTGAGGAATGCGACGCCATCCTCCACGCGGGAGACATTTACGACGTTTTGGTGATCGACAATCTCCAGCAGATTGCACCGACATGGGCGGCTCGGGGCAACGGTGACGATGGATCGTCGGGACGACTAGTTCAACCTGACCACCCCCAACTCGCTCCCTCCTGGGTTCACGAATTCGATGGTGTCAGCGTCGGATTGACGCATCACATGCCGATTCCAGAGTTGCCAACCTATGGAGTCGGTGACGCTATAGATCGACACTTCAGCGGGGCTGACCTCGACGTCGTGGTCTACGGCGACACTCATGTGGAGCACATCACAACCATTGACGGCGTCTTATGTGTTAACCCAGGGTCACCTACATTTCCGCACAATCTTTCTGTTCAACTAGGCACCGTTGGGTTTCTTAACATCAGTGACGAGAAAGTAGAGGCCTCAATATGGCGACTTACCGACGACGGCATCAAACCATTCGATTGGGACACCTGGGGGCGACCCTGGTGACGGTTGACTAGCGTCACATATGTTTCTGTTGTCTCACCAAGGGAAGTAGAGCGATGGACAAAACAACATGGTTGGCTGCAACCATTGAAGAACCGGTGGACTCATTAGAAGAGATCGTCGATCCTCACCATCATTTGTGGGATTTTCCGACTGGCACATACCTCCTCCCGGAATTACATCTAGACACTGGTGCTGGTCACAACGTGACGCAGACCGTTTTCGTTGAATGTGGGGCGGGATATAGAGATCAAGGGCCCGAACATCTTCGACCCGTGGGCGAAATTGAGTTTGTACGTGGGCAAGCTGAACTTTCTGCCGAACAAGATGGTGCTGAAATTGCAGCAATCGTTGGTTTCGCTGACTTGACACGAGGGGAGGCCGTAGAAGAGGTCCTAGAGGCTCAACAGGCGGCTGGCGGCGGCCGATTTCGAGGTATACGCCACGCGAATGCGTGGGACGCGAGTGACCAGATTCGTGAATCGCATACCAAACCACCCGCCGGTCTACTTGGCCATTCGAACTTCCGCGCAGGCTTCGCCAAACTCGGCGAAATGGGGTTCAGCTTCGACGCATGGATGTTTCACCCCCAAGTCGAAGAGTTGGTGGACCTGGCAGCCTCCGTGCCAGAAACCCCGATTGTGCTGGACCATTTAGGTGGTCCTCTGGGAATTGGACCCTACGCGGGCATCCGAGACGAGGTGCGAGCAACGTTGCGACCAGCTCTCGAAGCTCTGGCTCAACATGAGCAGGTGGTGGTCAAAGTAGGTGGAATAGGAATGAGTATCTACGGAGTTGGCTTGAATCGATTTCCAGAAGCCCCTACCTCAGAACAGGTAGCAGAATTATGGAGCGAAGACATACGGCATTGCGTTGACACATTCGGACCCGAGCGCTGCATGTTTGAGAGCAACTTCCCGGTTGACAGGCAAGGCTGTTCCTACACCGTTCTTTTCAATGCGTTTCAGCGAGTTGCAGAAGAGGCAGGTTGGAGCAATGTGGAACGCGCCGAACTGTTTTCGGGAACCGCCCGCCGATTTTATCGTTTGAACCCATAAAGCTACGCCAGCGCCCGAGCTTCAATCCTCTCGCTTGTCGTTGCGACATTGGAACTCTCATGACCGGAAACCATGCGCCACTTAGAATAAAATTTCCCCCACTCAAGAGTTGATCCGGATGACGAACTGAGTCGACGCCCGCTCTACCGCATGCCGAAACAGCTATGGACAAGTCTGGATTCCACTCAAATTAGGCCTGCAGGAGACTGACTTAAGCTGGCCCATTGAAACGCGTCATGGCCATACAGAAGTCGACAACCATGTCCATCTCTTAACTCTTTTAGGTTGCGCATCGAATCCAACTGCATCTCGTGATCAAAGCCAAACGGTGGCAGAAGCATCTCTTCAAGCACCTCTTTCCAGTAGACGCAGTCACCCGTGAGAATGACAGGTCCGCTTGCTAAATTCACTCGAAGAGATTGATGCCCGGCCGTATGACCCGGCGTCGGGATACAAATCACTGAACCGTCGCCGAAAACATCGTGAGCGCCATCGATTTTCAATACGTCGTGACCTAGATCAAAATCAGCCGGGTTATAGACCTCATGCTCAATAAGTTTCGGGTGATGCCCGGACCTCCACTCAGAACGCTGCACGATGATTTCGGCATTAGGTACCAGGGCCGTTCCGCCGCAATGGTCGAAATGGAGATGACTAAACACGATCTTGTTCACTGAAGAAGGATCTATCTCGACGTCCTCGAGACGCGCAGAGACCCTGTCCGCGGGATTGAAACGTGATGCAAATTGGCGAGCCATCAACGGGTATCTTGCGGCCACGCCATCAACCAAATCGTGATGAAGTCCCGTATCAAAGAGGAGAGTCTGCCCGTTGGGGTGCACAACTAGCCAACTAGGAATTGGCAGATCAACGTCGCCATCTGCGTCGGAGACGACCGATGACGCTGCAGTGGAAAGCCAACCGCACTCAAGCGGAACTAACCGGAGGTCAGTCATTGCGAACAGTTGCGGTTCCGAGACGGAGAG
>DASCSY010000131.1:0-6192 GCA_034399415.1 Acidimicrobiales bacterium
ATCAGGGATGCCATCACCATCTGCATCTTCGGGGGTATTGGCACGCGGAACTTGGACGCCCCACGGGCATCCTTCGGGTACATATCCAACGAACGCTTCATACCCGCGCAGCGCTTCGGGTACCTCGGGACATTCGGGCTGAGGCGGGATGAACGCCACTTGGGGGTCTGGCCATCGTTGTTCGTAAGCGCGTAAAGCTTCAATGATTCGGCGAGCCACAGGCGCAGCGGCCTCACCACCAAAGCCTGCTTCTTCCATAACTACCGCTACAACGTAACGGGGGTCGTGTTGAGGAGCCCACGCTACGAACACCGCTGAGTCTTCTTTTTTGCGCTGTAGAACCGGGTTCCGTCCTTCAGCTTGTGCTGTTCCTGTCTTTCCTGCCACCGCGTAACCGCTACTGTCATATCCTTCGAACGCGCGCCACGCTGTTCCTCGACGACTCTTACTGGCTACCCCGTGCAGGCCTTCTCGCACGATTGCTGATCCCTCGGGGAATTCGACGATGCGTTGGATCCGCGGCTCGAATTCTATGACGGACTCCCCGAACTGCTCGCTGGAACGAGATATGACCCGCTCGACGACGTTCGGGCTGAATAGGGTGCCGCCGTTAGCGAAGGTGCCATATGCGTTTGCGAGTTGCGTTGGTGTGACGGAGACGAAGCCTTGACCTATGCCGGTGTTGATGTTGTCACCTGGTAGCCATCGCGTAGATTCGCCGTACGGGTTGTAGGCCTCGGGGTTAGCTTCGAAGAGACGTTTTTTTATTTCTCCGTCACCAATACGCCCACTCTTTTCAAACGGCAGCTGTATTCCGGACTGGCTGCCAAAACCAAGGGCCTCTGCCATATCTTGGATCGCCCACTGTTCTTCTCCTCGAATCCAATAGAGGTCATGTGCGACCTTGTAGAAGTAGGCGTCGCTTGAGCGGGTGATGGCTGACGATAGATCAACTATTCCCAAGGGTGCTTTATCGGCGTTGTAGAAGGTGCAACGACCGGTGCAACCGTATTTCTCTGGAATTTTGAAGTATCCGACGTCGTAGTACGCGGCGCGAGGCGATATCAGTCGGGCCTCGAGCCCGGCTAGAGCGGTAATGAGTTTGAATACGGATCCAGGCGCGTAGAGCCCTTGAACTGCTCGATTGTTAAGAGCACCAGGCGCGTACGGGTTCTCAAATACTGATTGGTACTCAACGGTTGTTAGCCCGCCTACCAGCCAGTTGGGGTCGAACGTCGGATGGGATGCCATCGCTAACACGTCACCATTGCGCAGGTCCATCACTACCGCGGCGCCACCAATGGAAGGGAAAAAAAATCCGCTGTCTTCACTCACGGTTTTCCGGGCAGCTATCAGGCCTTGCCGAAGATATGACTCGGTCGCGGCCTGAAGGTCTACATCGATGGAGACAACAACATCTGCTCCTGGTTGAGGTAGAACTTCGCTCACCACGCGGTGCACGCGGCCGGTGTTATCAACTTCGAGTTCGGTGCGGCCGGGACGACCATGTAGATCATTTTCAAAGATTTCTTCGATACCTGATTTGCCTACCCGTTCTGAGGGCAGGTAGCCGGCTTTCACGAGTCTGTCGTGTTGCCCTTGCGACATCGCTCCGACATACCCCACGACATGAGCACCAATTTCGTTTTGCGGGTAGATGCGACTCATCGCCCACTTGGCTTCGACTCCAGGCAGGGACCGCTCGGCGACACGAAGAAGGCCATATTCGTCGAGTCCTGATGCGACAACCTTTGCGGCCAGCGGATGTGTTTGCTTGTCGTTGAGACGAGAAGCCAGCGTTTGTGCGGGGATATCGAGCAACTCCGATAATCGCTCGAGTACGTAGTCAATTTGACCCGGCGCGTAACGGGAGCTGTTCACTGTGACGACACCTGTCCGGACGTTGTCGGCGAGGACTACTCCATGGCGGTCAAGAATGCGCCCACGGGTGGGTTGAGTAATGACTATTTCGACATGGTTTAGAAACGCTTGTTCCGATAGTTCTTCAGACGTCAGCACTTGCAGATACCAGGCGCGGGTGAATAGTGCAGCGAAAAGACCGACGATGAGAAACCCAAGAAATGCAAGCCTTCTGTTCAGTTGCTCATTCATTGGTCAGATGCAAATGCTGGAAATCTGAGCGCAAGCGACCAGCGAACGAGCGGACTTAGCAGAAGCGCTATTGGAACAGCAGCGGCTGCTGTCACGAGAGCTATTGCTCCTAACTCTCGTCGAGTCACATATTCCAAACCAATCAGCGCACCAAAACCAGCGAAGAGAGCGGTAGCTGTTGCCCCCAAGAGCGCGACCGCGAGGGAACGCGTGATTGCGTGCCGTTCAGCCAAATGAAGAGACACCGATCCTGCGGTGAAACCTATAAGCGAAAACGTCAGGGCGGTCATTCCAAATGGGGTTTGCAGGGCCAGGTCAACGACTAGCCCAGCAAGAAACCCTACGAACGCGCCTCTTTGGGGGGTGAGATATAAGCCGACTAACACCACCAGTATGAGCGGTAGATCAATGACGTAACCCCCCATCCTGAAATGCGGCACTACCGATACTTGGATCACGAAGGCGGTGACAAATAATGCTCCAAGCCTCCCGGCGACGTTTGCTCCAAATTTCACGGTGCAGAACCCTCAGATTCGACGTCTGCTACGTCGTCTTGGGGTACGCGATCGACGATGACTGGCTCAGGAGCGTCCGGATAGAACAGGAGCACTTGAACCCAACGAAGTCGATCCAGATCAGCGGCGGGGTGAACAGTGATGCGCTGAGTTCCCTGAACTGCATTGGGAACGACATCAACGACGGTGCCGATGAGGAGACCCTCAGGGAAAGTGCTTCCTTGGAAACCGCTGGTCACCACGGTCTCACCTGGAATAACCACCGTGTCGAGTTCGATAAAACTGACTTCCAGATCGCTATTGCGCCCCCGACCAGAGGCAATCCCGTCGTCGCCTGATCGAGCCATTCGTACGCCAACATCAAAGTTGGGGTCAGTCAGCAATTCGACTTGGGATCGGGTTACCGAAACGTTGGAAATTCTCCCAATTACGCCTGCCCCAGTCTCGACTGGCATTCCGACAGCAATCCCGTCACGTGAACCCTTGTCTAGTTCGAGGGTGCGCCGGTAATTTGATATCGGCGCATCAATTACGCGAGCGGTTCGGCGTCCGACCTGAGCGACGCGGTCTCTAGCCCCGAGGAGTGCAAGTAGAGATTTACGTTCGCGTTCAATCTCCCCAACTTCGAGTACCGAGCTTTGCAGTTCCGCAATCTTTGCCCGCAACAAAGCATTGCGGGCTTCAAGGTCGTCGTAGCTGGTTACCGCTTCCCACGCTCCTCCTACCGGTTCGAGAATTCGCGACGTGTTGGAACGGAGAGGTCCCAAAGCGTCGAGCACAAAGCCGCGAGCAGTGTCTATGGCTCCACCCTCAGTTCGAACGTCGATGGTGATGAGAACTAGCGATGTGAAAACAAGTAGACCGAGTCGAAATTTTGAGCTCCGACTCCTCCTAGAGGTTGAGTGCCCCAACACCGCCGATACCGCTCAGTATTGATCGCCCGATGAGAACAGCACACCTCGAAGCACTTCGAATTCTTCGAGGGACTGTCCCGAACCGCGAGCGACCGCGTAGAGGGGCTCAGGAGTAATTCTGATCGGCATTCCTGTTTCGTTTGCCAACCGCTGATCTAGACCCCGGAGCAACGCTCCTCCGCCAGCGAGCGTGATTCCTTGGTCCATGATGTCCGCGGCCAGTTCCGGTGGTGTTTGATCGAGCGTGAATTTGACCGTGTCGATGATCGATCCGATCGGTTCTTCCAATGCTTCTCGCATTTCAACGCTGCTGACTGTGACGGTTTTAGGTAAACCGGTGACGAGATCTCGTCCACGGATTTCTGCATACATTTCGTCGGCGAGTGGCCACGCGGAACCCAATGCGACCTTTACTTCCTCGGCGGTACTGTCGCCAAGTGCGACGCTGTATTCCTTCTTGACGTATTGAGTGATCGAATCGTCCATAACGTCGCCCCCCACTCGAGCTGACTGGGCGGCGACGATTCCCCCGAGTGAGATAACGGCAACTTCGGTGGTGCCACCGCCTATATCGACAATCATGCTGCCGCGCGGTGATTGAACCGGAAGTCCCGCTCCAATTGCGGCGGCCATCGGCTCTTCGATAATGAACGCCGGTTTTCGGGCCCCGGCATACTCGGCTGCTTCTTGGACAGCTCGCTGTTCGACTCCTGTTATCCCCGAAGGAACGCAAATCACCATGCGGGGCTTGGCCCAACGACTTCCCGAGATCTGGTCAATGAAGTAGCGAAGCATTTTTTCGCACACGTCGAAATCTGCGATAACACCGTCTTTGAGAGGCCGAATTACTTGAATGTGAGCTGGGGTTCTGCCGGCCATACGTTTGGCTTCATGTCCGACGGCTAGTGGAGTTCCGTTAGTGATGTCGAGGGCTACGACTGACGGTTGATCTAAGACAATTCCTCTGCCTCGGACGTAGACGAGGGTGTTGGCGGTTCCAAGATCTACCGCTATGTCTCTGCCGCCAAAGCTTCTGACGCCACCGCGCTTTCTCATAGCGGCCGCCGCAACGTAGTTGACCTAAGTTTCGCCAATTTCTGGGCGACACTCACTCTTGGTCTAACGGCTGCGCGGGTCATGGTTTCCCAGTCAGGCACCCGGGAAGAAAAGGTTGATTTCGCGTTCGGCCGATCCGTTTGAATCGGATCCATGCACAAGGTTTTCGGTCACCATGAGACCTAAGTCACCTCGAATCGTTCCTGGCGCCGCCTCAGCGGGGTTGGTGGCGCCCATCAGATTTCGGACTATCGCATAGACGTCGTCGCCTGCGTCGCCGGAACCTTCCACCACCATCAACATTGCTGGCGAACGGGTAATGAAAGCGATGAGGTCTTCAAAGAAGGGTTTCCCGTCATGCTCTTCGTAATGGGTTTGTGCTGTGGCGCGATCCACTGTGCGCAGTTCTGCTCGGCTGAGCGTCAATCCTTTGCGTTCGATCCTGGCGATGATCTCGCCGACCAGCCCTCGTTCTACCGCGTCAGGCTTACAGATCACGAGGGTACGGGACACTTAGTCTCCTGGTGTAGGTGTTATCCGTTGGCCGTAAGGCTACCGCGAGGCGCTACGGAGTTGGCTTCGGGCCTCAGATGCCACATATAGAGAACCGGTTACCAGCACAGTGCCGTTTTCTCCTGCAAGTTCGATGGCTCGGTTGAGTGCATCGGCGACATGAGGAACGGTCTCGATCGGCGGTCCGTAATCGTGTAGGGCGACACCGAGTGTTTCGGCGGGAATAGCTCGAGGCCAGTTCGCTGCGGTCACGATGATTGCCCCGAATTCTTTGCCTCGAATCGCGTTCACGAATTCAACTGGATCATGTGGTCGGTTAGTTCCCATTACCAAGACGGGGGCCTGTTCGGTGGCGAAGTCATCGAACAGTGTGTTGGCTGCAACCGTTGCCGCTGGAGGGTTGTGAGCCCCGTCGATGATGATCAGAGGTTGTCGTTGCATCACTTCGAATCGTGCGGGCAATTTGAGGCGCGCGAATGCTTCAGAGACGACCTCGTCGTCTAGCTGTTGTCCAAAGAATGCTTCTACGACCGCTACTGCCATCGCCGCGTTTTGTGCCTGATGGCTACCGTTAACAGGTATAAAGATTTCCTGGTGGCGACCGTATGGAGTAACCAGATCGATTAATCGGCCCCCAACAGCAAGCTGGTCTTCGGCGACGTCGTACTCGGTTCGGTGACGCCACAGTTCGCGATGTTGAGTTTCCCTGATGATGTCAACGAGTTCCGGTGTGGTTTCACCGCAGATCACATGTGAGTCCGGGGATATGATGCCTGCTTTTTCGCGCGTGACGTCTGCGGCCGTGGGTCCGATGATTTCGAGATGGTCTTGGCCGATGTTGGTGATGGCTGCTATGTCGGCTTCGATGACGTTGGTGGCATCCCAGCGGCCGCCCATACCAACTTCGATGACGTTGACGTCAACCGCCGTTGCTGCGAACCAGTTGTAGGCTGCCGCGCACAAGATTTCGAAATAGTTCGGTTTTTCCCCCGTTGATTTCAGGACCCATGGTTCCACTTCGGCGATCTCTGCGAGGGCCCGGGTCATCGACTCGTCGTTAAGAGGTTCATTAGCAATCATGA
>DASCSY010000132.1:0-6178 GCA_034399415.1 Acidimicrobiales bacterium
GAATGCGTCACCTTCACCGGCTTTGATCGCGTGAGCAGCCATGCGAATTGTCTGAAGTGACGAAGAGCAGTATCGATTAACCGTGGTGCCAGGAACGTCACCGAGGCCCGCGAGTACAGCGGTTGCTCGACCGATATTGAATCCCTGTTCGCCTCCAGGAGATCCGGTACCCATGATGAGGTCTTCTATTTCCTCGGGGGGAAGTTCGGGAACCTTCTCCAAAAGCGTGGTGACGATCTGAGCGCTCAGATCGTCAGGCCGGATATCGGTCATAGAGCCTTTAAAGGCTCTACCGATAGGGCTGCGGGCGGTTGCAACGATGACCGGGTCGGTCGAAGCGTCGGTGCTCATATGAGTCCCTTCATGCAGGAGTAGCGACTTCGAAACACTACCTCCACTTGGTGGGGTAGTGCCCACTTGACCTCGTTGCCCTAACCTCCACGGAAATGGCTACCCCCGTCTATGCCCATGGCGTCGGTCCCCCCGGAGAATTACCGATGTCAGTAACTACATTGGGGTTGGTGGCCGCGGCGGCGGTACTCATTTCGTTCGCCGCCCTGGTTTCTGGTTGGCGCGAACCTCGTTTCCCAACAGCGAACTCCGGTCGAGTGCTGGTTAATTTAGGTTCTGGGGTTGGACGGGTCGGTCTGATCCTCGGGCGCAGCCTTGGGTTGATAACTGTTGGGTTAGCTCTCACAGCATGTTTTGTTGTCGCTGACGACACCCTGGTGAATATCGCGCCACGGATCGTTTTTGTGACGCTATGGGTGTTCATTCCCATCGGATCAGCATTTCTAGGTGATCTATGGCGATGGTTGAGTCCGTTCGAGCTTCTTGCCTGTTTGGGAAAGCGGCGCTGCGATGAGGATTCAGATAATGAGTGGTCGCTGTACCCAGCTGCCGGGTTACTTGCCGGATTCCTCTGGTTGGAACTCGCCTATCACCGTCCCGCGGGTCGTACTCCACTAGCGCTAATGCTCATCATTTGGACCGCATGGAGTGGAATAGGGGCCCTCCTTAAGGGACGCGTATGGCTTCGTTCACATGACCCTCTCGCGGTGTTTTGTCGACTTGTTGCAGCTATGTCACCAACCCATGTTTCTGGCGGTTCTTTGTACATCCGCCAGCCGTTAGTAGGTTTAGGTCAGCTTGCCCCCCAAGTGGGCCTGTCAGCGCTTGTGTTGGTGGTGCTCGGGGGCACCTCGTTTGATGGCCTGTCGAGGACCGGTTGGTGGGCCGACATCATTGGGAACCGGCAAGGTTGGGACGCAACGGCGTTCAACACCATGGGCTTGCTCTTTTCGATGTCCCTCATAACGGCGCTGTTCCTGGGTTGTGTGAGAGGGATGCAACGCAAAGATGGCAACGAAAATCCTGATTTTGAAGATGGCTTTGCTTTGTCACTTGTCCCGGTTGCGGTCGGATACGCAATCGCGCACTACGTAGGCATGGGCGTCTTTGAAGGACAACAGCTATTGATCCAACTGAGCGATCCGTTAGATAGAGGATGGAACCTATTCGGGACCGCGGACGAGTACGTCAACTACCGGCTAGTTGGCCCGACCTTGATTGCTGTCGTTCAGGCGTTGGGTATCGTTGGCGGGCACTTTGCAGGGGTCGTGGTTGGTCATGACAGAGCATTAGCGACGTTGCGCCGAAAAGATGATCTGAGTAGCCAGGTGCCGCTCGTCCTGCTGCTTGCATCTCTCACCGCGATAGCGTTGATTTTGCTTGTTGAGGCCTGAAATAACAGGGCAGAGGCGCGCTTAGATGTCGTGCCGATATTCGCTGTATTCGAAGACGCTTAGACGCTTTGGAGAGCATTCCAAACTGCTTGAGGGCTGCAAGGCATGTCGACATGATCGACTCCCAAATGAACGAGAGCGTCACATACAGCGTTGTGCACGGCTGGTGTTGAACCAATAGTGCCCGACTCACCAATTCCTTTTGCGCCCAACGGATTGCGTGGGCTTGCCGTCTCGGTGTTTGAAACCTCAAAGCTGGGTAACTCCGCAGCTGAAGGCATCAGATAATCCATAAGACTCGCTGTTACCGGATTCGCGTCCTCGTCATAGCGCACGTGTTCCCAAAGCGCCTGACCAATGCCCTGAGCGATTCCGCCGTGCTGCTGGCCATTGACCAGCATGGGGTTGAGGATCGTTCCGCAGTCGTCAACTGCGATATGACGGATTAAGTCAACGTGGCCGGTTTCTCGGTCAATTTCGACTACTGCGACATGAGAGCCGAAGGGGTATGTGGCGTCGCTACCGTCAAAGTCAAGTTCGTGAGCTAAACCGCCATCAATTTCTTGTTCTGAGGCAGCGGCCGCGAGATCTGCCCAACTGACCGATTTTGCAGGGACTCCAGCCACCTGGAGTGCTCCCTCGCCCACCACGATGTCGTCAACGCTCGCTTCTAAGAGGTTTGCTGCGAGTTGCTTACCTTTGTCGAGAACCACCTTGGAGGCCTCATAGACAGCTGAGCCTGCTGTTTGAAGAGATCGGGAACCGAGCGTTCCTGCTCCTCTTGGAACGGCTTCGGTGTCGGCATCAACGTGGGTTACCTGATCCATTGGGATGCCTAGCATGTCGTTCACAATCATGGAAAACGCGGTGTCATGGCCCTGGCCGTGTGAACTGGTACCCACTCTGATCGTTGCGGAGCCGTCGTCGTTGATTTCGCAACGCCCATATTCGACGTGCAGACCGATGGGAGCGGTGACCTCTACATATGAAGAGAGACCTATTCCGAGGAGCTTCGGATCGTCTGCTTCTCGACGTCTTGCCTGCTCTGCTCGCAAATCTGAGTATCCCGAAGCCTCTAACACAGCGTCCAGCGCTTGTTCGTACTCGCCTGAGTCGTAGTTGGACCCAACGAGGGTAGTGAGGGGAAAAGCTTCAGGCTGGATGTAGTTCTTCCTTCGCAGTTCGGCAGGATCCATGCCGATTGCGTTTGCAGCTTTGTCGAGGATTCTTTCGACCATCTGTGTTGCTTCAGGCCGCCCCGCTCCTCGATACGCCCCGATGAACGTTGTGTTTGTCACCACCGTCTGAGCAAAGAAATCTATTGCCGGAATGTCGTAGACCGCTTGGCTCAGTTGCATGGTGAGCATTGGCAGGATGGCCCCGAGAGCGGGATAGGCGCCAGCGTCCGCGACAACGCGCGCACGCAATCCGACAATTGACCCGTCGTCCTTTACGCCTAACTCGGCGTTCATCACCATGGCTCTGCCTTGGGCCATCGCAACCATGTTTTCCCCGCGTTGTTCAGTCCACTTCACCGGCCGACCTAAATCTTGGGCAGCTCGTCCACAAATGACGTACTCGACATACAAGGCTGCTTTTGGGCCGAACCCGCCGCCGACCCATGGGGCTATTACGTGGAGGTTCTCAGGTTCAAGTCCAAAGTTGGGGGCGAGTCCGTCGCGGGTGCCATGTGCAGCTTGGGTTGAGGCATAGAAGGTCATCGAGTCGCCTTCAGGGATTGCGACGCAGCCGTTTGGTTCCATCGGCACGCCGGCCAACCGTTGAGTGACAATCCGTTCACTAACGACAGCATCTGCCCCTTCGGTTACGTCTGGTCCGTCATATTCGTTCCCTATTGCGAAACACACGTTGCTTTCGGCCCCGTCCCACAACACATCTGCCCCATCTGCGAGTGCCGTTTCGATGTCGGCGTTGGCGGGAAGGGGGTCGTAATCGACGATTACTTGTTCGGCAGCATCGACAGCTTGGGAGTGTGACTCGGCAACTACAGCGGCGACGATGTCGCCAACAAATCGAACGCGGTCGACAGCAAGCGGCGGACGGTTCATGGACGGATCGATCATCTCGAATCCGTTGACTGTCGCCATTTCAAGGTTGTCGGAGGTATAGACCGCCGAGACGCCAGGCATCGCCTCGGCCGCACTCGCGTCGACGCTCTTCAACGCAGCATGAGCCATGGTTGAGCGCACAAAAACGATCTGGAGGGCGCCGAGATCAAGATCATCGACGTAGGCGTTAGAACCGGTCAAGAGACCGGGATCTTCTTTCCTCGTAACTGCATTCCCTAGGATTGAACCCTGTGACGCCATGACTGTCCCCTGGTCTGTCGTGCTTGCTTCGGAGCAGAATGAGACTACACCGCGTCACCGCGCCAAATACCAAAGGTTGCGTGTTTCGGGGTCAAGCTACATCTCAAAAGTCTTGGAAACCTTCAGTCTGGGACAGACCTATTCCTGACCGTCGAGCCAAGCGCTGAGTAGTTCAGCGGCCCGAGTTGGGTCTTCACACATCCACCAGTGCCCCAAGCCATCAAGAACTGTGACTTCGGCTCCTGCTCGTTCTGCTGCCTGGCGGTGGAGTGTTTCGCCTCCGGTGTAGGAATCTTGCGATGCAACGATGCATAGACCAGGGCGTTCAGCGGCGTTGTGTAACGCTTCACCGAGGTTTCCAACCACCGGTTGGGAGATACTGCGATACACACCAAGAATGGCTTGCCCCATGTCGTCATTTACCCAAGGCGCAACTTCGGTAGCTACAGATTCACCCATACCTAACTGAGCAAAGATTGCTCTTCGATCCGACTCGGATAAATCAATCAGGGCGCTAACTGCTGCCTCTCCGTCTGGCCCCTGCCAGCTTTGAGCGGCTTCGTGCCATTCGTAGCTGTGGTTGAAGATGCCGATGATGTCGGTGCACCATGAACGAATCAGGTCAGGTCGGGTCATGGCGAGGCGAACGACGAGGACGCCTCCCCAATCGTGACCAACTAAGTCGATTGGTCCGTCAAGTTTCTCGAGTTGGTTGACTAGCCAATTGAGGTAGCCATCGCTCGTGGTATCGAAGCCGTGGGGAAGCGGAGCACCGAAACCTGGAGGCGAAAGGGCGATGATGTCGTCACGTGCTAGTTCGGTACGAAGCGGACCCCAAATTGCGTCGGTCTCGGGATTGCCGGGAATTAGAAAGACTGAAATATGCACTCCTTGAGACTTGTGTCGATGGTAAATCCGAAGTTAGGTGCTTTCGGGTCGTTGCTTAGCCAGGTTTTCGATGACTTCCGCCGAAGGCAAAGCTTCTAAACCCCTGGGGTCTAGGTAAACCTTGCGGTCACGCGACCCTCCGCCGACAATCACCCGCGCACAGTCCATGATCCTGCTGTCAATCCACACGGGCAGTGTTGGCGGCAAACCCAAAGGCGTCACTCCTCCCAGCACCATTCCTGTCATTTGGATGGTCTCCTCCGGCGACGCGAACGATGCTTTCTTCACCCCAAATTTTTTTCGCACCACTCTGTTGACGTCGATCTGAGTGTTGGCGAGCACCAGACACATTGCGTACCTCCGCGGATCAGCCTTCCCTACTACCAGAATTGCGTTGGCGCTTTCGTCAAGCCGGTAACCGTAGCTATCGCAGAACTGGACGGTGTCGGCCAGGTCGGGGTCACAGTCAATGATTTCGTATTCAGCGTTGAGGCCGTCCAGCGTCTTGATTACTAAATCGGTCATGAGTTAATGATCGCGGGTTTGTGCCTGGTCCCGCGCGACGGTCGTCGCGGCTGTGTCAATTGACTGTTGATTCGGAGTGACCACGACGCCGTAGTCACGACGCGCACCCTCAACCGAGACCAACCCGTCTCGCACGTCGCACAAAACTAAATCCGGGTCCCTGGCGAAGGGATCACCCCATCCGCCCCCGCCGGGTGTTTCAGCGATCATTCTCGCTGGACCGAGTTTGGTGACTCCGTACTTCGGGGGAACAAACGTTGGGCCATCATCGTCACTATTGACGGGAACTATCCACTCGAAACCGACTCCACCGGTCCCACCGCCCTCGACGCCGTGGCCGCTAGGTGTGTCGAGTCCCTCAGCTCGAAAAGACCAAATGGCTGGTTCAAGAATGTCGGCTTCGTAGCGGACGCCGGTTCCACCTCTCATCGCGCCGGGACCGGCGTTATCGCAGCGCTGTTCATGGCGAATGTAGCGAACAGGATAATGCTGTTCGTGAAACTCCAGATTGGGCATATCCAGGCCGCCGAGGGTGATCAAGTGACCCATTTGGGCGAATCCGTCTCGCTCCGCGGTCGCGCCTGGGGTGCCCATCGCGTGCCACTGATACATCACCCAAGTAGATCCGTCGTCTCGGCGGCCCGCTACATGCCCGTGCATGGTTGTCGACCATGCCGCGCATGCCCGCGA
>DASCSY010000133.1:0-6113 GCA_034399415.1 Acidimicrobiales bacterium
AGCTCGTCGCCTGCGCCGGCAAGCATCAAGACTAAGAAAAAGTCGACCATGTCGGCGACAACTGTCTCGCTCTGACCCACTCCAACGGTCTCAACCAATACAACGTCGAAGCCTGCAGCTTCGCACAAGAGCATGGTCTCTCTGGTCATGCGGTTGACGCCCCCGAGTTCTCCCGAAGTTGGGGAGGGGCGGACGAATGCTGCGGGGTCGTTTGCCAGTGATGACATCCGAGTTTTGTCACCAAGGATCGAACCGCCACTGCGTGACGATGTCGGATCTATGGCGAGAACCGCGACCCGGTGGCCGTTCGTCGTCAACGTTTTGCCCAAAGTCTCTATAAAGGTGCTTTTCCCGACGCCTGGTACGCCAGTGATGCCGACTCGATGAGCAGAGCCAGCGTTAGATGAAAGCTCGGAAAGCAATTCATGAGCCCTGGAGCGATGGCTGGGGTGGTTGCTCTCTATCAAGGTGATCGCTTGCCCCAACGATGCGCGGTTAGATGAACGGACGCCTTCAATCAGATCAGATATAGGAGGGATGGAGGGCACAACTGTTGAGGGTACAGGCCGTTACAACGCCGGCTTATAGGACTTAAAAGTTTCCGCGGTACTCTCAACAACACGAGTTGTAAATCGGCGATGGGTCGAGATTTAGTCGTGTAACGACAACGACTGCGGTGTCTGACAGAATCTTTCCAAGACGAACACAGAGGGGGAACAGCTATGGAGTTCACATTCACGCAAGGTGACCCCATAACCGAACAGGAAGCACTAGCGGAGGCTGAAAAGATGGGTCTTCACGCCTTCGCGTTTGATACCGAAGTTGAGGAGGACAGCGAACTGCACTGGCACGAGTTCAAAGCGGCCATATGGTTGATCTCGGGAGAAGCGAATCTAGCTACCGAGGATGGCAGCGTCTACGAAGCCAAACCTGGTTGCCGCTTGACTGCGCCAGCGGGCTGGTTGCATCGCGAACTCACCAGTCAGACCCATCGACTCGTCATCGGAACCGACATTCCATTGCAGGATTGGACTCAACCAGTTGACAAGCCTGCAGCTGAACTTTCTAGGTAAGGCCGTAGACCGTCCCGAAGAACGGCTGATGTCGGTGGGTTGGGCTGAAAGGTGAGAGGGTATGGGTAGAGCTAAACGGATGACCGCGAGAACCAGAAAGCGCCCTCACGCAGTCGGAAAGTTCCTTGAGGCGGGTGAGTCGGTGAAGTGGATCCTTCCAGCCCAAGGCGGGCTTCACCCATTTACGATGCTCGTTTTTGCCTTGGTGATCCTTTTAGCGGTTCTCGTATTGGACCCTCGTTCGTGGGTGATGGGAATGACCATCACCGTCGTAGTGTTCGCAATCGTCGCGGTTTTGACCACTGCCCGCTATCGGGTGATTGCCATTACTGCAGATGATGTCTTACTGCTGCGAGCCCGGGGTTGGCGGCCAGCGAAACCCGTTGAGTTACTTAAGAGAATCCCCAGAACTACCAAGTTTGACGTTCGAAGTCAGTTTTGGTCTCAAATTGAGGTGGATGGGGAAAAATTGTGGGTACATAAGCGGTTCCAGGCGAAACTTGACGAAGCAGACAAATCCCTTGGTCGAGGCGTTGTCAAGGCCGCCCCGAGCGCGGTCTACCGCGCCAATCGGGCAAAAAAGAAGGTGAAGAACATTGGCCGGAAGCGGTAGGGCTAGGCGTTCAGTTTTTCGAGCAGTTCAATAGCTGCTTCGGCGATGACAGTTCCCGGAGGAAAGATCGCCGTGGCTCCTGCCTCAAGTAACGCTTCGAAATCTTGAGGTGGAATAACTCCACCGACCACGATCATGATGTCGTCGCGACCCTCGGCGGCTAGCGCGTCGCGAAGTTCAGGTATGAGCGTTAGATGGCCCGCAGCTAGGGATGAAGCCCCAACGATGTGGGCATCGTTCTCCACAGCCTGTCGAGCTGCCTCCCGAGGAGTTGAGAAAAGTGGTCCGATGTCTACGTCGAACCCGAGGTCAGCGAATGCGCTAGCGATAACTTTCTGGCCTCTGTCGTGGCCGTCCTGCCCCATTTTTGCGACAAGAATTCGTGGCCGGCGCCCTTCGCGTTCTGAAAATTGTTCGACCAGTTCACGCACAGAACTCACTGCGTCGGTTTCTTCTCCCACTTCGCTGCTGTACACCCCGCTAATTGACCGAATTTCAGCCGTGTGACGGCCGTAGACCGTTTCAAGGGCGAGACTGATTTCTCCGACTGTTGCTTTAGCTCGACCTGCTTGTATCGCTAAGGCTAAGAGATTTCCCTCCCCCGTGTCCGCCGCTTTAGTCAACGCCGCCAAAGCAACTTCTACCTGTTCGTCACTTCTTTCAGCACGAAGCCGATCGAGCTTCGCTATTTGAGCTGCTTTGACTTCAGCGTTGTCGATTCTGAGGACGTCTACCTCTTGGTCGGCTTGGGTGCGGTATTTGTTAACTCCGACCACTGTTTGTCTTCCAGAGTCGATACGCGCTTGTGTGCGCGCCGCCGCCTCCTCGATTCGCATCTTCGGAACGCCTGCTTCGATGGCTTTGGCCATGCCACCCATCTGCTCGATCTCTTCGATGTGGTCTAATGCGCGATCTGCTAGCTCGCGAGTCAGTCGTTCAATGAAGTAGCTTCCGCCCCACGGATCGATGACTTTGGTTATTCCTGACTCTTGTTGAAGGAATAGTTGTGTGTTACGGGCGATCCGCGCGCTGAAGTCAGTTGGTAGTGCAAGAGCCTCATCGAATGCGTTTGTATGAAGACTTTGTGTGTGGCCCTGCGTTGCGGCCATCGCTTCTACGCAGGTTCGTACGACATTGTTGTAGACGTCTTGGGCGGTGAGACTCCAACCTGAGGTCTGGCTATGGGTTCGTAACGACATCGATTTGGGATTCGCGGGAGAGAAACTTGCCACCAAGTCGGCCCAGACGATGCGTGCAGCGCGCAGCTTGGCCACCTCCATGAAAAAATTCATGCCAATGGCCCAAAAGAAGCTGAGGCGAGGGGCGAAGTCATCGATGCTTAACCCTGCCTTTTGACCTGTACGGAGATATTCGAGACCGTCGGCAAGGGTGTAGGCCAACTCTAAATCGGCTGTCGCGCCGGCTTCTTGCATGTGGTAGCCGGAGATGGAAATGGAGTTATAACGAGGCATGTTCTTGCTCGTGAACTCCAAGATGTCTCCCACGATGCGCATAGATGGCTGAGGTGGGTAGATGTAGGTGTTGCGCACCATGAACTCTTTGAGAATGTCGTTTTGAATGGTTCCAGTGAGCTTGTCGGCTGTCACACCTTGCTCTTCGGCTGCCACGACATAGAGAGCGAGGATCGGCAGTACAGCACCGTTCATCGTCATTGAAACGCTCATCTCATCTAACGGGATGCCTTCGAAGAGTGTCCTCATGTCGTAGATCGAGTCGATAGCGACGCCCGCCATACCTACGTCGCCGCTCACCCGTTCGTGGTCGCTGTCGTAGCCGCGGTGAGTGGCGAGGTCGAAGGCAACGGACAGACCCTTTTGGCCGGCTGCAAGATTGCGTCTGTAAAAGGCGTTGGAATCTTCTGCCGTTGAAAATCCAGCGTACTGTCGCACGGTCCAGGGTTGGTTTGTGTACATCGTCGGGTAGGGCCCGCGTAAGAACGGAGCGAAACCAGGGAAGCTATCTAGATGTGACATGTCAGATCGAAGATCTGCCGATGTGTAAAGACACTTGATGTCTATGCCTTCAGGCGTTTGCCAGGTCAAAGCATCGGGAGATTCGCCTGTTTGGGTTATGAGGTCGCGTTCCCAGAAGCTGAGATCAGAGATCGCTTCGTTAGTTGCGTCGAGATCAATTGTGGTGAAGTCAGGAATTTGGCTCATCGTTCAACCTCGGCCGATCAAAGCGCGATGCACGGTCGCGAGTACATCAAGCACATTGCATCCACGATAGACAAAGCCGTCGATTTCAGTTGTGCTGCTTATCGGAGCGTCGGGAGGTCCCGCAAGATAAATAAGTTCCGCCCCTGCGGCCCGCAAAGCGTTCGCTGTTTCGCGTCCTGACTCGGAATAGATGTCATCCGATGAACAGATACAGGCGACTTTGCAGCCACTCGCGGCGAAGGCTTCTGCGGCGCGAAGTGGAGTTTCAAACCCATCATTACTTATCGCCCTGATCCCACCCGTTTCGAAGAGATTCTTGGCAAATGTGGACCTGGCGGTGTGGGTAATAACCGCACCCAGGTTTGCAAGAAAGATGCGTGGCCGCTGAGCAGCGGAATCGGCAGCGTCTCGTAACTCTTCAAAGGGAGCGGACCATCGAAAGGTGGGAAGAGGTTCGCAGGTGTGTTCGCCAACCGATGTAGTCGCCTCTTGGGGTATTGATTCTCGCTGGATTTTGACTTCGGTTATGTCAGGAAATTCGTTCGCGCCTGTTATCAGGGTCGAACGGTCCGCCAATGCTGTCAACCGCGCCGTTCGTGTCTCGGCTATCGACGCTTGCCAAGACCCTGATGTAAGAGCCCTCGTTATGCCACCCATCTTTTCGAGTTGCTGCAATGTTTTCCACGCCGCGTGAGCGAGTTCGTTGGTTAGTTCCTCGACATACCAGCTGCCGCCGACAGGGTCGATGACCGATGACACCTTTGTTTCTTCCTGCAGGATCAGTTGGGTGTTGCGAGCCAAACGTAACCCGGTGTCATCGGAGAGTCCTGCGGCACTGTCGAAGGGCTCGACGGTTACGGCGTCCGCTCCGCCTAGCGCCGCAGCGAAGCATGCTGTAGTCGTGCGCAACATATTCACCCAAGGGTCATTGAGCGTCATCATTGAACGCGCTGTAGTGGCGTGAAGAGTCAGCGGTGCGTTCGCTGGATCGCCTCCTGAGGTACTGATGATCCTCGCCCAACAGACTCGTGCGGCCCGAAATTTTGCGGTTGTTAGGAACTGATCTGGACCCGCGGAGAGAGTCAACTCGAGTTGCTGTGATGCCTCATCAAGCGAAAGTCCAGATGCAGTAAGCGCGCGTAACCACATGACTCCGGTTGAAAGAGCGGCACCAAGTTCTTGACCATCGGAAGCTCCGGCATCCGCCCATGTGGAGCCATCGAGAGCAATCGCCTGGATGTTCGGATGAGACTTCGAGATCTGGCTCACGAGATTCGCGCATTGCGTGATCTCGTCCTCAATCTTTACGACCGACCGACCGGTGCGTGCCAACAGTCCGATTGGGTCTAAGCCCAGGTTGTTGCGTAATACGGAGACGTCATCGCACTGAATATCGCAAAGAGCAATCAGAGTCTCTATCTGCTCTAAGGAACTGCCAGGTGCTAGATGAACTGGAGCTAAGTCCAGGTAGACGCCCTCAAGAACCGAAGCCAATAGCTGATGGTCGGTTGGTGCTCCTCGTAGGGTGATGCCTGTCACACCATTCTCTAGATCAGCGAGAATGCGCTCATTAGTTCCTTCGCGCAGAGCAAAGTGTGTTTGACGAACCTCCCAGCCAAACGCGTTTCCCGCGGCGCGGCTACCACGTGTGAACGGTGAGCTTCCAGGAAGCCCTGGTTCATTTTTGATCCCGTGTGACTCACGGGTATAGAGCGGTTCTCTTTCGATGCCATCGAATGTTTGGGTGGTTAGAGAACTCAGGTCTTGGCCTCTGAGTGCCGCGTTGGCGGCCGCTTCCCAGGATGCATAATCGTGATGTTCCAGGCCGTTATCGCTCTCGTCGCCAGAAATTCGATGAGAATCGTCGCCAGGCATGTGAGCAGGGTATTCCACTGATCGCCGTCATACCCACGACGCGTCGGATACATCGGGCGTTACTGCGTCACAGAGGCCATCTCGTGGCATCCTTGAGGCCGGTGAACACGTCATCTTCCACTCCAGACAGCGAAAGTGAGGATCTTCAACCCGCTTTTCGCTATAACGCTGCCTTAGCCGATCACATAGGAGTTGAGTGGCAGCGTCAATGGTTGGAAGACGGGACTTATGAAGCGCCCAATCCTTCTGGCCAGCGTGAAGGTCAAGACGTTGAGGTGCACCCGAAGCTGTTCATAATGGACATGTTTCCTTATCCGTCTGGATCAGGGCTGCATGTAGGTCACCCCCTTGGCTTCATTGGCACGGACGTGT
>DASCSY010000134.1:0-6007 GCA_034399415.1 Acidimicrobiales bacterium
TGGCGAATGGTGGAATTGACTCCTGCGCGATTACTTCAACCGCAGTGACCAACCCGAGTGCGTCCGATACGGGAGTGAGGGTCGGCGCGCGACGGGTACAACGAGCCAAGACATAGGTTCGGGCATCTTCAAACGGGATCATGAGCGGGAATCTAGCGGTCATCCGATGTCGACGCCTTGAGAGCGTCCCATGTGTCGCCTTTGCGTCTCGTCGCTACAATTTTCGTCGGCCGTCAGACCGCCTAGGAGTAACCCGCCGAGATGCCTACCTACCAATATCGGTGCACGAGCTGTGATATCCAGTTCGAATTACGTCAATCGTTCACCGACGATCCGGTAGCCGTATGTCCTGATCAGGATTGCGGTGGCCAAGTCAAGAAGGTGTTTGGCAGTGTCGGCATCGCGTTTAAGGGCACCGGGTTTTACAAAAATGACAGTCGGTCGAGCGAGGCAAGCAAATCGTCAGATAGTTCAAGCGTCGAAGGTTCTAATAAAACTTCTGGTGCCAGCGAGGCAGACAAAGGCAGTAGCTCTAACACGCCCGCTGAAAAACCCTCTAAGTCTGAGAGTTCAACCACACCGAAGGATTAGATCCGTGTGGTTGAGGCTTCGACCGTAACAAAGATGCCTCAAACTTCACTGTCCGGCAGCGTCTGGCGGGTTTGGGGAGGTCCATGTCTTGCAGACTTAACGCATGTAGAGCACAGCGATCACGGCTAGGGCTAGAGCTAACCGGTAAACGGCGAAACCTGCGTACGTGTGAGATTGCACCCAGCGAAGAGTGAACCGGAGGGCTAGCCAGCCCGTCGCAGCAGCGCTTAGTGTGCCCGCAATCAGGGAAGGCCACATTCCAGCCGGGAGCCCTTCGGAGAAAACGCCATAGCAGCGGTACAGGCCAGCTCCTGCGATTATCGGTATACCCATCAAGAACGCGACGCTGGCCGCTCTGTGCCGGTCATAACCGAGCATCCGAGCGACCGTTATGGTGATTCCTGAACGGCTGACTCCTGGCAGCAGCGCCAAGGCTTGGCCTACGCCTATCTTGAGCGCGTCTGGGCCTGAAAAATCAAGGCGCGAGGGGACGGCTTTAGCTCGGGTATCAACGACCCAGAGGAGAAGCCCGAAGGCGCCCAAACCGATAGCAATTACTGCGATACGGCTGCTCTGTTTGAGCAAGAACGACTCGAACAGGATCGCGGCGACCGCCGCGGGAGCCGCAGATAGAAGCAATAACCAACCAATCTTGGCGTCGCTGTTCCACCGCTGGCGCCCAAGAAGCGCCCGGAGCCCAGCCCGCGAATAAAGATGTGCTTCTTTCCGAAGAACAGTGAGTAGAGCGCTTAATGTGCCCAAGTGGAGAGCAACATCGAACGTGTTTTCTATTCTGCTGTCACCATCGAAGTGGTTCCATTGGAAAAGCCACGGGATCAATTCAAGGTGACCGCTTGAAGACACCGGCACGAATTCGGTAAGTCCCTGAGCGATACCTAAGATTATTGCGTGGAATATCGGCATAATTGGGACCGTTGGTAGCGAGAAGAACGGTCAGTCCGCTGTTGAAGGAACGATACGCGGTCGCCAGGTTCGTGGGGGGTCGTAGTGGTGTCCAACCGGCCGACCGAGTCGCATGGAGCCTAAGAAATCTTGGGGATTGTCAAAGTCTGGCATTTCCAAGTACGCAGCACCTATGGCTTCGGCCACGTGTGCGTCGCTCCCCGCACCAATCGCCAGGTCGTGACAGATTGCGTACGCCGCGGCTTTTTCATTGAGGCTGCGAAGGCTAGTTTTCCCGTTGAAAACTTCAAGGCCGTCCACAAGGCCGAGATCGACTAACTCGTCGAGAACTTCGGCCTGCAAGTTGTTGCGCAGTGGGTCAAACGGGTGGGGAATGTAGACGAGGCCTCCCTGATCTCGAATGTTTCTTGCAGCATTTTCGGGTGGGATCCCCTGCGGAATTCGTTCCTTGAGAAAGAGCCCAATAATTTCGCCCGCATGTGTTTTGAGTTCTTCGCCGATGATTACTCGACAAGGAAGAGTGTCCTTAAGTTCGACCGCGCCCTTTATCGCGTTGTGGTCCGTTATACAGAGCACGTCGATCCCCGCGGCAGCCACACTTTCTCTAATTTCATCGGGCGTGGTCGTCGAGTCTCCTGACCACATGGTGTGGGAATGAAAATCAACTCGAACCCAACCCTGGGGACAGGGGTCGCTGAGGTGCGGGTGACGCTTCAGCGCTTCGGCAGCGGGAGGTGTGGGCACGGGCAGCAGGGTACCAACGGCCCTGCGGACTGCGCCTGAAAGTGTTAAATCCCTGAAAGCGCCACATCGTCGATCGCGATGGAGGCCATGCCGGTTCCATCGGGTAAGAATTCGAAGTCTCCGCCAATTTCGATGATGTCGAGCAGCATTCGTTGAAGGGTCGACGCGATTGTGGCTTCTCGAAAAGGTTCACCGAGCGCGCCATCATGGATTCGGTGGCCGTATGCACCCACTGAAAAGTCGCCACTAACTGGATTTACGCCGCTGTGGAGTCCGTTAACGCCTCGAATGAAGACGCCCTTGTTGATCTTTTTGAACAACTCTTCTCTGCTATGAGTGCCTGGGAGGAGCGACAATGCATGAAGACCGACACTCGGCGTCGATCGAGGTCCACGAACTGCAGATCCAGTAGATGTGGTGCCAACGCGGCGACCGGTATAGGAGTTGTGTAGGAACTGAGAAAGCACTCCAGAATCAACGATGACATTTCTTCGTGCCGCTAGGCCTTCTCCATCGTGATTATCGGCGCCCAAAGATTCAATATTGGTCGGGTCGTCCACCAAGGTGAGTTGGGGAACAGCGATCTGTTCATCAAGGCGTTCGGCAAATGGCGATCGCCCTTTGATTACTCGATCGCCTGTTAACGCTCCGGCAACGGTCCCGAGAAATGCTGCTGCTACCGATGGTTCGAAAATTACGGTCACTTTTTCACTTGACGGTTTTGTCGCGCCGAGCATTCCGGTGGCGTCTTCAACCGCTTCATTTACGACACGATCGAGGTCGAGTTCATCAGGCCGCCGGGCTGCGTCACCTGCGTAGCCAATTTGGGTTTCGCCGCCGTCCACGGCAAGTGGTTGGACGCCGACTGAACAACTGCCTCCCTCGTTGTAAACAGCAATTCCCGAGGTTGAAGCTATTGCGAACTCTCCCCAACCGTCTGACCACGCAGAAGAACGGACACCACTTACTCTCGAGTCCGCTGATAGGCATCGCTGTTCTAACTCGATGGCGATCGTCGCTCTGTGTTCTTCGGTCAATCGAAGGACCGATCGATCGCTGAGGTCGAGACCTGGGGGAAGCACTCCGTCGGGATCGGCTATTCCTTGATGTGGGTCGCGTTCAGCGAATTGCAAGTTTTCTCGGGCTTCCTCGACTACCTCATTGAGAACGTTAGGGTCAAGGGAACCTGCGGTAGCAAATCCTTGTCGGCCGTTAACCACGATGCGCACCCCAACTGCTTGAGACGCGCCAGAACGCACTGATTCGATCTGTCCGAGGTACGCCTTCACTGTCGTTGAACGATTTCGCGACAGGCACACTTCAAACTGCTCGTTTTCCCGTGCTGCGGCGAGAAGTCCTTCTGCGAGATCGGGAAGTTCAATCTGGTCTGTCAACTTGCCGTACCGCCGACGGTAAGCGCTGCGACCCTCAAAGTCGGTTGCCCATCACCCACGGGAACACCCTGACCGTCCTTTCCGCAGGTGCCGGGACTTCCCATCGCGAAATCATCACCAATGACCTCGATGTTTCGCAGAACGTCCGGACCGTTACCGATCAGGTTGCTTTCTCGAAGGGGTGCTGTTATCTGACCGTTTTCGATGAGATAGGCCTCTGTCATACCGAAGACGAAGTCACCGGTAGCTGTATTGACTTGTCCGCCGCCCAGTTGTGCAACGTACACACCATTTTCTGTGTCGGAGATGATGTCCTCGGGATTCGCCACCCCGTTCATTACGAAAGTGTTTGTCATGCGCACCATCGGCAAGTGTTGGTAACTCTGGCGTCGCCCATTTCCGGAAAGGTCTCTCCCGGCAGCGCGACTGCGCATGTGGTCCCACATGTAGTCGGTAAGCACGCCATTTTCGATCAGAACGTTGCGCTGCGCTGGGCATCCTTCGTCGTCTATCGCGATGGTGCCCCATTCGACTCCCATCGTTCCATCATCGACAAGGGTCACCGAGGGCGATGCGACAAGTTCGCCGATTCGGTCGCGGAATACCGATGCGCCCTTTTCAACGAGATCGGCTTCCAAACCGTGTCCGCACGCCTCGTGGAAAAGAACTCCTCCCCCGCCGCGTTGAATCACTACTGGCAATTGCCCGCTGGGGGCTGGGCGTGCTTCCAACTTGGTTATAGCTCGAGCGGCAGCTCGGCGAGCCATCGCCTGCACGTCGTGTTCGTCGAACAACTCGAATCCGACCGTGTATCCCAAGGTTTCTCGGCCCGTCTGTAGACCCTGATCCCCACTCGCCACGCAATTGACTGACAACAACGTTCGAGTTTGGTCGTCCCCGTTGAAGACGCCGTCGCTGTTCGCTACCAGGATTCGTCGCCGTCCTTCTAAATATCGAACGCTAACTTGCGTGATCAGATGGTTAACCTCGCGAGCGGCGGCGTCAGTTTGTCCAAGTATTTCGACCTTGCGCGCCTTGGACACGGTCGAAGGCGCGATCTCGGCGCGGCTGGGGACGACTCCTTTTCCTCGAAGAGCGACAGGTTCAACTTGAGTTTCTCCCTTGGCTGCAGCGGCCGCGGCCCTGGCTGCCTCTTTTAGGCCAGCCGCCGTGAGGTCTGCTGTGTGAGCGAATCCCGTCGCTTCGCCCACTGTTACGCGGATGCCTGCCCCCAGGTCACGGCTGGACATCATTGATTCGACTCGTCCTTCGTCAAATTCGGCCGAGGCACTCTGCCGATCTTCCACGAAGACTTCCGCCCATTGACCGCCGTTACTCAGTGCAGTCGAAAGGGTTTCATGAACCAAATCGCGGTCCAGCAGCGGACCAAATATTTTTTCGGTCATAGGGCGTTCTCTTGGTAGGTCACATCACTAATTGTGCCGTCACGGTAGCGGTACCGTGACCACTTCAGACTTCTCAGAAGGCTCATAGCAGCGTAACCTTCAGCCTCTCGTGTCACAGAAGAACTATCGCTATTTCCGTTTGCCGAAAAGGGCGACCTTAGGGTTGCGTCTCGTCGCGAGTGCCGCGATGCTCGCGGTTTTACTCACACGCTTTCCCGCGACGGATCTGCAGAGGTGGCCAGATTGGGGAAGTGAAAGTTGGTTGTGGTTGCTTGCCTCCTTGGCCGCTACCTTGGCCGCGTTTGCGTTGGCGTCGGTTCGCTGGCTTGAGGTATGCAGAACTCTAGGTAAGCCGCAGGGCTTTCCGAATGTGTTCGGCTATTTCTTAGCTGGTCAGTTCGTCGGGAATTTTCTCCCTACAACAGTTGGCGGGGACATTCTGCGAGTAAGCAGAATGGGGAGCCGCATCAACGATCATTCGAGCGCGTTCGCTTCGGTTGTGATTGAACGGCTAACAGGGTGGGTTGTCTTGCCGTTGATCACCCTCTTGACGTTCGCTTTTAATCCGGAGCTTGTTTCAACGAAAGGCGGAACAACAGCCCTGGCTGTCGCTTTAGGGACTCTCATGCTGTTGTCAGTCGCCGTCTATCTGGCAGAACACCCTCGTTTCGGAGGTCGGCTGCGAGGGGGGAACAGAGTCACGGCGTCACTCGCAGCCGTACATCAAGGCCTCAAGCTTTATCGCCAGGTACCGGGCGAAATGCTTCGGCTGTTGGCGGTGGCGGTGGCATTTCAGTTGTGTCTGGTGGTCGCGGTCGTTTGCATCGCGAACGCGATAGATATTCGTCTCGGGCTTGCTGTTTGGTTTGCTTTCGTCCCCATGGTCTTTATCGCCCAAGTGCTTCCTGTGGCTATCGGCGGTCTCGGGGTCCGCGAGGCTGCGTTAGT
>DASCSY010000135.1:0-5985 GCA_034399415.1 Acidimicrobiales bacterium
CGACATGCAGTATGAGCGCAACGACATGAACCTAATTCGTGGAAAATTTCGAGTAAGAGGCGACACTCTCGAGATACATCCGGCCTATGAAGAGTTCGTAATTCGCATTGAGTTATTTGGTGACGATATAGAGCGAATAACAAAGATCGATCCAGTTACAGGGGAGCGTCTAGCCGACCTCGAGGAGATCACGATTTTCCCCGCGAGTCATTACGTGACAGACACAGACACAATCCATAGGGCTATCAAAGACATAGAAGAGGAGCTGCAAGCCCGGCTTGCCGTGTTTGAGTCAGAAAACAGGCTGTTAGAGGCCCAGAGGTTAAGAATGCGAACCGAGTATGACCTCGAAATGTTGCAGGAAGTCGGGTACTGCAACGGTATTGAGAATTATTCAATGCATTTGGATGGAAGGATTGTCGACGAGCCGCCCTACACCCTGCTCGATTTCTTCCCTGATGACTACCTTTTAGTAGTCGACGAAAGTCATGTTGCAGTTCCGCAACTCCATGGACAGTTCTCAGGTGACCGATCGCGAAAAGACACTCTGGTCGAGCATGGTTTTCGCCTTCCGTCCGCTCGTGATAATCGGCCGTTACGGTTCGAAGAGGTCATGGAGAGACTAAACCAGGTGGTCTTTTTGTCGGCCACGCCAGGGGATTTTGAAGTCGACACCAGTGACCAAGTAGTCGAGCAGATCATTCGACCGACAGGTCTCGTCGATCCAGAAGTTTTGGTGAAACCGACACGAGGTCAGATCGATGACCTAATCGATCAGATTGAACAAACCGTTGGGCGCGGAGACAGGGTATTGGTCACCACATTGACCAAAAAGATGTCAGAAGATTTGACGGACTACCTACTGGAGTTGGGGGTCAAGGTCAGGTACCTACACAGCGAAATTGACACGATTGAGCGAATCGAAATATTGCGGGATCTACGTCTTGGCGAATTCGACGTCTTGGTGGGTATCAACCTGCTGCGCGAAGGACTGGATTTACCTGAAGTTTCGCTAGTAGCGATCCTTGATGCGGACAAGGAAGGCTTCCTGCGAAGTCAAACGTCGCTCATCCAAACGATCGGTAGAGCTGCTCGAAACGTCGACGGCCAAGTGATTATGTACGCCGACAATGTGACGGCTTCGATGCGAAGAGCGATTGATGAAACCAACCGACGTAGAGGGCTACAGCAGAGATATAACGCGGAAAACGGAATTGACCCCCAAACAATCCGAAAGGCCGTGACCGATATCTTGCTTGTGCTTCGCGGCCAAGAAGCCGGCGCTCCTGTTCCGGAGAAACTTGCCTCAGGTCGCGTACGCGTCGAAGAGCAAGCCAGAAGAGATCTAGCTGAGCTTCCTGAGGACGACCTCAACCGACTTATCCATTCGCTGGAACTGGAAATGCAAGAGGCGGCAGAAGACCTGCGTTTCGAATACGCCGCGAGACTTCGAGACGAAATTCGGGAGCTCCGACGCGACTTACGCGACGCGATGAGCTGAAATTTCGACCTTGTTTGTGGCAGATCGGTGAAGGGCCCCGGGCGCGGCGGCTAGGTTCGCTTCACAGTTGACCTGGACGTCAATGGGACCCGGGTCTTGAAAGGGGAGTAACGCAATGCCACATGAGGTGCGTGGGGTCGTGGCCAGAAAAAAAGGGGATCCGGTTTCTGTTGAAACAATCCATGTACCTGATCCTGGACCGGGAGAAGTCATTGTCGACGTTCAGGCTTGCGGTGTTTGTCATACCGATCTTCACTATCGGGAGGGCGCCATCAACGACGACTTCCCTTTCTTGCTCGGACACGAAGCGGCGGGGATCGTTAGCCAGACAGGCCCTGGGGTTACGAATCTGACAGAAGGCGATTTCGTCGTGCTGAACTGGCGGGCCGTATGTGGAGAGTGCCGCAGTTGTCTGCGGGGCAGACCTCAATATTGTTTTTCCACACACAACGCCCAACAGAAAATGACTGTGGATGGTATTGATCTAAGCCCGGCACTAGGCATTGGAGCGTTTGCCGATAAGACGTTGGTCGCTGCAGGTCAAGCAACAAAGGTGAGTGATGAGGCTGAACCCGAAGTTGCAGGTCTGATTGGTTGCGGTGTCATGGCTGGCCTCGGAGCGGCATTAAATACTGGGGGAGTGACGCGGGGCGACAGCGTTGCTGTCTGGGGTTGCGGCGGCGTGGGAGATGCAGCTATCGAGGGCGCACGGATTGCTGGTGCACACACGATCATCGCGATAGATCTCGACGAAGGAAAACTTGAGTGGGCGAAAGAGTTCGGAGCAACTCACACCATTAACTCCGCCGACATGGACACATCGCAAGTAATCGAAACAGTGCAAAGTCTCACGGGCGGCAATGGAGTTGACGTGGCTATTGAGGCGATAGGACTACCTGAGACATACGAGCAGGCGTTTTATTCGCGAGATCTAGCGGGCACGGTGGTCCTGGTGGGAGTTCCAAGTCCCGAGATGCGGATCGATTTGCCTCTTATCGAAGTCTTTGGACGTGGGGGGTCGCTAAAAAGTTCCTGGTATGGGGACTGCCTTCCCACACGCGACTTCCCGATGCTGATCGATCTGTACCTCCAAGGAAGGCTTCAACTCGAGCGTTTCGTATCCGAGAAAATAGGGATCACTGAAGTCGAAAACGCGTTCCACAAAATGGAACGCGGTGAAGTGCTCCGATCTGTTGTCATTATCTGAAACGGCGAGCCCCCACCCCGTTTCTCGCAATGACCCGGGATAGGATCCGACGACAATGGGAGATCAACTAATCGTCCGCGGTGCGCGAGAGAACAACCTGCGCAATGTTGACGTTGATTTGCCACGCGACAAGCTGATCGTCTTCACGGGGATATCGGGAAGCGGGAAATCGTCATTGGCCTTTGACACCATCTACGCCGAGGGTCAACGCCGGTATGTGGAATCGTTGTCTGCCTACGCCCGACAGTTCCTTGGACAAATGGATAAGCCGGATGTCGATTTTCTAGAAGGTCTCTCACCTGCAATCTCCATTGATCAGAAAAGTGCGAGCCGAAATCCTCGTTCCACCGTTGGGACGATTACTGAGGTTTATGACTATTTGCGACTGCTTTACGCGCGGGTTGGGGTACAACACGATCCCGAAACCGACGAAGTTGTCCAGCGACAAACTCCCCAAGAGATTGTTGACCGCATTACAGAGACAGCAGTAGGTGGCCGATTCCAAGTGCTTGCACCGGTGGTGCGAGGGCGCAAAGGGGAATACCACACGCTGCTTTCGGACTTGGCGGCTCAGGGATACGCCAGGGCACGCGTTGACGGGGAAGTGGTCGAGCTCGGTGGGGAAGAAACACTTCTCCAAGAACGACTCGAACGGTACGTCAATCATGACATCGAAGTCATCGTTGATCGGCTCGTCATACGGGAAGGAATTGAACAACGGCTCACCGAATCAGTCGAGGCTGCTCTTGGATTGGCGGATGGCCATGTCTGGGTCGAGTTACTGCCCGAAGACGCTGAGTCTCAACTTGTCACATTTAGTCAACATCTCTTTTCTCCGACCACCGGCCGTTCCTTTGATGAACTCGCCCCCAGGAACTTTTCATTTAATTCGCCCTACGGAGCATGCGGTACCTGCGATGGATTGGGAACTCGATTCGAAGTGGATCCAGAACTCATCATTCCAAATCCGGACCTCACGATCGAGGAAGGAGCAATAGCGCCCTTTGCGACGGGTGCAAGTCGTTGGTACGGACGTCTCCTACGGGCCACGGGTGAGGAGTTCGACTTTCCGATCGATCGACCCTGGTCCAAGCTCGCAGCGAAACATCGAAAACTGATCTTGAACGGCAGTCCTCAAAACCGCAGGTTCACTGTCCGCTACCGGAACCGTTACGGGCGAAGTCGCAGCTACACGACGCATTGGGAAGGAGTCATCCCGCTGCTTCAGCGCCGTCATTCCGACACCGATAGCGACCATTCTCGTGATCGCATCGAGGGATACATGCGTGAAGTGCCCTGTGGGACGTGCGGAGGAGCGCGACTCAACGAAGTTTCGCTCGCGGTTCGGGTCGCTGGCCACAACATTCACGAGATGTGCTCAGTTTCGATTGGTGAGGCCGCAAAGATTATTGATGGGCTGGCTCTAAGCGATCGAGATCGCATCATTGCTGAGCCCATCGTCAAAGAAATTGACGCCCGATTGAACTTCCTGCTCGATGTAGGCCTCGACTATTTGTCCTTGAATAGATCGGCGGCGACGCTTGCCGGTGGCGAGGCTCAACGAATTCGTCTGGCAAGCCAAATCGGAAGTGGTTTGGAAGGCGTTCTGTATGTTTTGGATGAGCCATCCATCGGCCTTCATCAACGAGACAACCGCCGGCTGATAGAAACTCTCCAGCATCTTCGCGATCTTGGAAACACGGTCCTGGTTGTTGAACATGATCAGGAAACGATCATGACATCTGACTGGGTGGTCGATATAGGACCTGGAGCTGGTGAACACGGCGGAGAAATAATCTACAGCGGACCAGTGGAAGGACTTCGAGGGTCTAAAGGATCTGTAACGGGGGAGTACCTCAAAGGAACCCGATGTATCGAGATCCCGACGTCTCGTCGACAACCACTGGAACAACCACTCGTTGTTCGCGGGGCTAGAGAAAACAATCTTCGTTCTATCGATGTTGAGATTCCGCTTGGCTGCTTCGTCGCGGTTACCGGTGTATCGGGTTCGGGGAAAAGCACTCTAATTAATGAAATTCTTCGAAAATCTTTGATGCAACGGATTTACAAATCCAAAGAGGTTCCTGGTTTACACACATCACTTGAGGGTTGGCAGGCCTTAGACAAGGTCATCGACATCGATCAATCACCCATTGGTCGGACGCCTAGATCGAATCCCGCCACGTACACGGGTGCATTCGACAACATCAGGAAGCTGTTCGCTGCGACAAATGAGGCCAAGATTCGCGGCTATCTACCTGGCCGCTTCAGCTTCAACGTCAAAGGTGGAAGATGTGATGCATGTTCAGGTGACGGCACCATAAAGATAGAAATGCATTTCTTGCCCGATGTCTATGTGCCGTGCGAAAAGTGCAGTGGAGCTCGATACAACCGTGAGACGTTGGAGGTCAAGTTCAAAGGGAAAACCATCTCCGATGTTCTTCATATGTCTTGCGAAGAAGCTTTGGAGTTCTTCTCGGCCCATCCGCCCATCGCACGACATATGCAGACCCTTGTCGACGTAGGTTTGGGATATATCCGGCTAGGACAACCAGCCACAACCCTGTCCGGGGGTGAAGCGCAACGGGTCAAGCTCGCGAGTGAACTATCGAAACGTCCGACGGGACACACGATCTACATTCTCGATGAACCTACAACAGGCCTGCATTTCGAAGACATTCGTCGATTACTGGCAGTCCTGAGTCGACTGGTTGATCAAGGCAACACCGTTGTGGTCATTGAGCACAACCTAGATGTCATCAAGACCGCCGATTGGATTATCGACATGGGACCAGAAGGCGGAGATGGTGGTGGATTAGTTATCGCAAGCGGGACCCCCGAAAGGGTGGCCGAAGCCACTGAGAGCCATACTGGGCGCTTCTTGTTACCGCTGCTAGCGAGTTGACCATGCTTGTGGGCGAATAGCCTTTCTGTATGCCCTTGCGCCCCGCACCCGGCTCGGTCCCCGATGTTCCGGGGAGCTACCTGTTCAAAGATGATGATGGGCGCATCATTTACGTTGGAAAGGCCAAGAGTCTCAGGAGTCGTCTCAACAGCTACTTCCAAGACTCAAGGAATCTCCACCCGCGGACGGTACAGATGATCTCGACAGCCACTTCCGTGGACTGGATCGAAGTCGCGACCGAGGTTGATGCGTTGATGCTGGAATACAGCCTCATCCAACGCCATCAACCGCGTTTCAACGTTCGCCTCCGAGATGACAAGTCATACCCGTTCTTGGCAATCACCCTTCGAGATGACTGGCCGCGAGCGATGG
>DASCSY010000136.1:0-5971 GCA_034399415.1 Acidimicrobiales bacterium
ATTGGCGCGCGCCCCGGATCCATTTACTCCGGCAGCAACGAAATCCAACGAAACATTGTTGGCGAAAGGGTCTTAGGTCTGCCCAAAGAACCACGCGCCGATGCTGGGCCATGGAACGAGACAAAGCGTTCCTAAAGGCTATTGAATATCCGGGGCAAGTCCGCGAACTACAAAACTTGCTTCATCCTCAAGCGCCCGGATGGTCGCGAGAATGTCCTCATCGGCGAACCCATTGTCGCGGTAGGTCTCAAGGAGCTGTTGCGTGTGTCGGCCCATCGGCACAGGAACTTCGAACTCGTCCGCTAAATCCACCGCCAATCCGATGTCTTTACAGGCCAAGGCACTA
The DNA here is from genome assembly GCA_034399415.1 of Acidimicrobiales bacterium. GTDB lineage: Bacteria > Actinomycetota > Acidimicrobiia > Acidimicrobiales > Poriferisodalaceae > UBA2110. The sequence goes on from DASCSY010000136.1 coordinate 347, forward strand.
GTGAACGAGGGTGCTAATCGATCTCGGAGAATTGCTCTGGTCCCGCTGCTCCATACAAAGCTCGCCCCGCTGCTCGCTTCAACAACCTCTCGCAAAATCTTTGGGTCTACTCCAGCCTTGGCCCCTAGCAGCAGAGCTTCGGTAGCTCCCATCATCCCAACGAACGCCAACATGTTGTTGACCGCTTTGACGACGTTGCCCGCACCAGCGTCCCCGCATCTGACGACCTTGGCCGCAAACGTTTCCAGCAGTGGCAGATTCCGCTCAAAGGCCTCCTCCGAACCGCCGACCATGACAGCCAAAGTTCCTTTACGTGCGCCGTACACGCCGCCCGACACCGGAGCGTCAAGAAAATCAATACCGCGCTCGTGGCCTTCAACTGCTAGCCGACGACTCAAGGATGGAGAGCTGGTGCTGAGATCGATGACCGTCGTACCCGCGGGCATCGTGCCGAAAAGACCCTCATCTCCTGAAACCACTTCTTCCACGTCACGGGGCATTGGCAGGGACAAAAATACGGCCTCAGCGCCATCGGCCGCGTTCGCGGCCGAAGTCGCCTTGTCAGCACCTAGTTCGGCCATTCGGTCAAGCGATTGGCTGTTTAGATCGAAGGCCTGCAGGTCATGCTCTGCTGTCAGCAGGTGGGTGGCTATCGGGCCACCCATATTGCCCACACCAATAAATCCAATACGCATGATCGTTCCTCTCGCGATGATGACTAAGTATTCATGATTTTTTACCCGACGAACAAAAGAGCTCTCGTGGGGAGCCACTCCAGAACCTCAAACGCTAGATGCAATAGTCCTATGCACCAGCTGCAGTGAACCCCTTTTCTAAATCGTCGATGATGTCATCGAGAGTTTCGAGCCCCACCGACAAGCGAATTAAGCCAGGCGAAACCCCAGCATCGGTCTGTTCGGCCTCAGTGAGCTGTGAATGCGTCGTCGAAGCAGGATGAATAGCGAGACTGCGGACGTCACCGATGTTGGCTACGTGGCTATGAAGCTGTAAGCCGTCAATGAATTTTTGTCCCGCTTCCACTCCGCCCTGAATCGTGAAAGCGGGAACCGAACCGTAGCCCCGGCCCTCTCCGTAGGCTTGAACTCGAGAATGCCAGGCACTGGAGGCAAGCCCCGCGTACTGGACTTGTTCAACTTTTGGGTGTGCATCCAAATACTCGGCCACGCCCTGAGCGTTGGCGAAATGTCGTTCCATTCGCAAACTTAAGGTTTCCAGACCCTGTAAGAAATAGAACGCGTTCTGAGGTGAGATGGCAGCACCGATATCGCGAAGTAACTGCACGCGAGCTTTGATGATGAACGACCCGTCACCTAACGCCGGCCAGTAGGCCAACCCGTGATAACTCGGATCAGGTTCAGTGAAGTTGGGGAATCGACCGCTGGTCCCATAATCGAATGTGCCCCCATCAACAATTACCCCTCCTATCGAGTTGCCGTGCCCCCCGATGAATTTGGTCATTGAATGCACCACAATGTCCGCCCCCAGGGCTAACGGGTTAAACAGATAGGGCGTCGCCACAGTGTTGTCGACTACTAGAGGAACTCCGATGTCGTGCGCAGTTTGTGATACCCCAGAGATGTCTAGACAGTCATTTCTTGGGTTGCCAATCGTTTCGCCGTAGAACAGCTTGGTGTTGGGTTGCGCTGCGGCTGCCCACGCTTCCAAATCGTCAGGGTCTTCGACGAATGTGGTGGTGATGCCCATCTTCGGAAGGGTGTAATGCAAAAGGTTGTAGGTGCCCCCGTATAACGAGGCGGATGCAACGACGTGGTCACCGGCCTCAGCAAGGTTCAAAATGGTTAGAGTTTCCGCTGCTTGCCCCGATGCCACCGCCAGAGCTCCAGGAATCCCTATAGCAGTGTCGGTTCCGCCTTCAAGGGTTTGAAGTCGTGATTCTAAAACCATCTGGGTTGGATTCATGATTCGGGTGTAGATGTTCCCCACTTCGCTTAACGAGAACAAACCCGCCGCATGATTAGTATCTCGAAACACGTACGACGTTGTTTGATAGATCGGTACCGATCTGCTCCCTGTTGTCGGGTCAGGCTCCTGGCCTGCATGAATCTGTTTTGTTTCAAATCCCCAGTTGTCGCTCATGGCTACCTCTCTTAGTGCTGTTGAGTGCTTAAGAGGAGTGGATGAAAGGGAAGCCTTTGTGGAGAGACGGAGGCGAAACCGCTGTCTCTAGGACACTTCATTGCCTTGGTCGTTAAACCTCAGCCGTATCCCTACACAAGGTAGGCAAGCACCTTGGGTGTCCACCCCAGGTTGCTGGGTGCACGGGAGTGCACCGCTCTTGATAACGGGACCATCTCAGCATTTTTCAGTTCTCTTTGCAAGGTGATTACCTAAATGGTGACGTGTGGTATTGCGCTGACGCAGGGTTATTGCTCTGACACACTGAGTCTGTGCAGAGATTTCAGCGGGTGACTGAGACCGACGAGGTGGGAACTACACGGCTGGTCAGCCTTGAAGTTGCCGATGATGCCGTGTACCGCACATCAAAGGCTCAGATGTGGGAAGGGCGACTGCCACACGCGGCGGTCGTCAATATGGACATTACTCGCGTCGGTGCGTCGGATTTAGTGACTGTTGACACCAAGCACGGTTCAATTACGTGGTCGCTGAAGAATGGGCAACAGCTGATTGACGCGATCCAAATCCAACGAGCTTGAAAGTTGGTGGTATCAGCAACATCGCAGAGCACCCTGGTGTGTTGAGCGCTTAGGCTTCTTGAGAGAGGCAGGATTCACCATGATTACAGCTATGCCCCGAATAGCGATCGCCGTGAATGATTTTGAGGCCGCATTGGCGACGTTCAGAAATCGTTTTGGTATGCCCGTTGCTGACTTTTCTCCAGAAACTGTGCCTTCCCTGGGCGCTCACGTAGCTATGTGCCAACCGCGTGGAGGAAGCAACATCGAATTGATGGCACCCTCCAACCCCGATGAACCGCTTAGCCAAGCTCTCCAAAAGTTTCTTGACCGCCGAGGCGAGGGGATTTACGCGTTGATGCTTGAAGCACCGGATCCCAATGGTGAAGCCGAAGTCCTTCTCGAACGAGGTATCAAAGTTCTCCCACTGATGCGAGGTGCTGGGGGTAGAGACATCCACCCCAGCTCAACTCACGGCGTGCTCGTTCGCATTTACCCAGACGGCTCGGTGACCCAACCAGAAAACCCGGTCAGCGACCCCCCGAATTATTCCGGGATCCAGAAAGTGGTGGTGGCGGTGCGCGACGCGAGCCTCGCATGCGATGCGTATGCCAAGGGTTTGGGCTTGTCTGCGGACCCGCCACAAGTCATTCCCGATAGGGGAGTAGTTAGTTCGATTGTCCGACCACCCAAAGGTGGAATTATCGAATTGCTCTCTCCCGTTGATACTTCCAAAGAAACTGGAGCGGAGGTGGAGGAATTCCTCGGATCCAAGGGAGAGGGGATTTGTGCTCTCGTTCTCGCAGCAGAAGGCGATGTGGCCGATAGAGACATCACGGTCTTCGGCACTCGAATTCTGATCTCCGAGTAAATGAGCGCAGCCGTTCGACCTCGGTGTAGGTGATCGTCTGGCTCGACGATGAACCCGTTATCTAACTAGTCTTAGATTTCTGGTAAAGTCAGATAACGGACGAGGTGCGCGAGGCCGCAGCATGAAAAACGAACTGGATTTGGACTACGACGTCGCCGTCGTGGGTGCGGGCGTCGCTGGGATCTATCAGATCAAGCGCCTCGTAGACATGGGGGTTAAGGCCACGGTTCTTGAAGCTGACCCGGACCTCGGTGGTACTTGGTATAACAACCGTTACCCCGGGGCGCGTTTTGATTCCGAGAGCTACACCTATGGGTATTCGTTTTCCCGGGAAGTGTTAGATGAGTGGCATTGGAAAGAAATGTTTTCCGGCCAGCCAGAAAACCTGAACTATTTGAACTTCGTCGTCGACAAGTTCGACTTGCGTCAATACATGCAGTTCAACTGCCGAGTCCAATCAGCGGTCTTCGATGAGGACCACCAAGTCTGGAACGTAACGGTGTCCGATGGGCGTGAACTCAAATGCCGTTTTCTTGTGATGGCTTTGGGATTGTTGTCTCAGCCCACCATGCCGCGCATTCCCGGTGTTGAGGACTTCGGAGGCCGTTCTTGGCATACCCACGGTTGGCCGCACGAAACCGTTGATCTCAGTGACCAGCGGGTTGGCATTGTTGGCACCGGAGCGACAGCGATACAGGTAATTGGTGAAATTGCCGACAAAGTAGGAGAACTCACTGTATTTCAACGCCGGCCAAATTGGGTCGCCCCGCTGAATAACACCGAAATTAGCGCGGAACAAATGGCGGAGATTCGTGACCGCTATGACGAAATATTCGAAACCTGTGCTCGGACTCCGGGGGGCTTCGAACATGAACCCGACCGGCGGGGCTTTTATGAGGTAACCCCGGATGAGCGTTTCGAACTTTGGGACCGACTCTATGACCAGCCTGGGTTCAGTATCTGGTTAAGAAATTTCCGTGAGATCTTTACTGATGAAAAAGCAAATGCTGAGTTTTCCGAGTACATGGCTGACCGAATCCGCGGTCGCGTTCACGATCCGGTGCTAGCGGAAAAACTCGTACCCAAAGACCATGGTTTTGGCGTTCAGCGCGTGCCGATGGAAACCAACTACCTGGAGGCCTACAACAGGGAAAATGTCCACCTTGTTGACATCAATGAGACGCCATTAGAAAGAGTCACTAAAAAAGGAATCCGCACAACTTCTCGGGATTACGAGTTTGACGTCATCGTCTATGCAACCGGGTTTGACGCAATAACTGGATCGTTCGATCACATCAATATCCGAGGACGCAATGGTCTCACTCTTAGAGAAAAGTGGTTTGATAATCCCTCAACCTTCCTCGGCATGTTGGTGTCGGGCTTCCCGAATTTGCTAATGCCGTCAGGTCCCCAGAGTGGCTCGGCCTCAACGAATTACCCGCGAGGAATTGAAAACGGAGTGAACTGGTGCACCGACTTGTTCGAATACATCCAATCCCGCGACCTTAAATACTTCGAAGCGACAGAGGACGCCGAAAAACGCTGGACGGACCATGTTGTGAAGATGTATTCCGTGATGTTGATGAGAAAAGCCCAATCATGGTTCACCGGCTATAACTCCAATGTGGATGGCCACGAAGAGGGCAAGGTCCGTTACCTGGTCTACAACGGCGGAACTCCCAAATATGTAGCGACGATCAACGACGTAGCCGCAAACGACTACGAAGGTATTCGCTTCGCCCTTGATTCCAGAGTGCTTGGCGATGTCGTAGCTGCCGACTAAGCCCTACAGGTACCAAACTCTAAGGATGTATCTCAGGCGCCGACAAAAGCGTCTTTAGATTTCGGACGCAATCGGGGCACAGATAGCGACGATCGTAGACACTTTCGTTTCGTAATCGACCGTAGTGGTCAGCCCAGATTTCATTCCAGAACATGCTGCCCGCCTCGGCGTGTGTGTCTTCATCTGTCGTGCAAGAGAACGCGACTTGGCAAAGCTGGCAGCTAGCGAACCCAAGTTGATTCAATAGTTCGTGTCGAGTCCGCGCAATCGGATTAGCAGAGGGTGCCGCGAGATCG
>DASCSY010000137.1:0-5945 GCA_034399415.1 Acidimicrobiales bacterium
GGTTCTTCTATGCGACTGGCGCAGTCAAAGACGACGTCACCTTCAGTCTTGTCAACCAACTTGCGTCCGTCGAAAACCCCGTGCTTCGCGACGCCGTCACCAGAGCGAAGATCCAACGCAAAGTCTTGGATCTGAACGCACGCCGCGAACTACATCCCTCATTGGGCAAATTACTCAATGCGGCCCTGTGTCGAGAGCTTCGCGACCTCGGCTTTGTATCTGGCCCAGCGTCACAGTTTGCAGATAGAGACGCCATCGACGAAGGACACTTTCTTAAATCGGCGCTTTTTGCGGCTGGAATGTCGATCGCCGGAGGCACTGATGAAATACAACGAAACATCATTGGTGAACGGGCACTTGGTCTGCCTCGAGAACCAACAACTGACCATCAAGAAACATAGACGGGCTCCCCGTCGCAACTGGAGCAAACTAGGTAACGATGACTTATTCACTCAGCGAATTATCAGACCGACAAGAAATCGTCGACTTGTTGTCCGCTTACTGCCGAGCGATAGATGACAATCGACCAGAAGACGTTGTCAGTCTTTTCACCGAAGACTGCTATCTGGATTACGGCGGGGCACTCCCCATTGTGGAGGGCCGCACGGCGGCGACAAAGTTTTTCTCAATTGGGACCGACCGCCTCTCTGTCAGATCAGCGCACTTCGTTTCAAATATCGAAGTTTCCTTCCCAGGCGAAGACGAAGCGTTGGCCACCTCCTATGTCAACGCATGGCACGAATTTCGCGACCATCAACCAGACGCTTGGATTTTCGGTAGATACAGCGACCAGTTTTCACGCTCAGATGACCGTTGGTTGATCAACAAAAGAACCTTCAGATCGATGGGTGACCACAATTGGGTGGGAGAAATGTCTTATATCGAGAGGATGGGCCCCCACCGGTAAGTGCTCGCCGAACCGAAGAGCCCGGTCCACTAATACCGAGACCTACGAAAGTTTCGGTTAGCGACGAGGTACCTGATCGATTTCGATCTCAAGTCCACGCGCACCGAACTGCTCTACTTTTCGCGAAGAAAAACGCCATTCATTGTCTTCGAATGAAAACGCGTCAACGTAACGACCCCAAAATTCAAAATCGGTCCCATCAAGCTTGCGATGCCATGCGTACACGTAGGAAGTCGCGTTGGCGCGATCCGCAGCAGAGCGTTGTATCCGGATATTGCTGATGTGGTGTGAAGTGGCAGTGAATAGCCGCAGCAGTTTCGGTAGCAGCGCCTCAATAGCCGGGCGGCCCGTCACCGCTCTACCTTCATCGAAAACGGCATCCCGGCAGAACAACTCGGCCCAGAGTTCAATCTCTCCACCGTCTACGTACTCAGCGTAATTAAGGATGGTGTTGGTAATAGCAGCGTGTGCCTCAACATCACTCATCTGTTCGGGATTAGGCATAGCGAAAGGCTATTGCTTGAAACACCCCATGTCGGCCAATAGCTGCACCTCAGTTATCTCCGCGCTGGTCAACGTCATTAGTCAGAGGTGTCAAGTCAGTAGGGGCGTCAGAACTCGAGGCAGAGTGAGCCGGTAGCCTCGTCCTCGGCAATCAGGGGGCTTCATGATCTCGCATGACACAAAACTCTCGGCGTCCTGTGCCGCTGTTGGGGTAGGAGAAACTCCCCACTACCGAAACGATCCCGTTGATGCCGCGCAGCTAATCCTCGAAGCCAGTGTTGCCGCACTTGACGACGCGGGGCTCAGCCCCAAAGACGTCAACGGGATCTTGCCACCCGAGGGTTATATCAGCAGCGAGGAAATAGCGGCGCAACTAGGCATCGACGACCTGAGATACTCAGCCACCATTCATATGGGCGGAGCGAGCTCAGTTGCGGCGCTTCAGTCCGCAGCGATGGCTATAGCAACAGGAGTGGCCGACACTGTGCTGGTTGCGTTTGGTTGGGATGGCTATACCTCACGACCGACAGCCCCCCAGAGGCCTCAACGAGCAAGTCGTTTACCGCAGCGACCTTTCGCAGAACTGATGCGCAACTACTACGCCCCCTATGGCGCACGTCTCGCTGTGCAGTGGTACGGCTTCTACATCCAACGCTATATGGAGCTGTATGACGTATCGCCCGAAGGAGCGTTGCAGGTCGCGCTGACTGCCCGCGCTCACGCGTCGCTAACAGACGGCGCGTACTTGAAAGACAAGCCCCTCACGCGAGAACAGTATCTTTCGTCACCGGTGATTGTTGACCCGGTACGGCGCTATGACTGCTGCCTGGAGACCGACTGCGCGGCAGCGGTCGTTCTCACTACCCGCGAAAGAGCCCGCGATCTTCGCCACCATCCCATCATTTTCTTGGGAGGAGCTGAAGGACACCCACATCCTGCGGACGACATCACTAACCGCCCCGACATGCTCCAACTCGGGTTACATTCGGCTGCTCCGCGCGCATTTCAAATGGCCGAACTTCAACTGTCAGACGTTGATTTCTTACAGGTCTACGACTGCTACTCGCATGTGGTTCTACTGCAATTAGAGGCCTTGGGTTTGACCGAAGCAGGAGGCGCCGCCGACTTCGTCGTAAACGAAGGCATCGGACTTGATGGATCAATGCCGGTCAACACGCACGGCGGCTTGCTGAGTCACGGGCACGGGTGGGGAATGAACCACGTTGTGGAGGCAGTCAGACAATTACGCCACGACCGAGGACCAGGGCAAGTTGCGGGAGCCCAGGTGGGAGTGGTAACCGGATACGGCGATCTCGGAGACGGATCGATCGCGATATTTGGGAGGGAGTGAACTTGACCGACCGACCAGTCGACGTCTACCAACCGAAATCATTTGGGCTAGATATGGATTTCTACCTTCGCGCCGCCGCATCGGGTCAGGTTCACGTTCAGCAATGCGAAACATGCGCGAACTTTCAACATCCTCCACGCTTCTTATGTTCAGCATGTGCCTCGAAACAATTGAACTGGCAAGCGATTCAAGGTACCGGAACCGTTTATTCGTGGTCGCTCTCACATTTCACCATCGATTCGGCGTGGACCGACTCGCTCCCATATGCGACGGTGGTAGTCGAAAGCCTGGAAGGTGTCCGGTTCGTCGGTACGTTCTCGGGACCTCAAAACGACTTAACGATCGGCCTCCCAGTGAATATCCGCGTCGAATCCATCGGAAAGAATTTCGCCTACCTCTGGTTCGACTCAATCTCAGAGACGAGTGAAGAAAATGGTTGATGACCCGCTTCTCATAGCAGCGAAAGACCTCGCAGTGGTATTTCGCGACGAAGCTTGGGAAGGTGAAAAAACTCGTCAACTTACGGACACAGCCTTAGATGCCGTCAAGGACTCTGGTCTGTTCTCGACGCTCGTCCCTGAACGATTCGGAGGCTCCGAGGTTGACTTTCATATCATCCCGCAACTGATTAGAGAACTCGCCAAGGGAGATACGTCAAGCGCCTGGGTTACCGCATTTCTCATCCACCACAACTGGCAGTTCGCTCTGTACCCGCTTGACACTCAAGAGGAACTCTGGGCTGACTGCAACTATGCGTTGGCGCCAGCAACTCTGGCTCCAACAGGGCGCGCGGAGCGCGTAGACGGTGGCTGGAAGTTGAGTGGGCGGTGGCAATGGGGGACAGGGGTCATGCATTCCCAATGGACTTTGGTGACGGCTATTGCCGCATTTGAGGGAAAAGACGAAATGGCGTTGATGCTGCTACCGATGCAAGACGTCGAAGTCGTAGACGTTTGGCATACCGAAGGAATGCGAGCGACGGGCAGCAACGACATGATTATTGAAGAAGCGTTCGTTCCCGATCGGAGAGCGATCACATACCAGCAAATATCAAAGCGCGAGGCTCCAGGCCAGATCGCTTCCCCAAACCCCCTATACAGATTGGACATGCTTGCGTTGCTGTCTCTGGACGCGACCGCGACTTCCGTCGGAGCTGGGGAACGGTCACTAGAACTTTTCACAGAGCGCCTGCATGAAAGAAAGCTGATGTTCGGCGGTCAGCAAAAGGATTCAAGCACCGCTCAGGTACGTCTTGCTCGAGCGTCGTCCATCATGCGGACCGCGAGACTGATGTTTGATGCTGCTGTGCATGACTTGTGCGCCCCGCTTCGCGATGAACCGTACCCTTCGCCGATAAAACGAGTGCGAATACGAATGGACTGCGCCCACGTGGTGGATTTGGTGAAACAAGTGCTCGCCCTCATCAACGATGGGGCCGGCGCCAGTAGCCATTTCTTGGACTCACCCCTTCAACGATTCCGACGCGACGTGTCGACACTTTCAGGTCACATCCTCTTTGACTACGACCGGGCAGCGGAACTGCAAGGCCAGATGATGTTGGGAATCAAGCCCCCGTCAGGAACACTCTTTTGAAACCCGCAGCCGCGGACCCAACATCAAAGTCCGGCAGGATTTTCCCTAGGTGAATCTTGCGTTCACATGGCTTTGTCCCATCGGGGGACCAGTTTTCTTGCTCAAGCATCACCGCATTGACTATTGAGGTAGCGTTTCTCCGTCAGCGATTCATTCGGAATGACTGACGCGAAATAAATCGAACCTACTCAGGGGGGCCTGATGAAGAAGCAAAGAGGCGGTACTTACCGCCTCCTGATCGCGCTCATAGCGCTGTTTGTTGTCGCCGCGGCATGCGGTGGAAGCGACGACGATTCGTCGTCCGGAACCGAAGCAGTCGAAGCATCATCGTCTGACGACGCTGCAGATAGCGCCGAAGAAGAAGCGGAAGAAGACGAAGGTGGCGGTATTTCTCAAGAAGCAGCGGAGCAAGCCGTATCCGGCGACGAAGAAGAAGAAGAAGTTGACGCTGACGCGCCGACGTTCGATCGTTCAACCCTTGATGGCATATGGGAAGAAGCTGCCTACAACCGCCAACTGATGATCGATGAGATCACCGAGAAGGTGAACGCAGGAGAGTGGGGCGTCGGCGACGACAACGTTCTCCGCGGCCCAACAGGCTACGAGATTGACCTGAATGGCTGTCCATCTGACTGGAGCAACACCCACGGCGTCTCAGACAGCGAGTTAAGGCTCGGACACACTCTCGTGCAGTCCGGCAACTTGGCTGCCTACGGCAACATCACCCACGGAATGATCAACTACTTCGATTGGGTCAATGACAACGACGGAGGCATTGGCGGACGCGCGATCAACATGATCGTGTTCGACGACGGGTATGTCGCGGCTCAGACAATCGAGTATGTGGACGAGTTGATCGAATCCCAAAACGTTTTTGCCATCCAGAATGGTGGGTCACCAAACGGTCTCGCGGTGTACGACAAGATCAACGATGAGTGCATTCCTCACCCGTTCTACATTTCAGGTCACCCCGCGTGGGGTGACCCGGTGAATCATCCTTGGACGACCTCGATGCAGATGTCGTACTCGACTGAGGCCATGCTGTGGGGAACCTGGATCAAGAGCAACTTGGCAGATGAGCTTCCAGTCAAAGTTGCGGGGCTAGTCATGGATAACGACTTCGGTCTCGCCTACGAAATTGGTTTCGAGAACTACGCCGAGGCCAATCCGGATGTGGTTAGCGAATACCTTCCGGTTCGTCATGACCCTGCAGCGCCTACGTTGACCAATGAGGTCACGACTATTGCTGCCTTCGATCCTGACGTGTTCATATCGATGACCGCGGGAAATCCTTGCTTGCTGGCGATCCAAGAAGTCGAAGCTGCCGGTCTGTTGGAGACAATGTCTGCGGCATTCACTCCGTCGGTCTGTAAAGGGATTGCTGCTTACATGGCGCCAGCTGGAATGGGAGCCGACAAGTGGTGGGTCGTTGGAGGCGGATTGAAGGACACGAGCGATCCCAAGTACACCGACGAGCCCTTCATCAGTTTCATCAACGACAATCTCGCTGCCGCGGGACTTGATCCAGGAATCTCGCTTCTTGGTACCGGTTACATGTTCGGCTACCCATACATTGAGGCTCTTCGAGTC
>DASCSY010000138.1:0-5911 GCA_034399415.1 Acidimicrobiales bacterium
CACTGAGTACTACTCAAATCTCCGGGCACTGCGGGCAATAGATAAGGCCGACGTAGCATTTCTTGTCATCGACGCATCCGAGGGGATTACTTCTCAAGATCAACGCCTCGCCGAACGGGTAGATGCGGCCGGATGCCCGATTGTTATTCTGATGAACAAGTGGGAGGTCGTTAACCAAGAAGACAAAGACGATTTGATGTACCAGCTAGGCCAACGGCTTCATTTTTTGGGGGAATCACCGGTCTTACGAATAAGCGCTCTGACCGGACGGGGGATACAGCGTCTTATCCCAGCTCTAGAGGCAGCGATAGACGCTTACGAAACGCGAGTGCCGACTCGTCGAGTAAACGAAGTGATTCAACTTGCACAGTCGGCCCAGCCTGGGCCTCATGGTGGCCGAGTTCTTTACGCGACTCAGGGCGCAACTCATCCCCCCACCTTTATCTTGTTTACTAACAAAGACTTGCCGGCAAGCTACGTGCGTTACCTTGAACGTCGCCTACGCGAGGAATTTGATCTCGGTGCGACGCCAATAAAAATGCGGATGCGGCGACGGGATTAAGGAAGTCTCGATGCGTCGCTTTGTTTCGTACCTAAGAACCCAGATGGTAGATAACTTGTGACGTGGTGCGACCGATGTCAGCGCGAGTTCGATGTCGGACTGCTCCGCGACGACGGTGGGTGTCCAGCTTGCGGTCAGTTACTTACTGACGCGCCGAGCGGCGGTTCGGCTCCGTGGCATTTTTGGGTGGTAGCCGCCGCCGCGGCCCTGTACCTGGGATGGCGCGCCCTGCAGGGAATTATTTGGGTGGTACAACAAATTATCTGACTGGGTCTGGCGAGCGGATCGAAGCGTCATCCCAGATATCGTGGCGTCGCTGCGGGCTGTGGCGCAGTTTGGTTAGCGCACTGGTCTGGGGGACCAGGGGTCGGAGGTTCAAATCCTCTCAGCCCGACGAAAATGAGCCCGGACACGGCGGTGTCGGGTCGCAGGAAGCTGTTCTGGGACTGTCGCTTGCCTAATGAAGGAGAACCCTTCAGCTACTCCTCAACCGTGTCTGAGGCAAGCTTGAGCAGTAGCTCCAACGCCGATTGGGGAGTGAATGCCCTTGCCAAGGACTGGCGACTTCTTTCGTTTAGTACGCCAAAGGACATTGCGTCGTCGAAGAACTCCACAAATTTGTTCCAAAACTTGCCCGTATCCAGTAGGACGACGGGGAGGTCGTGAAAGCCGAGTTGGGTCCAGGCCAAAACTTCGGCAAGCTCATCAAGGGTCCCGTATCCGCCGGGCAGTGCTATAACGCCGTCACTCAGCTCATACATCAACGCTTTGCGTTCATGCATCGACGCGACCAAACGTAAATCGACACCACCGCGATGACGTACGTCACGGGAGAAAGTATTTTCTGGGTAGACGCCGATGACACGACCATTTTCTGAAATTGCCCCGTCAGCGACGGCCCCCATTAGTCCGGCGTCACTGCCTCCGAAGATGACTGTGACACCTTCTAGGGCGAGGTGTTTGCCGAGTCCTGTTGCTAGCTCAACAAACTTGGGTTCGTTACCTAACGATGAAGCGCAGAAGACGGCGACCGACTCTATTTCACGACCACCGGTTCTCACTGGTGGCCTTCCCAGGAGTCGATCGATGAAGTTTCCGACAGCAGGTTCATGCTGGGTGGCTTCTGAGGATCATGCGAGTTCTGCTGCAAGGGCGAGAGCGTCATCCCAACTGGCGTGACTCATCAGGAGACGTCGATATTGGACAAACGGTCTAATGGTATTCAAGGCCATCACTCCCGCTAACGCGCCGCCAACGCGATAGCCAGTGACAAAAGCCCGTTCATCGACTGAGCCCAACAACACCTCCACATGTTCAGCATTTTCGGTGTTGCCCGCCACTTGAATTCGGTCGTCGTATTGGTCAGACCATACGAACGGCACGGAGTCATATACACGACTGTCTTCGGGGTGCAATAGGTTTGCTGCTACCAACATCGCTTGTTCTGTAGCTGCGGTCCAGTGCTCCACCCGGACAGGTGATGGTCCGAGCCACGCATTGGGGGCCTTCGCCACGTCACCCATGGCGTAGACCCCGCGAACGCCGGTGTTCATCGTTCCGTCACAGACGACTCCGTCATCGATATTTAGCCCGGAGTTCGTTAACCATTCTGTGTTGGGCTCAGCGCCGATCCCGACCACAACCAGGTCGGCCTGAAGGTGACTCCCGTCAGTCAACGCGACGCCCTCAACCTCGTCCTTGCCGAGCACGGACGCGACGCCCACCCCTAGTCGTAGATCGGCGGCGTGCGCAATATGTAAGTCGCCGCATGCTGCCCCCATCTCCGCACCGAGGCCTCTAATGAGTGGTGCGGCAGCAGCTTCGACGATCGTTACTTCGCAGCCGCGGGTGGTGGCAGCAGCGGCGACTTCCGACCCAATGAAGCCAGCGCCCACTATTACGACAGACGCGCCAGGCACCAAGCGCTCGCGAATAGCTACCGAGTCGTCGACCGTCCGAAGGACGTGAACACCGTCGATGTCAGCAGTTTTTGGAAGTTTTCTTGCCGAAGCACCGGTGGCAATTACGAGTCCCTCATAGCGGATCTCGTCCTCACCCACCGTGACCACCTGTCGGTTGACATCGAGATCTGTTGCTGGCTGACCTAAGAGGAGATTCAGATCAAGGTCAACCAAAGTGTCTTCCGTCACCAGTTGCAATTCGTCAGGGTCTTGGTCTGTCGCCAGCATCGTTTTAGAAAGAGGCGGCCTGTCGTAAGGGCGGTGCTTCTCCGCACCAATAAGGGTCAACTCGCCCTCGAATCCTTCTCGCCGAAGATTCTGGCAGGCTCGTATCCCTCCCAGAGAAGCCCCCACGACCACGATTTGATCCACTGTTTTCACCTCTTCCTCGAACGTTAGCTGGCCGTGAGGAGGTAGTGACCCAAGAGCCGCGCAGATGATCATCTGCCACGCAGGGTGGTGAGGTTGAGAACGATTCGAGATACGCGATGAAAAATCAAGGCCCATTTGTGCTTGCGCGCGGTCAAAGAGACCGGTACAGATGCTTGACAAGGTTGTAACTACACGGGTGTAATCACAAGTCCGGAACTTAAACGACTAAGACTGGCGGATCGATTCTCCGACTTGACGAACCGCAGGCCTCCACCGAGGCCTGGTGACTTGAGGAGGAGCAATCGAGACCCGGTGAGGAGGACGGTCGCAGGTTCCGGATGCGGCAGGCGAGGAGCGAACGTGGCGATCACAGATCAGGCGGCAACAGCAACAGCCGACGACAACGTTGATGGCACTTCAGCTACGGGCATGCAAGTCCAAAAGCGCGACGGGAGCATGCAGTCAGTCGACGTCAACAAGATCGTCAGAGCGGTCGAACGATGTGCAACCGAGTTGCCCGGTGTCGATCCGATGCGTATTGCGACGAGAACTATCTCGGGCCTGCATGATGGAGCCACCACCACCGAACTCGACGAACTCTCGATTCGGACCGCAGCAGCGCTCATTATCGAAGAGCCCAACTACTCGAGGCTCGCTGCCCGATTACTTGGAACGTTCATCGACAAAGAAGTCCAGAATCAAAACGTCCATTCGTTTAGCCAATCTATTGAGTTGGGGGCCGAGTGTGGCTTGATCCATCAAGGCGTACTTGAGTTTGTCCAAGTGCATGCCCGCAAACTGAACAACTCGGTGCTTCATGAGCGAAACAAGCTGTTCGAATTTTTCGGCTTGCGCACCGTTTACGACCGATATCTTCTTCGTCATCCAACTGAACGGACAGTTATAGAAACACCGCAGTATTTTCTACTTAGAGTCGCTTGCGGCCTTGCCCGTACTCCCGAAGAAGCCATCACTCTTTATGAGTTGATGTCGAGCCTTGAATACCTGACGTCGAGTCCGACACTTTTTAACTCCGGGACATCGCATCCTCAGATGTCGTCCTGTTACCTGTTAGATAGCCCAGAAGACTCCTTGGAAGGTATCTACAAGCGATACACCGATATCGCCAAACTCTCTAAGTTTGCCGGTGGCATTGGGGTCGCATGGCATCGTGTTCGGTCCAAAGGCTCACTAATTGGCGGCACTAACGGGCTCTCCAACGGCATTGTTCCGTGGCTAAAAACTTTAGACTCTTCAGTAGCGGCGGTGAACCAGGGTGGAAAACGCAAAGGCGCCGCTTGCGTTTATCTAGAAACCTGGCACGCGGACCTAGAGGACTTCCTTGAGCTTCGAGACAACACAGGTGATACCGCTCGTCGAGCCCACAACCTGAACCTCGCCAACTGGATCCCGGACCTGTTCATGGAGAGGGTGGAAAACGACTGGCAGTGGTCCCTCTTCGACCCGAAGGTCGTGCCGCAATTAACAGATACCTATGGAGAAGAGTTTCGGCAGGCGTACGTCGCGGCGGAACAGGAGGGACTATACGAACGTCAGGTTCCGGCACGACAGCTGTATTCCCGCATGATGCGGACTTTGGCTCAGACAGGAAACGGTTGGGTCACCTTCAAAGACGGATCGAACCTCAAATGCAACCAGACCGGAGAACCTGGCAACGTCGTGCATCTTTCGAATCTTTGCACTGAGATCATCGAGGTGACGAGCCAAGGAGAGACTGCCGTTTGCAACCTCGGTTCGGTGAACCTGGGGCGTTTGGTGCGCGACGGAGCGTTCGATTTTGACCGCCTCGGTGAGGTGGTGCGAACAGCGGTGCCCTTCTTGGATCGTGTAATTGATATCAACTTCTACCCGACCAGCGAAGCGGGCTCTTCGAACAATAAATGGCGCCCGGTAGGACTGGGCTTGATGGGGCTCCAAGACGTGTTCTTCCAGACTGGCCTCACATTTGATAGCCCCGAAGCTCTCGAACTATCCACGCGAATAAGCGAGGAGATTTATTACTGGGCTCTCTCCGCCAGCTGCGATCTTGCCGCAGAGGACGGACCTCACCAAGCTTTCTCCGAAACGAGAGCAGCTCGCGGTGACCTCCAATTTGACCTATGGGGTGTCACCCCAAGCGACGCTGCGCGATGGGAGGCTTTGAAGGACCGAATAAGCCAACACGGTCTGCGTAACTCGTTGATGATTGCCATAGCACCAACTGCGACAATTGCCTCTATCGCCGGTTGCTATGAATGCATCGAACCTCAGGTATCGAACCTGTTCAAAAGAGAGACGCTTTCAGGTGAGTTCTTGCAGATCAACCGCTACCTCGTAGATGAGCTTCAGCAGATGGGACTCTGGAGCGAGGATATGTCTCAACAAATCAAACGAGCCGAAGGCTCAATCCAAGACATCAAGGAAATTCCCAAGGACGTGCGTGAGGTCTATCGAACAGCATGGGAGTTGCCGCAACGAGCCCTCATCGACTTGGCCGCCAGCAGAGGCGCCTACATCGACCAGAGCCAGTCGTTGAATTTATTTATGGAGAGCCCGAGCATCGGCAAGCTGTCTTCGATGTACATGCACGCATGGAAAAGTGGCTTGAAAACCACCTACTACCTGCGCTCAAGGCCAGCCACTCGTATTAACCAAACCACTACCGAAGCCGACGGTGGGCCAATGGGTTCACCGCCGGAGGGGGAGTCGGATAGCGCCAACTCGTTTACCGACGAAGAAGCCCTCGCGTGCTCACTCGAAAACCCCGAAGCTTGCGAAGCGTGTGACTGAAACCCGTCTCGCTTCCCCGTCCTGATCTGCAGTCCAGAAACGACACCCGAATGGCACTCACCGAACCAGACGACATCTACGAAAACCCAGAGCAGCCTAAACAGGCGGTATCTACCGCCGGGCGAGAGATCGGAGCCCCAGGGAGCATCCTTGACCCTGGATTCAATCTGACGTTACGTCCAATGCAATATCCGGTCTTTTATGACATGTATCGAGACGCCATTAA
>DASCSY010000139.1:0-5896 GCA_034399415.1 Acidimicrobiales bacterium
TCGCACCGCTGAAGAGGTCGAAAGCGTCTTGTTAGGCGCTGGAATCCCTGCGGGCAAAGTTCAGCGGAGCCGAGACCTCGCCTCGGATCCCCAATACCTCCATCGTGACTTCTACAAGCGTCTCGAACATAGCGAGGTTGGGGTGGTGCCTTACGCTGGACACCAATACAAGATTCGGGGCTACGACCACGGTCCTCGAGCGGCAGCGCCGGCCCTCGGGGAACACACCTACGAAGTCCTATCGGAGCTACTCGGAATGACCGCCGATGACATAGCGCGCGTCGCCAGCGAGGACGCGCTCTCATAAACAGGTCTGCCACCTCCGGATCTGCTTGCTGAACGATCGCGTCTAGTAGCGGCAAACCTTGCCTTGCACGTCGCATCGCTCTCCGCGGTAGTGAAGTTGAAATTGTTTGCGGAACCTATTCGGCCTTCGGCGCGTTGTAAGCCTGAAGCATGGCGGCAGTGTCGTTGTATTCACGCATCTCGACGATCTTGTCGTCGATCACCGTATTCACGTGAACCCAATCCATTTCGTACGGTTGATCGTTGTGCAGGAAGAGTCCGCGCTCACTTCCAATGACGATGACGCGATCTCTTTCGTTAACTATTTCGTGGGCTTTGAGGTAGTCCAAGCGGATATTGCTCTGTATCAGTCCAACATATTCGTCAGCACCAGCGGGGCCTATGTAGATCCCTCCGAACGGGATGGGGTCCGGTAAGAGGTTGACGAGCCTTCCTTCGTCGCTAAAGACGCTTGAATCTGCCCCATATAGGAACGCTTTAACGATCTTTTCGTTTGAAGACATGAGGGCCTCTCTTGGTCAGCACTCTCTCACAGATCAACGATGTGCGGCGGCGATGTCGACCAACGTGGTCGCTTGTCAAACCAGTTTTGTCATCGGATTTACAGGAGCGTCGGGTGGTGGAAGAAAACGGACGGTGATGTTGGATGACGTCCATATCGTCGGTTTCAGTCAGACTTTACGAACGATCCACGCCTCTTCTGCAGGCCAACGCCGAGCCCAGTCGAGAGTGACATATCCGTAGCGATTTTCGACAGCGTCGTCTGGTGGTCGCATTTCGATCAAGTCCTCAATCTCGAACCCGTTCGCTCGAAGCACTCTGATCATGTCGCCGTGGGAGAGGTGGAACTCCACTCCTGGGTCGTCGTCCCATTCGAAGCGATGCATGCCGAATTGAGACCGCAGTAGCGCCGGGGTTGCTGGGCCATCGTCGTCAGGGGCCGAAAGCATTAATTGAGTCGAGTTACCAAGAAAAACCAGTCGGCCTCCCCGACGGAGAACTCTCGCCGCTTCGGGAATCCACTGGTAGGGGTCGCACCAAATAGCGGCCCCGTATTCTGAAATCGCGAAGTCGAATGAGCCATCCGTAAATGGCAACTTCTCGGCGTTCGCGTGGATCAAGGGAAAGTAAATCTCGAAACGTTCTTGTAATTGTTTGGCGTTCGCCAGCTGCAACGCAGAGTTGTCTACTCCGACCGGGTCGCCGCCTAAACGAGCCATCCATGCGGACACGTAACCAGTTCCACATCCAAGCTCGACGACGCTCCCACCCGTGAAAGTCGTGAGCAGGCCCACCTCAGATTCGGGTACTTGGTAGACACCCCAGGTTGGGTCGCTCAACGCCCAGGCACGCTCGCCGCTCTCCAGCCAATCCGGCGCCCATGAGTCCCACAGCCCCCGATTTCGCTGTACGTGATCTGTTGAAGGCTCGCTCGACATGGTGGGACCAGCGTAGATCGGTGGCACGCCGCTTACGCGGCGTTGGCATGTCTCAAATATCCATCAAGCATCAGTAGTGCCTCTTCGCGGGTGAGTAGGAGGGAAACTGTTACCGGAACACCCGGTTTGTCCATGGCGATAGAGCGTCGGAGGATTTCGACTTGCACATAGCTAGTTAATTCGTTAGGTCCTGGGATTCGCATAACCGTTATTAGTAGCGGTGGGGTAAGACACTCAGCACACAGGTAGAAGACGCGAGTTCGATCCACTGGAACGGCATAGCGTTTCCTTCATCCGCTCGCGTCGGCGATGATGTATCTCAACGGCATATTCGTACCTGGAAGATACAAGGAGCATGAGATGGATCTCGGACTCACCGGCAAGAAGGCTTTGGTGACCGGTTCGACTAAGGGCATCGGGCGAGCAATAGCTGAAACTTTGCTAGCTGAAGGCGCAGCAGTCGGTATTTGTGCACGTGATGAGGAAGGCGTCGATACGGCTGTTCAAGAGCTCTCAAACCTGGGAACGGTGTGCGGGTCCCCTGTAGACGCTGGGGACCTCGGCAGTCTTGAAGCGTGGATCGCTGCGTCACGGGAAGCGCTCGGCGGTATCGATATCTACGTCCACAACACCAGTGCTAAACCGCAGCGATCGCTAGACGATTGGGTTAATAACTTCAACGTCGATCTGCGGGCTTTGGTTGGGGGTGTTGAAGCCGCCCAAGAACACCTGATGGAAGGGGGCGGTTCACTTATCAGTATCGGCACTACCGCAACTGCTGAGCATTTCGCGACTGGCTCTGGGAGTTACTCGGCGATGAAAGCAGCAGTAACGAATTGGACACTCGGGCAGGCCCAAGTGCTCGGATCCAAGGGAATTCGATGCAATGTCGTCCAACCTGGCCCGATCTTTGTTGAAGGTGGCGACTGGAACATGATCAAAGATCACATGGAAGACTTTTATGCGGCGACCCAAGCAGCCCACCCCCAAGGCGAATTAGGGGTCGCTCAGGATGTCGCGAATGCTGTTGCCTTCCTCGCTAGCGACGCAGCCAGCCACGTCAACGGCGCCAACCTCACCGTTGATGGAGGCTTCACTAAACGGGTTAACTACTAGGGATGACTACGAATGCCGAACGGGTTGACGCTTACTTAGTCGCCGGAGGCAAGTATCACGACATTGATTTCGCGCGCGCTGAGCTACTTAGCCTGCTCGCCGAACACCCTCATATTCGTGTCACCGTTGCACCAGACTACGAAGCCACCACCGTAATTACGGAGTCCGCGTTTTTGATCAGCTACACCTGTGACGTTCGACCTAGCGAAAGCGCTCAAGCCACGTTACGTGATTGGGTTGAAAGCGGCGGACGCTGGTTGGCGCTTCACGGAACGAACGCAGCACTCGACCTCCCTCGCCCTAACGGGGTTGAGGCTCCACGCTGTTTTCCGATTTGGGCGGAACTGTTGGGAAGTCAGTTCGTCGCTCATCCACCGATTCACCTCTATCAAGTGGAACTCAGCGATCCGAGTCACTGGCTTGTTGAGGGCATAGAGCAGTTCGAAACCGACGATGAGCTCTACCTCATGGAGCACTGTGACTTAACCGAGTTGCAACCCCTCCTACACACCCATTGGAGCGGTGAGGCGACCGGTTTCGCGGAGAAGGATTGGGGCGCAGCAGAACGACATCTGGTTCAGTATTTGCGTCCCCTAGGGGCGGGTGGGGTGTTGTACAACACCCTCGGACATTGCCGAGGCCATTGGGACATGCAACCACTCATGGACTATTACCCGGTCATCGAACGGTGCTCCTGGGAACAACCGATGTACCGCGAATTGCTTCGTCGGGGCATCCGATGGGCCATGGGTCATTCCGCCTAACTGTTACGGGAACCCCCTTCAAAAGAAACCAGAGAGAAACAGCTCGCACCTCAGGGTGGTCATTGAGATGACTGACGGGTTCCTAAACGGGAACGTCAGTCATCTAAAGAGGGACGTTGGCGTTGTTGCTTGAGTCGACCACGCTGAGTTTTAGCGTCAGTTCGTTTTCGTTTCGCCGACCGACTAGGTCGAGTGCCCTTCCTGGAACGTTGCACGTGCAGTCCCTCTCGCACTTTGGCTGATAACCGGTGCAACGCTTCATCTCTATTGCGTTTCTGGGAGCGATGCTCATCTACACGAATAGTGATGCGTTCACCGACGCGGTGAATTAGGCGGGTGCGTTGCTCAACGCTTCCAGCTTTCGAGGCCGTAATATCCCAGCTAACTTCGGCTCGAGTCTGGGCACGGTTAGCGTGCTGACCGCCTGGACCACTCGAAGTTGAGAACCGCCACTCAAGTTCGCGACCATCGATAACGAAGTCGTCTCTAATCTTGAGTTGAGAGATCGCCATACAACCATTGTGACGAGGAAAAGCCAAAGAGACCTCCACTTTGTGGGTGGAAGTCTCTCAAATGCGTGGTTATTTGTAATGATTTAACAGTTATGGCCCGCTGTCGACTCTGCGCAGGTTCGGGTTAACTGCTCGTCAGAGACATAGGCCTTGACGGTGCCATCCCAGTGAATGGAAGTACGGCATGAGGCACATCTGTAGCTACTTCGATACGACCGAGCCCGACCACTTGCGTAGTGTGGGTATTGCATCTTGCTGTTTCTCCTTTCTGTTACTCGGAGTCATTTTTACCAGCAGCTTTCTTCTTCTCAAAAGTTTTTTCTGCGCGTTCACGTTGTTTAACGGCCTCGTAACACTTCTGATTCAGCCGATTGCTTGGTCCGCACCGCCATAGCAGCTGATGAATTTGCCGTTAAGTAAGCGGCCTATGAGAAGAAAAATGCGCGAAGCGCTAGACCAATACCGACGAAGAAGAGGAACACGACAATGCCGGCCACTGGGCCGTATTTTCGGTAGAACCAAACGGTGAATGACCAGTGGTTCACATACGACGGGTCATGAAGCCGTTTCAATCGCCCCGTGAGTGCCATGAACGGGCAGCCCAGCAATCCGATCTGCAGAATCACCGTCACCACCACGATCGACACGTACAACTCACCCGAGAATCGTGCCGCCCCCCAAAAAACCAGCACGATGACGATTGGCATGTGGATCAGGTCAATCACGTGACCCAGCCACCAATACACTTTTGTGTCCACTCGTTTTCTCACCGCTACACAAACTATTGGCGTGGCGAGTGTCAGCGAAACTTTGGGGCCCGTTTCTCCAGAAAGGCGTCAACCGCTTCGCGATGTTCGGGGGTTAGCCCAGCTTGCTCGTTCGACTTTCCTTCACGGCGTTGAACGAGGTCCAAATCAGTTTCGCTTCCATTCTTGGTCAGTAATTGTTTGGTGAGTAGCAGCGATGATGGGGCATTTTCAGCATAACTCCGGGCCCGCTCGACCGCAGCGTCGACCACGTCGTCGACCACGACTTCGTCAACGAGTCCGATTTCCTTGGCTTGGTCGCCGGAAACGGTCCTCCCCGACAGAGCTAAGTCGGAGGCCATGCCCCAGCCGCAGCGCTGCACTAAGTAATGCGATGAAGCTAACTCTGGGACGACGCCCATCTTTACAAATCGTGCAGACAGCTTGGCGTCAGATTGGGCAACTATGAAGTCCATCGACAGCAACATGGTTAACCCGAGACCAATCGCCGGGCCGTTAACAGCGGCCACCATGGGCTTTGACTCGCGCACTAAACCCACCCAATTCACTGACTCGGTGAGTGCCCCGTACCCCTGCGATTCGTCATCCAATGTTTTGGCGAACACATCACCAATGTCAGCTCCGGCACAAAATGCTCTTCCTTCACCTGTCATCACGAACGCGCCAACGGACTTCTCGACGTTGCCCTCTTCAATGGCATGCACCAACTCGACATGCATGCGTTCTGTCCAGGCATTTAGTTTCTCGGGCCGGGAAAGAATCAGAAGCCGAACTTCTTTCCGGTCCTCAACTTTGATCTGTTGATAGTCCACGGGACCTCCTGGTCGCCGACCAACATTGGAAACCGTAGCCTCCAACAATGACCCCGCGTCTATGCGTAGGCGTCAGCCAATCAGTTCAAACCAGCGCTCAAACTCAATGAATGGCCCGGAGGCTTCGACCTCTATCAACTGGCTTGCAGCCAGTTGAGCGATAACAGTCTCGGACTTCTC
>DASCSY010000140.1:0-5840 GCA_034399415.1 Acidimicrobiales bacterium
GAGGTCCTAGACGGCCGAAGCGACCAACGAAGTTTCAATCGGATCGACATATCGGTCCGCCGCAACGCATTCGGACGTCAGATAGCGAGCTTTGAAAAAGAGATCGACGTACTCGGCTTAGAAGACCCTTTCCCCGCGGTTTTCATTCGTGCGCCCGCGGTGGAGGTTGCGGGTCCCGCCGTTGAGGTTCTCGCAACAGTTGAACTCGTCAAGGGAAATGAAATACCAGTCCTGTGTCGTCAGAACAATGTCTTAGTTTCCAGCTTTCATCCAGAGCTAACGAATGACCTCCGCTTGCATCAAATGTTCCTTAGTGAGGTATAGAGATCGTGGGGATCATGCGCCCTCTAGGTTCCGACGTTCCCATCCTTCTGTCGCAGTGGCAGAATGTGGCCCGGAGGTAGGCGAGTGTCGGGGCATTCCAAATGGGCGACCATCAAACACAAAAAAGGTGCGGCTGACAAAGCTCGAGGCAAGCTTTTCGCGAAGCTTATTCGCCAGGTTGAAGTAGCAGCACGTGAAGGCGGAGGCGATCTAGAGTCGAACGCGAACCTTCGAACGATGTATCAGAAGGCGCGCGACAACTCAGTACCGCTCGACACCATCGAACGAGCGATCAAGAGAGGCACAGGCGAACTCGAAGGCGTCAACTACGAACAAGTCAGCTACGAGGGTTATGCACCGCATGGCGTCGCGATGTTCGTTGATGTCTTGACCGACAACAGGAATCGGACCGGCGCCGAGATTCGTAGCGTCTTTACTCGAGCCGGCGGTTCGTTGGCCGAACCTGGCGCCGTCGCATGGCAATTTGAACGCAAAGGGGTGGTGCTGGTGCCAGCCGCGCTCGACGAGGACGACGTGATGCTCGCGGCTTTAGAAGCTGGCGCAGAAGACGTCGTGATTGAAGGTGAACTGTGGAGAGTTACGACGGATCCTGCTGACACCATTGCGGTTCGAGAGGCACTTGAAGAAGCAGGCATCGAAGTGTCTTCCACCGATCTCACCTATCTCCCACAAAACGTTATAGAACTTTCCTCAACCAGCGATGCACGGCAAGTTATGGCCGTAATGGACGCGCTTGACGAACACGACGACGTTCAGGGCGTTTACGCCAACTTTGACGTGCCGGACGAAGTTCTAGTGGAGCTCACGAAAGGCTGAACGGCACTCCCTGAGTGTTGCGGTAGAATCGAACCTGTGTTCGTTCTGGGAATTGACCCTGGCCTCTCTCGTTGCGGGTACGGCGTTGTAGAACAGGTAGGCCGTAAGGCAGAGGCGGTAGCTATCGGTGTGATTCGCACCCCAGCTAAAGCAGTGACCGCCCAGCGCTTGGCCGCTATTCACCGAGAATTTCAAGAGTTGATCGAAGAACATCGCCCAGACGTGGTGGCAATAGAACGCGTGTTTTTTCAGACCAACGCGCGCACAGCGATGGGGGTCGCCCAAGTAAGTGGCCTAGCCATGGCAGCAGGGGCGACGGCCGGCGCCGAAGTTGTCGAATACACCCCCAACCAGGTCAAAGAAGCCATCGCAGGTTGGGGAAACGCCACCAAAGAACAGATGCAGCGCATGGTTCAATCTCTGCTCTCCTTGCCGGAGCTTCCCTCACCACCCGACGCGGCTGACGCGGCCGCCGTCGCGCTCTGCCATCTCGCCCACGCCCCAACCCGTCGGCTTGAAAAGGTTTCCAAGGTCCGATGATTGGCTCACTTCGCGGTTCGTTGGTGGACAAAGATCCCGAAGGCGAAGTCGTAGTGGAGGTGAGCGGAATCGGATACAGGGTCAGCGTCAATCCCAGAACACTCGCAGAAATGCCCGAAATAGGCTCAGACGTGTTCATGCATGTTCACCATCACATCCGAGAAGGCGATCAACAGTTGTACGGATTTGCGACGTTGATAGAACGAAGATGTTTTGAATCTGTGATCGGCGCCCACGGAGTAGGCCCGGCATTGGCGATGGCTGTTCTCGCCACGCTCCCACCGGTTGAGCTTCGACAGGCTGTAGCAACCAATGACGTCGACGCCTTGTGCCTGGTGCCGGGTGTTGGCAAGAAAACGGCGCAACGGATGGTGTTAGAACTCAAGAATCGTCTCGAGATCCCCGGCTTTGACGACAGCCAACCAGACGACACCAGCGAGACCGTTTCAACGCCGATCAGCGATGTTCGTGACGCGCTCACCCAAATGGGTTTCGGAAGTGAAGAAGTGCGACGCGCCGTCAACGGCCTCCAAGGAGATGACACCTCAACCATGCTCCGTAACGCTCTGCAACGCCTGGCGGCCAAATGACCGAGAACGATTGGGGCCGAGACGAGGGATTTCGCCGCACCCAAAGCGAGAGCCGCGAAGAAATCCTTCAAGCTGATGTCGTAGAAGAAGACCAAGACGAAATTGGGTTGAGGCCAAGACGGTTAGAAGAATCCGTCGGCCAGTCAGAACTTAAGGATCACCTCGGAGTTGTTCTCGACGCAGCTCGGGCCCGAGAACAGACACCGGACCACCTGCTCTTTGCCGGCCCTCCAGGGCTGGGCAAAACAACGCTCGCTGGAATCGTGGCTGCAGAACTTGGGGTGGTTATGCACATAACTTCAGGTCCGGCGATCGAACGCGCCGGAGATCTTGCAGCAATCCTCACCAATCTTGGCGAGAGTGACGTCCTGTTCATCGACGAAATCCACCGACTGCCCAAACAGGTCGAAGAAGTTCTCTATCCAGCAATGGAGGACTTTCAGCTGGACGTCGTACTCGGAAAAGGACCGGCAGCGCGATCCATCCGTTTCGATCTTCCAGCTTTTACGTTGGTCGGCGCGACAACCAGAACTGGACTAATAGCGGGTCCCCTTCGTGATCGTTTCGGCCTCGTGGAACGCCTTGACTATTACGCTCCGGTCGAACTTCAAGCCATCGTCGAAAGGGCTGCGGGCATTCTGTCTGTTTCCGTTGATTCTGATGGCGCAGCCGAGATTGCCGGCAGAAGCCGCGGTACACCGCGAATAGCGAATCGCCTGCTTCGCCGCGTTCGCGATTACGCCGAAGTGCGGGCAGACGGTGCAATCGATGTTGAAGTAGCCCGCGACGGATTAGCACTGTTTGGAGTAGATGAACTGGGGCTCGACAAGGTTGATCGGTCGATCCTGGAATCGATCGCCGTGACGCACGGAGGCGGCCCCGTAGGCCTATCAACTCTTTCGATCACTGTGGGTGAACAACCCGAAACTCTCGAAGACGTCTACGAACCCTTTTTGATCCAACAAGGACTTCTCCAACGAACACCGCGGGGCCGCGTAGTCACAAGAGCGGCATTCACTCACCTCAAGGTAGATCCACCAGATCGTTTCGCAGAAGGTCGCTCGTTATTCGAGCAATGATGGTTTCAGCAAAGTGAAACAAGACCGTCTTTGGTATGCCGCGTATGGATCGAATCTTCTCCATGCGCGTTTCAGCCTGTATCTCACCGGCGGAAGTTACGCCAAAGGCCACCGGCGACACATTGGCGCCCGCGATAATCAGAAGCCGAAAAGCGAGGCTCCATTAATTAACGGTCCTTGGCGCTTGTGTTTCGGACACTCTTCGTCGCGTTGGGGTGGAGGCGTTGCCTTCTTAGACCCCGAAAACGACCAAGGAGCCAGTGTCCGCTGTTGGAACATCACACACCAACAATTCGCGGATGTTGCGGCTCAAGAGAACGGATTGCTTCCAGGGGAGCTTGAGATAAACGTTGACGAAGTGATGGCTAACGGAGACGTCGAAATTGGAAATTCCTGGTACTCCCGAATCGTTTACCTTGGCGACCATCAAGGCCTACCGCTACTGACGTTTACTAGCTCTCAGCCACCTGAGCCGACTACCCCAGGAGAGCCCTATCTGAGCGTCATTTTGAATGGTTTCTTAGAAGCTGAGCCCACCAAGCTTGATCAGCATGTGGACAGGCTCCTTCGAGCCGACGGTGTCGCTCCCATCTGGACACGAGAGGCTCTGTTAGGACTAGCGAATCGATCCACCCGAGATCAACGAAGCCATGAGTCCTGAACACCCAGTCCAGAACATGGATCAATTTGACTACGAACTCCCTCAGAGCGCCATCGCTCAATACCCTGCCGATCCACGCGATCACGCCAAACTATTGGTGGACAGAGGGACTTCTCTTGGACCCAAGCACCTCACGGTAGCTGACTTGCCCGACCAGCTAGGCGCAGGAGATTTGGTAGTAGTCAACGAAACCCAAGTCATCCCCGCACGGTTACCCCTTCGCAAACACACCGGAGGTGCCGTCGAGGTGCTTTTACTTGAGCCGGTCACCCAAGGGTGGGCAGCGTTAGTTCGGCCAGGACGTCGACTAAAGAGCGGAACTGAGCTATTCAGCGAACGAGATCCGAACTTGAAGGTCATCGTGGGAGAGACGGCCGGTGATGATGGTCAACGAACCGTTCAAGTCCTCCACAGCGGCACCTCCGTGACGGACCCCCTTGACTGCCATCGACTATCCCTTGCCGGCGAAGCTCCCCTCCCTCCCTACATCGTGTCGACCGGCCATTCACCCGAGCGATACCAGACCATCTATGCCCGCTCGCCGGGTTCGGTCGCCGCGCCGACCGCCGGCCTTCACTTCACCGACGCCATGTTTAAGAAGCTAAGCGAGCGCGACGTCGCTGTCTCAACGGTCGACCTGGTCGTCGGCATCGACACCTTCCGACCGATAACGGTGGATGACCCATCCGATCACGTGATGCATAGCGAGGCCTATAACGTCCCCGAAAGCACTTGGGAGGCTTGCCAAAATGCGCGTCGCGTAGTCGCCATCGGCACCACCACTGCTCGCTCACTTGAGTCAGCCGCAAGAGGCCCGTTGTCAGGGCGGACCGACCTTTTCCTCCGTCAAGGAATGTCATTCGAAATCGTTGATCTCCTAATGACCAACTTCCATCTCCCGCGCTCAACCCTCCTGCTAATGATTGACGCGTTCATTGGACCTCGTTGGAAAGACCTATATAGCGAAGCCCTTCGCGACGGCTACCGGTTTCTTTCGTTCGGAGACACAATGTTGCTAGACGGCGCTTCGACGTAACCGCCGCCTCTGCCATGCTGTACGGATTGTGTCCCTGACTTACGAATTACTCGCTTCTGACCACCAAGCTCGCCGAGGCCGAATTACCACCCCGCGAGGTTCCATCGAGACGCCCGTTTTTATGCCCGTCGGAACCAGAGGAGCAGTAATCCACCTAGATCAACGCGACTACTCAGAACTAGAGATCGAAGTGGTATTGGGAAACACCTACCACCTGATGTTGCGTCCAGGAGCAAAAACAATTGAAGCCCTAGGAGGTATTCATGCGTTCACTTCTTGGGACGGCCACATGTTGACCGACTCGGGTGGCTTCCAGGTGATGTCGCTCAACGACAACGTTCACGTCGACGACGACGGAGTCACGTTCGCTTCGATTTACGATGGAGAAAAAGTACGGTTCACCCCCGAAGACGCGGTTTTGACTCAAGAGTTATTGGGCGCCGACATTCAAATGACCCTTGACGTGTGTCCAGCCTTGCCTGCTACAGAAACCGATGTGATTCGAGCTATGGAAAGGACCCATGATTGGGCGGCGCGAGCGAAAATCGCTCACCAGCGAAACGATCAGGCCTTATTTGGGATTGTCCAGGGAGGAATCGACCCCGCGCTGCGCAGTCGAAGCGCGAAGGTCCTCGCATCCCTGGATTTTCATGGCTACGGAATTGGGGGGCTTTCGGTCGGCGAAACTCACGCCGAAATGATGCCTGCACTCTCATCAGCGATCGCGGAACTGCCGGCCGACCGACCGCGCTACCTCATGGGTGTCGGTGACC
>DASCSY010000141.1:0-5838 GCA_034399415.1 Acidimicrobiales bacterium
GAACCAGGCATAAAGGTAATTCTTGATGATGGTACCGAAGCAGCTTTAGATATCCGAAGAATTAACACAATTGTAGAGGAAGCTTGTGATGGACTTAAAGATGTCTCAGCAGAAGAAATAATAGAAGAAGCAAAGAAGAACCTCTTCCGCGTTCCGTTAGCAGGCTCAACTATCGTCCACCCCATCCTCGGTGAAATGGGTGCCGGTCGCGTGCTGCTTAAACCAGCCGCCCCAGGCACGGGAGTGATCGCGGGTGGCGCAGCACGCGCCATCCTCGAAGAAGCGGGCGTTAACGACGTCTTGGCCAAATCGCTGGGTTCGTCCAACCACATCAACGTCGCCAAGGCCACAATCGCAGGACTGCAAGGCCAAAAACGACCAGACGAAGTAGCTGCTCTGCGAGGACTTTCGCCTGAAGAATGCATCCCCGCGGCCCTCCTAGCGGCATACCGAGAATCGGAACGACAAACCCGCCAATCTAAGCCGTCTGCTGAGGTGTCGTCGTGAGTGATGTAACCGTCACCCAAGTTCGCTCAGCAATTGGATCCAAACCGAAACACCGAGGGACCCTCCGGGCTCTGGGATTGGGACGGATTGGAAAAACCAACACCCTGCCCGACCGACCTGAAATCAGAGGAATGATTCAGAAGGTCGCGCATCTCATCGACGTTCAAGAAGACTGAAGCAGAAACACCCATGCTCAAACCACATGACTTGCAGCCGGCTCCCGGCTCGAAGAAGAAGCCCAAACGCGTTGGTCGCGGAATCGCCGGCAAAGGCGGCAAAACCGCGGGCCGAGGCACCAAAGGGACCAAAGCGCGAAGCAAAGTTCCCGTCTGGTATGAAGGCGGTCAATTACCCCTCCAGCGTCGACTTCCGAAAATGAAGGGCTTTACCAATCCTTTCCGCGTCGAATATCAACCAATCAATCTTGACACGATTGCCGAATCAGGCCTCAGCGAAGTCACTCCTGAGGGACTGCTGGAGAAAGGTCTCGTCTCGAAGGGCGCCATGGTAAAGATTCTCGGCAGAGGGCAAATAGACCGCCCCGTGACAGTGAAGGCGCATGCCGTATCCAAAAGCGCAGAAGAGGCCATCTCAGCTGCGGGAGGTACGGTTGAGATCCTGCCACCCACATTCAAGGGTCCGCGACCACCGGCCCGCGGTAACCAGCACACCAACCGATAAACGGGGTTCACCTTGCTCGGCAGCTTGCGCAACATCTTTCGAGTACCTGATCTTCGAGGGAAGATCATGTTCACCATCTTCATTCTTGGCGCGTACCGGCTTGGGTCACAAGTCCCCGTACCAGGAATCGACTTCGACGCGATCTTGTCATTACGAGAACAAGCCGATCAAACAGGAGGAGTGTTGGCGCTACTCAACCTGTTCTCGGGGGGCGCCTTAACAAACTTTGCGATATTCGCATTAGGAATCATGCCGTACATCACGGCATCAATCATTATTCAGATTCTCACGGTGGCAATTCCCCGGTTGGAGCAGTTACAACAACAAGGGGCCGTGGGTCAGAGAAAGATCACCCAATATACGCGTTACCTCACCCTGGGGATCGCCTTTATCCAGGCAACCGGCATCACCTTTATCTTTGGACGAGGACAAGGAACAGCCCTTGGCAACACCAGCGCCGTCATTGTTATCCCCGACTTCACGTTCCCTCGGGTCGGGCTCGTCATCGTCTCATTGACGGCTGGCGTCGCTTTGCTGATGTGGATGGGTGAACTCATCAGTCAACGCGGCGTCGGCAACGGTATGTCCCTATTGATTTTCGCCTCAGTTGTATCCACGATCCCCTTTGACGGAGCACGCTTGCGAGCTGTTCAAGGCAACTTTTACCTCGCAGCCGCGATCTTCGTTGCGATCGCCATGATGGTGGCCATTGTCTTCATCGAACAAGGACAGCGCCGGATCCCCGTCCAGTTCTCTAAACGCCAGGTAGGACGACGAATGTATGGCGGCCAAAACACCTACATTCCTCTGAAGGTCAACCAGTCCGGTGTGATTCCCGTTATTTTCGCCAGTTCAATCCTGTTTCTGCCCGTGCTGCTATCCAACGTCGCCAACTGGAACTGGTTCCAAACCTTCGTCAACGATTACCTCACTCAGCCCGACAGCATTGTCTACATCCTCTTCTTTGGCATGCTGATCGTCGGTTTCGCATATTTCTATACCGCGATCTCGTTCGACCCGGTGCGCCAAGCCGACAACATTCGCAAACAGGGCGGCTTTATTCCCGGTGTCCGCCCAGGCCCACAAACAGAGCGCTACTTATCGAAGATCCTTAACCGCATCACCCTCCCGGGAGCGCTTTTCATTGCGTTTGTAGCTCTCATACCGACAGTGCTTCTCTCGCTCACCAGCGATCTTGGAGCCATGGGCGGCGGCGGAGCCTCCATCGGATTCGGAGGAGTTTCCATCCTCATAGCGGCAGGCGTAGCGCTTGAGACGATGAAGCAAGTTGATAGTCAACTTCTTCAACGCAACTATGAGGGTTTCCTCAAGTAACAGCGGATCAATTCGATGACTCGACTCGTGATTTTAGGGAAACAAGGAGCTGGCAAAGGTACTCAATGTGCCTTGCTAGCTGAGCACTATCAGATCCCACACATATCCACCGGTGACATGCTTCGGACAACTGTCGCCGAAGGCACCCATCTTGGTCTGCAAGCCAAAGCAATAATGGAAGCCGGCGAACTTGTTTCGGACGAAATCATCCTGGGTATCGTCCAGGAGCGTCTCACCCAAGCTGACGCGCAACTTGGATTCCTACTGGACGGATTTCCTCGCACTGACGCCCAAGCACAAGGTTTGATGGCCATGCTCGCACCAAACAAAATTGACGTCGCACTCGACATTGATGTCCCCGACGACGTCGTGACAGAACGAATGTTGGCCAGAGGTCGAGATGACGATACCCCTGAAGCTATCCAACGGCGCCTCGAGCTGTACCAGGCAGAAACCGCCCCGCTGCTGGAACTCTTCTTGAAGGGCGGGGTTTTGGTCTCTGTTGATGGACTTGGAACCGAACTAGAAGTCCATGCCCGCGTCATTGACGCGATTGAAAGAAATCGCTGACTATGACGCCTAGATTGGTGCCTGAACCAGCGCACGGTATGCTCTTTCTTCGGCTCGTTGGTCGAACCAACAACGCCGCGTCCGCACTCGGTCGCGTTCTTGGGGTCATACCTACCCCGCGACCCCAGCCCCAGGTATCCCAATGAAGGTCCGTCCCAGCGTCAAAAAGATCTGCGATAAGTGCCGAGTGATCCGGCGCCACGGTCGCATACGCGTAATTTGCCCTAACCCGCGCCATAAGCAGCGGCAGGGATAGGAGTTTCTAGCTATGGCACGTATCGCAGGAGTCGACATCCCTCGGGAAAAACGAGTCGAGATCTCACTGACCTATATCTACGGAATCGGCCGCACGAGGTCCCACGACATCTGTGAAGCACTCAATATCGGTCGAGCAACCCGAGTCCGCGATCTCACTGACGAGGAAATCGTTAGTGTCCGAAATTTCATTGATGAGAACTACACCGTCGAAGGTGATCTGCGCCGCGATGTAGCGCAAGACATCACGCGAAAAAAGGAAATCGGCTGCTATCAAGGAATCCGCCATCGACGCGGGATGCCAGTCAGAGGTCAGCGCACACATACGAACGCGCGCACACGCAAAGGGCCCCGCAAAACTGTCGCGGGTAAGAAAAAGGTCCTGAAGTGATCGCCGGCCAGGAAACGGATTGAAAGAAGATCATGGCCAATACTGAACCGGCGCCAGTAGCACGACGCCCCCGTCGCAAAGAACGCAAGAACGTCGGACACGGCGTCGCGCACATTAAGAGTTCCTTCAACAACACCATTATCAGTTTCAGCGACCAACAAGGCAATGTTGTGTCGTGGTCCTCGGCGGGCAACGTCGGTTTCAAAGGTTCGCGTAAATCGACACCGTTTGCTGCCCAACAGGCCGCCGAAGAAGCCGCTCGTAAGGCCATGGAACATGGCGTCCGAAGAGTTGACATCCAAGTGAAAGGCCCCGGCTCTGGACGCGAAACAGCGATCCGTTCAATACAAAACACCGGTATCGAGATCACTGGGATTAAAGACATGACCCCTGTGCCACACAACGGTTGTCGACCACCTAAGCGTCGGAGGGTTTGACCCATGGCACGCTATACCGGACCCAAAGCGCGAGTCTCGCGTCGCTTAGGCATCAACATTTGGGGGACAGAGGGTGAAACTAAAGCCCTAGACCGCCGTCCCTACCCGCCGGGTGAACATGGTCGCACTCGGCGGCGAAGCCAGAACTCTGAGTACCTCGTTCAGCTTCAAGAGAAACAAAAAGCGCGATTTACCTACGGCATCACTGAGAGGCAGTTCCGCAACACCTATGACGAGGCTGCCCGCCAACGCGGCGTCACAGGGGAGAACCTTCTCCGTCTTCTCGAACTCAGACTAGACAACATCGTGTACCGCGCAGGGTGGGCAGCAACCCGGCCCCAAGCTCGCCAGTTCGTCAGTCATGGACACATAAATGTCAACGGTCGACGGGTTAACGTACCCAGCTTCCGTGCCCGCAAAGGTGACGTCATTGAGTTGCGGCCTAAGGCCCGCGAGATGGTCACCATTAGATGGAACCTTGATGTGCTGGATCGAGCCGCCCCAATGTGGCTCGACGCTGGCGACAATGGCCAACAGGTCACAGTGCGAGAGGTCCCAATACGCGAACAGATCGAAATTCCGGTTCGCGAGCAACTCATTGTTGAGTTGTATAGCAAGTAGTCCACCCTTGGCCCTATGGAGATATTGTGAGCATGCTCACCATGCAGCGTCCGACGGTTGAAGCCCTCGGCGACGAGCAAAACAACCACCAACGTTTCGCCGTTGGTCCTCTTGAACCCGGATTCGGGCACACCATCGGCAACTCTCTGCGACGAACATTGCTGTCGTCGGTGCCTGGTGCTGCCATAACTCAGGTCAAGTTCGACGGAGAGACAGCCCTCCACGAGTTCGCAACTATCGGTGGTGTCGTTGAGGACGTCACGGACCTCATCCTCAACTTCAAAGACATCGTGTTGACATGTGAAAGCGACGAACCTGTCGCCGTACGGCTCGACGCCTCAGGTCCCTGTGACCTCTTGGCCGGCGATGTCGACTGGGGCGCCGACGTCGAATGCGTGAATCCCGAACTGCAAATCGCCACCCTTAGCAAAGGCGGACGGCTTGCGGTAGATATCACCGTCCAGCAAGGGCGCGGCTATTTGTCATCGGAAAACCAGGACACCAGTTCCACAATTGGTGTAATTCCCATCGACGCCATCTTTAGCCCCGTGCGTCGCGTTTCATTAGAGGTAGAGCCCACTCGTGTTGAACAATCAACGAATTTCGACCGGCTCATTCTCGACATTGACACCGACGGAGCCATCAGCCCAAGAGATGCGCTCGCTTCGGCCGGAGACACGCTGCGTACCCTGGTAGGGCTTGTCGCCGATATGAGCGAAGAACCTCTTGGTTTAGAAATCAACGAAGTGGCCGTTGTGGAGACCAGTTCGCCTGAACTCGAGATGCCCATCGAAGATCTCGACCTGAGTGAACGACCGCGCAACTGCCTGAAACGCGGTCAAGTCAATAGCGTTGGAGAGCTCTTAGAGAAGAGTATTGATGACTTAATGGCCATCACGAACTTTGGTCAAAAGTCCCTTGATGAGGTTATTCAGAAACTCGATGAACGCGGTCTAGCCCTCAAAGGCATGACCCCCTCAATCCAGTAGGAGCTCTTCTATGCCAACTCCCAAGAA
Source organism: Acidimicrobiales bacterium (assembly GCA_034399415.1). Classification (GTDB taxonomy): domain Bacteria; phylum Actinomycetota; class Acidimicrobiia; order Acidimicrobiales; family Poriferisodalaceae; genus UBA2110. The sequence continues at coordinate 5,814 of DASCSY010000141.1, forward strand.
AGGGCGCCGGTTAGGTGGCAGTTCA
>DASCSY010000142.1:0-5783 GCA_034399415.1 Acidimicrobiales bacterium
ACCTCGGGTTCAGCCGGGGCTTCGTCGACCGCGTCCTCTGCGGTCACAGCAGCATCAGCTACTGGTTCAGCCGGAACTTCGGACTCAGGAGCGGTCCCTGCCTTGTCAGATAGAGACTGAAGCAAATTCGCCATCTCCAACAACAAATTGTTCATCATTGATGCCATCTGCTGCAGCGGTGCCGCCAGGCCACCTGCCAGGGAGGTCAATAATTCATCACGAGATGGGAGATCGGCGAGTTCTCGGACTTGAGCTTCATCAAGGACTTCACCGTTTAGAAGTCCGCCTTTGATGATCAAAACCTCATTGGTAGAGGCAAATTCTTTCAGAGCTTTTGCGGCAGCCCCAGGGTCTTTCTCCACAAAGGCCAACGCTGTCGGCCCCACGAGCATTTCAAGAAGACTTTCAGGGGTGCCTTCCGCCAGGGCCAGACGTACGAGGGTGTTCTTGTAGATCTTGTAGATGGTGTCCGCGTCACGAAGCGCGGCTCGAAGTTCTGCCATCTGGCTGACGTCGAGACCTCGATATTCGGTGACAAGCACGGCCTCGGCTTCACCGAAGCGTTCTCGGACGTCTTCGACAACGGAGGCTTTTTCCGCTCGCGGTTCTCGTTCCATGTCTCACCCCCTCCTTGGGTAGTCGGTGCTCGCGGAGCGAACACCGAGGCCAAGGTCCAAAAGTGCGACCAGGAACAGCAGGGTCCGCCTCATCGGGCTCAAGACGGTCATCCAATCCTGACTTAGGGCCTGCGGCCACCGGAGGTCTTCGGCGAGCGAAATTTAGTTGTCAGATCAGGCTAGGGGCGTCATTTGCGAAAGCAAACTGGCTACGGGTCAAGATTACGAATTTGTTTATTCGCTGACTTTGGCTGGGTCGACTTTGACACCGGGACCCATGGTCGATGAGAGGGTGATTTTCTTGATGTACCTGCCCTTGGTAGAGGCTGGGCGGGCACGTTCGATTTCATCCATGACAGCAGCGAAATTAGCGATTAGGTCGGTGGCTCCGAAGCTGGTTTTCCCAATCGCGAGTTGCACGTTGCCGTATTTGTCTGTTCGGTACTCGACCTTGCCACCCTTAAATTCGCCCACAGCTTTTCCGATATCAGTGGTTACGGTTCCAGACTTGGGGTTCGGCATTAGGCCGCGGGGGCCGAGCACTCGACCAAGTTTGCCGACTAACGGCATCATGTCTGGTGTCGCTATCGCTAGATCAAAGTCGGTGAAACCACTTTCGATTCGCTCAGCGAGATCTTCGGCTCCGACAACATCTGCTCCCGCTTCGGTGGCTTCTGCGGCAGCGTCTCCCTGGGCGAACACCGCGACGCGCACGTCTCCACCTGTTCCCGAGGGCAACGCAATGGTTCCGCGCACCATCTGGTCGGCTTTACGAGGATCAACCCCTAGCCCGATCGCGATGTCTACCGCTTCATCGAACTTGGCAGAAGCCAACTCTTTCACTATCTCGACTGCCTGGGCCGGTTCGTGAAGTATTTGTCTGTCGTAGCGGCCGACTGCGTCGGAGTATTTTTTCCCACTCATGGGTTTCGCCTTTCAGCTACCTCTTCGTACGCGTTCGCCGGGCGAGGTCCTCCCGGTGCGCGTTTATTGGTCAGGAACCTTCGACTTCAATCCCCATTGAACGAGCAGTTCCAGCGACTTGCAGTTTGGCGGCCTCAATATCGTTGGCGTTGAGATCGGGCATTTTAATGTTGGCAATTTCTTCTAGCTGGGTCTGTGAGATCGACCCAACAGGTTCTCCTCGCCCTGGTTCCTCAGCTGCTTTTTCGAGCCGAGCGGCTTCGCGAACTAGAACCGAAGTAGGCGGGGTCTTGGTAATGAAAGTGAATGAGCGATCTTCAAAGATGGTGATTTCAACAGGAACGATGGATCCTCGTTGGCCTTCGGTCTGAGCGTTGTAGGCCTTACAGAAGTCCATGATCTGAACTCCATGGGGGCCAAGCGCTGTACCGACAGGTGGAGCGGGGCTTGCCTGTCCTGCAGGGATCTGAATCTTGACTATTGCGGCGACTTTCTTTTTCGCCATGAACGTTCTCCGTGTGGGTGGGGCTCAAGCGTCAGCAAGAGCGAGACATGTCATTGTTTCGGGTGGATCTTGAGATGACAACCAACCTGGGCTCAAATTTTGGCTACTTGTGCGAAATCCAGTTCAACTGGGGTCTCTCTACCAAAGATATTGACTAGCACTTTGATCTTGAGTTGCTCTTCGTTGATCTCGACAATTTGACCTTGGAAATCCGCGAATGGGCCTTCTTTGATGCGCACGCTTTCATTGAGTTCGTATAGGAGGCGGGGTTTGATTTTCCGCTGAGGCTCATCCCCATCTTTCTTTACAGCGAGGAAGTTATCGACTTCTTTGCGTCGCAACGGCGAAGGTTTGCCGCCTGGCCCTGCGAACCCTGTTACCCCTGGGGTATTTCGGATCATGTGATGAACATCGTCATTTCTGCGGCAACGAATCAATAGGTAGCCCGGGAACATCTTTTTTTGGACGACGACTCGTTGACCATTTCGGAACTCGGTCACGTCTTCCATGGGAACGACGACTTCGTAGATCTTGTCTTCCATGTCAAATGACTGGACTCGGGCCTCCAGGTTTTGTTTGACCTTCTTTTCGTAGCCAGATTGGGTGTGCACCACAAACCATTTGCCCGGTCGGTCGTATGCGGAGACTTCTTCCTCTGCTACTTCGAGCAAAGCATCTTCGTCGAGGACGTCGTCTTTCTCAGAACTTGCGGGCTGCTCCAGTCCGGGGTCATCCGACGGGCTGCTGCCGGCGTCAACTGCAGCCAAGGTCTCTGAATCCGCTGCTGTTTCAGTGCCCAGCAAGCGGCGGGCTGCTGCCATGGGATCGGGGGTTGAGGAATCGGTGTCAGTCATTAGTTCACATCGAAGAGGCGCAAGACCCCTTCGCCAGTTAGGTAATCAAGTCCTGCGATTAAGGCAGTCAAGACGACAATGGTGAAGAACACAACCACTGAGTAGTTGATGATCTCATCTTTGGTGGGCCACACCACTTTGCGCAGTTCACCCTTTACCTCGCGCGCAAACTGAGTCGGGCCTGCTCGTTCGGTGTCACTGGGGTTACCTGCGGCCGGGCCGCGACGGTCACGGTTAGCTATAGGAGCACCATCGGCGCTCATTTCTCCCTGCTTTTGCAGGTGCCTTCGTGTCTGTCGGTTCATTGCCATGGGTTGATGCCGTGTGTTCGGGCCCGGTTTCGGGCGGGGTTGGGTCTGCCATTGCGGACAACAGCTAAGCAGGGCAGGAGGGACTTGAACCCACAACCTTCGGTTTTGGAGACCGGTGCTCTACCAAATTGAGCTACTGCCCTCAGCGGAAGGGAACTTCCTAGTGATGAGGCAGTGAAAAACGATAGCAGCGGGCTTGTAGGTTTCCTTTCTTGGACAGGCATAGATGCAGTCCTAGCTGGCCCGGGAAGCACGCCGACGGCTCGATCGCGAACCAATTCCTATGAGTAACGCCAGCGCCACCACACCCATTCCGGCAAGTTTGGAACGTTGACGACGAGCGATGGCAGGGCTTCTGTCCAGGGCGTCAATCGTGTCAAGCACGCGGTTCAACACGCCATCTGGCACTGGGATCTCACTTCTTAACCCTTGTAGTTCCCTTTGCAGACGACGCTCTCGCGACATTTCAGCTTGGCATCGGAGGCAATTGCGGGTGTGTTCTCGAAGCTTTAACGACCCAATGATTTCGCCGCGGGCCATTGCTCGGACCTGTCTCTTGTTACGGTCACATTGCATGTCGGGCCTCGTATACGTCGTCAGTCGTGTACTTGTTGACCACCTCTTGACTCGATTCCATGGCCGCTCGTAAGCGTTTTCGTCCACGATGCAGTCGCACCTTTGCTGCGGTGGCAGAAATACCCAGTTGAGTTCCAATTTCGGAGTGCGGCAGATCGAATATGTCTCGCAGGACAACGGCGGCACGAAGGTTCGGTGGAAGTCCTTCGAGAGCTTCTAGGAGTTCGGTGCTGAACTCGATGTCGGTGAGACGACGCTCTGGGTGATGGTCGGGAATGGTGTCAACAACGTCCTCAGTAATTTGGTCACACTGAAGGCGGTTGCGTTTCTTGATCAAGGTGTTGGCGCAGTTGAGAGTGATGCGGTGTAGCCACGTAGTGAATCGAGCTTCACCCCGAAAATCGATTAAGCCCTTGTAGGCGCGAAGATACGCGTCTTGAACCACGTCAAAGGCATCGTGGTGATTTCCCGTAAGGCGAGCAGCCAAGAGAAATATATCGGCGTAGGTTTCTTCGACTAAACGAGCAAATGCAGCATCGTCGCCCGCGCGGGCTGCGTCAACGTCTGCCCGAATCTCCTCTGAAGACATAGCGTGACGCTACTCGCCCGTTTCCCCCTTCGCGGTCTCCAACTACAGCGTCTCACCTATGCCGGGGGCCGGGAATTAGTAGCACCTTGGTGATGCCGGACCTCGGCCGCTTGACCGAGGGTTGTAGCGGGACCGGGACTCGAACCCGGGACCTCACGATTATGAGCCGTGCGCTCTGACCAACTGAGCTATCCCGCCATGCTCTTTCGAGCGAGCCCCGTGCCGGAATCGAACCGGCGACACCAGCCTTACCATGGCTGTGCTCTACCGACTGAGCTAACGGGGCAACCATGAGCGGGCAAGCCCGCACAAACGTGAAAGCATACGGATCATCCCTAATGTTCCACAACCCCTTGAGCACTACCCTTGTTGATATGCGGATCCGCTTGGCCGAGCTTTCCGACGCTGCAGCAATCGCTGAGATCTACAACTACGAGGTGCTCTCGGGGGTTGCGACCTTCGATTTGGTGCCAAAGTCCCTTGATGAGCAGCGTGATTGGCTGCGCGATCGTTCCGGGGCACTTCCTTGCATTGTCGCTGTTGACGACGACAGGACCGTAGTGGGATGGGCCTGTCTTTCGAGGTATCGAGACCGGCCGGCGTACGGAACCAGCGTCGAGAACTCTGTTTATGTCCATCCTGATCACCAGGGAAAGGGCGTGGGGAATTTGTTGATGAGCGAATTGGTGGAACTGGCAGATCAGCACGGATTCCACTCAACGTTCGCTCGAATCGCTGGCGAAAACCCCGCATCAGTTGCTCTTCACGCTAGATACGATTTCCAACTCGTAGGGGTCGAAAAGGAAGTCGGAAGGAAATTCGGTCGCTGGTTAGATGTCACAGTGATGCAGCGGCTTACCCCTAAGGAGTGAATTTCGGTTCCGTCACTCTAGAAGTGCCACGGAAAGCGTTTAAAGTTCTGTTTCCGTTTTTCGAGGAACGCGTCGCGGCCCTCTTCGGCTTCTTCGGTTCCATAGGCCAGCCGAGTCGCTTCTCCGGCAAACACCTGTTGACCGATGAGGCCGTCGTCAGTGAGATTCAAGGCAAACTTTGCCATTCGTTGCGCGGTCGGTGACTTTGAATTGATTTCTTCGGCCCATTCCAACGCCACTGCTTCCAAATCTGTGTGATCAACCACAGCGTTGACATCTCCCATCAAGAATCGTTCTTCTGCGTCGTAGGTTCGTCCAAGGAAAAAGATTTCTCTTGTCTTCTTTTGCCCTATTTGTTTGGCGAGGTAGGCCGATCCGAAGCCGCCATCAAAGCTTGCTACGTCGGTGTCGGTTTGCTTGAACCGCGCGTGTTCGCGACTGGCGATGGTTAAATCGGCCGTGACGTGAAGACTGTGTCCTCCTCCCGCGGCCCATCCGGGGACAACGCAGATAACAACTTTCGGCATCATTCGGA
>DASCSY010000143.1:0-5764 GCA_034399415.1 Acidimicrobiales bacterium
CTACGCAGCGGCTGTGTCCCCGGAATCGATGCCTCTCATGGCAGAGTTGGGTTATGGCGTACTCGTCATTCCACAAAAGCCGTGGGCGGTTGTGCAGGAGGACCTCGCCGAGTACAACCGAGTGTTCGAACAAGTCAACGGAGAGCCCGGCCCTCCGCCGTTTTGTGGAGGATCGGTTTTCGTCGACGAAAGCGCGGATAGGGCAGAGGAAATGGCTCGGAAATACATCGGGGCCAACTACGAGAGCGTGATGAGGCACTATGAGTTCCAGAAGGCTCCCCATGAAGGAGTTAAGGGTTACGAGTTCTACACCGGCATCACGGGGTATATCGAAAAACAGGGTGCTGACCGCGCAGCCCAAGATTTCGCTGATTTGATGCCGTGGGGAACCCCCGAACAAGTTCTGGAAAAGTTCGATCACATGAGCAAAATGATCGGTATGAACGCAATAATGCCCGGGTTTAGTTATGGCGGTATGCCCTTCGAAGACGCAGAAAAATCGTTGCGACTCTTCGCTGAACAATGCCTCCCCGAACTGTTGAGTTGGGAATGCCCCCCGCTCGCGGTACCTGGAGCCAAGCCCGAATATCGATAGAACACTTCAACTACGAAGGACCATTGTGAGCAAACATGACTGCGCCATGGTGGTCGCTGCCCAACCCGAAGCGGTTGAAGCCGGAGCGGCCGTATTGCGCGCAGGAGGCAACGCCGTTGATGCCGCCATCGCCTGCGGTCTTGTCGCCGGGGTCGTGGACCCTCAAATGTGCGGTATCGCCGGTTTCGGAAACCTGCAGGTCTATTTGCCCGACAAGGACATCCATCGGTGCATTGACTTCCATGCGAAGTCTCCCCTTGCCACTCGCGCCGACCAATGGGCCGACATTGTTGTAGGGGAAACCCGCGATGGTTTTGGTTTCGTTCTAGAGGGCCAAGTCAATGACCTCGGCTACCAGGCGGTTGCGACACCTGGTTCACTCAAGGCCTATTTCGAAGCCCAAACGACATGGGGAGAAAAAGATTGGGATGAAATTGTGGCTCCCGCAATTAAGTGGGCGGAAAAAGGATTCGTCGTTCGCCCTCACGTTGCTGGTTGGTGGGTCGAAGGGGCCTCGATGGGGCGAACCGACAACCTAGAACGACTTCGCTATTCCGCCACAGGCCGAGAGATCTATTTCCGATCGGATGGGTCCGTCAAGCGAGTTGGAGACGTGGTCGCCAATAAGGATCTGGCGGAGACCTTACGACTCGTCGCCTCCGGCGGTGCCGACGTGTTTTACACCGGTCAACTTGCCGAACGGATCGCAGAAGATATTGCTGCACACGGCGGACTAATGAACGACACGGACCTTGCTAACTATAGGACGACCCACAATGACCCGATTCGCAGCATCTACCGCGGTCTCGAAGTCGCAACAAACCATCCCCCTGGGGGTGGGGTGATGGTGCTCGAAATGCTCAACGTACTCGAACAATTTGACCTCACAGCTATGGGTCACAACAGCATCGAATATGTCCGGACTGTCACGGAAGCAATGAAAAGGGCTACTTCCGACAAAGACGCCTATGTCGGTGACCCGGCCCACTTCGATGTACCACTTGAGAAATTGATCTCGAAAGCTCATGCCGCAGAACACGCCGCCTCCATCCAAGCCGGGGAACGGGCGTCCGTGGAGCGGTTGGCATACGAGCCTCGCGATACAACCCACGTTTGCGTAGTTGATGAAAACGGCAACGCTGCGTCTATGACCCACTCGCTGGGAATGCCATCAGGCGTCATCACCGATGGGCTGGGATTCATGTTCAACGGATGTATGGCCGTGTTTGATCCCCGACCTGGAAATGCCGATTCCTTGGCACCAGGGAAAAGCCGATTCAGTTCGCTTTGTCCCACGATGGTGTTTCGCGATGACGGTGAATTGAGCCATGTCCTGGGTGCTCCTGGCGGAACTCAAATCGCTATGGGTGTCACTCAAGTGCTTCTGAACAGCATCGACTTCGAAATGAATATGTTGGAAGCTGTGTCGGCACCGAGAGTTTCGGGAACCAGTAGCGCTATCGATGTCTCGAACGGAATTCCGTGGGCCGTCACAGATGCCTTGGAAGGCGACGGCTATGAAGTTATTAGGAGCCCACGCACACATGACTTCGCGTGGGTGCATGGCATTCGAGTAAACGATGGGCGCCTAGACGGAGGAGCAGATCCCGCCGCGGATGGAGTAGTGCAGGCCGTCTAGGTTGCCACTAACTGGCCCGAACAACGGTCCCAGGAATTAGAGCGCCGTCAGCCCCAAGTAACTGGAAGCCGTAAAGGTCCTCGAAACGCCCAACCCCCAAATTCGACTGGGGCGCTTCCAAGATCGATTTCGAGATTGTCGAGACGCTCAAATATCTTCGGCAACGCAACGTCTCCGACCAGACTCCGAGAGGCAGCGGCGCCAGCGCAGAAATGCGGTCCAGCCCCAAAGTGAAGTGACGCGGTGGTGTCACGCGTCACATCGAAGCGGTCGGGTTCATGAAAATATTGTTCATCTCGATTACCGGAACCAAACATGAAAAATACCCGCTCCTCCGGCTCGAAGACCACACCCCCGTAGGTATGTTCGACCGCTACCCGGCGAGGCGACATGCCGATAGGGGCAATCCAGCGGCAGTATTCCTCGAAAACTTGTAACCATGACACTTCACGTGAGAGAGCTAGATCCAGTTGGTCGGGGTGGGTTAAGAGCGCCCATATCGCCCCGGCGATAGCATCGCGAGGTTCATTTTGGCCGCCAGAAATCGTCAACTTGATATTGGCTCGGACCATTTCTTCGGGCAGCCCAGCATCTGTCATTACAGACAGCAAGCTGTAATCGGGGTGTTGTTTTATCTCAGGGAGACGTTCGCTTATGGCTGCATCTATCGCTGCTGTGGCGTCATGACACCGTGATTCGAGTTCAGGATTGCCCGTGTAGTTGGCGACCCCGTCAATCATGGCCTGACTCCAGGCGTTGAGATCTTGGAAGCGAACTTGAGTAAGACCAGTGACGGCCTTCAGTGCTTCACCGCTCACCGCGGTCGCATAGTCGGGAACGAGATCAACCGAGCCCGATTTTTCAAAGCCATCCAAAACGGCATCGGCGAGTTGTTCGAACAACGCCGACCACACTTGCTCCACTTTTCTCGGAGAAATAGTGGGGTAGTACACGAACCGCTCTCGACGATGCTCGTCGCCGTCCTTACGCATCATGTTGTGGCCCATCAAAACATTCATCAAGCCGCCCGGCTGGTCCGAAGAAAACACGGCCACGTTCTTTTCGCAAAGATGAATGTCGTCCCGGCGAGTAATTAACGTGGCACCGAGTTCTGGCACAAAACAAATGGGTGCGGTCGCCCGCATTTCGGCGAGCAGGGGATAGGGATCAGCCCAAAAAGCTGCAGGATCGACATTGACGGTTGGCGCTGACGACATCCCGTTAGCTTTGCATGAATCAAAACATTATTGGGACGCGACTGACAGTTTGAGAAGACGGAGACGACGATGGTGACTTCGGTAAGTGAATTAATTAAGTGTTACGGGGATGGGACGCTCACCCCTCGTGATGCGATTGAAGAATGCCTTAACGCCATTGAAGCACTCGATCCCGCTGTTGGAGCGTGGCAGGCGGTGTATGAAGAAGAGGCTCGAGCGGCAGCTGACCTAGCTTCGATTGCCATTGTTGAAGGCACTCCGAAAGGACCATTTCACGGCGTGCCTTTCGCTCTGAAAGACATCGTCGATGTCGAAGGAAAGATCACCACGGCGGGTTGTTATGAATGGAAAGATCGTCAATCACCGGCGACCGCGTCGATAGCACAACGGCTGTTAGACGCTGGCGGGATCCTTGTAGGGAAAACGAAGACAGTCGAGTTCGCCATGGGAGGCTGGGGAACAAATCAGCGACTGGGCACGCCCCATAACCCATGGGATGAAAAAATCGCCCGGACCCCAGGCGGCTCATCAAGTGGCTCAGGAACAGCGGTGGCATCGGGCATGGTTCAATGCGCGATTGGCACCGACACGGGTGGTTCGGTCCGGCTTCCAGCCGCTTTTTGTGGAATTGTCGGCCTCAAGACGACTGAGGGAATGCTCCCTACAGATGGGATTGTGCCCCTTTCGCACACCTTGGATACCCCAGGACCTATGGCTCGGAGTGTCGCTGACGTCGCGGTCATGTACGACGCGATGTCGTCCAAACCGTCCGGAACTGACCTCACCGCAGGTATAGGAGGACTACGAATCGGGTGTCTGCCCGATACGGAACGACAGGGAATCGATGCGGATCAACTCCAAGCGTACGACGACGCACTCAACTTGCTAGAAGAACTAGGTGCAGTTATCGCCACCTTCGAGGCACCTAAACCTTTCGAGGAGATGAAGGTCGCAACGTTCGTCATCGTGACCGCCGAAGGATATTTTCACCACGGACACATCATGGACAACCCCAAGGCGCAGGTGGACGAAAATGTTCGCGCCAGGTTTGTGCCCGGCGCAGACATTTCCTCAGCAGAGTATGTAGGTGCGGTAATGCAGCGCGAGAATGACCGCGACAACTTCCTTGATGCGTTACACGACTTTGATGCTCTAGTCACTCCTACAACGCCCATGCTGCCGTTGCCTTTAGACGAAGCCGACGAAGAATCGACGCCGGCGCGGTTTACACGCGCAATCAACTACCTAGGAATGTGCGCGAGTTCGGTTCCATCGGGCGTGTCAAGCGACGGTTTGCCGACATCGGTTCAAATAGCATGCCGCGGCGGCAGCGAACACCTGTGTTTGCAAATTTCGGCGTCCTATGAAACCAGCCGCGGCGCGCTACCAAACCCTCCACTTTTTGCCTAACGAACTTTGCGACCGCTCTAAGGAGCCCAACATGCACCTCGTGTGGATACGAACCCAAGAAGGCGAAACCGTCATAGAAGACCTAGAAGTGCCTTCCACTAAACAAGTGCGGGGATACGAAACTGTGGCACTGCCACTGGGAGGAGCGATATTTCGGACGCGACAGCCGGCCGTCGACATGGACTTTCACAATGCGCCACGTCGGCAGATCGTCGTTCCTTTAGAAGGAGAAGTTGAAATTGAGACCGGTTCCGGTGAAGTTCGGCTCATTTCGCCTGGGATGGCTCTTCTAGCTGATGACCTCACCGGGCAAGGTCACAAATCGAAATTCCGCCCGAAGAACGCGACCATGCTCTTCCTTTTGTTACCCGATGATTTAGATCCCGCGATCTGGCGAAAGTGAAGAGCGACAAGTGCTATCCGTCGTGAACGACGAATCTGACTCGCTTGAAGCCGCGACCCTTTGATTCCGTTTTAGTGATCTCGATTCTGCCCACTTCGCTGGTAGAGGCCACATGCGTCCCTCCGTCGGCTTGCTTGTCTAAGCCGACGATGTCCACCACACGAATATCTGTTACCGAGTCCGGAATCAGATTGACTTTTGTTCGTATCAAATCCCTGTCCAAAACGGCGTCAGAACGAGCTAAGAAGGACACCTCGACTGGGCGGTCAGCTGCGATCTCCGCATTGCAAAGATTTTCTACTTCTTCAATAAATCCTTGAGGGAATTCGTCGAGTTCGAAATCCATGCGACCCGACAACGCATCCATGTTTCCCCCGGTCACGACTCTCTGCCATCTTTGCCACATCACGCCACACAGAATGTGCATGGCGGTGTGAGTTCGCATCATGTGATGACGGCGTTCCTGATTGATCACTCCTGCCACTGAGGCGCCGACATTG
>DASCSY010000144.1:0-5746 GCA_034399415.1 Acidimicrobiales bacterium
ATGTAAGGCGTTCTCAGGGACGCGATCGGCTGGGTATGTTGCAGCGCCGGTGACCTTGTCGACAGCATCACCGCGAGGAGGTGTCGCCCCGACCGTCACGGAGTTGGTTCCTTGCTAGGAGCAGATTGAGCCAGTGCGTCAACTATTGAGTAGTAACCAGTGCAGCGGCATAGGTTGCCGGCAAGCCCAGCCCTCACGTCGTCTTCAGTTGGCGATTTCAACTCATCGTGCAAGGTTGAAGCCGCAACAAGAAACCCAGGGGTGCAGAATCCGCACTGGACCGCGAAATTGTCCAAAAATTGTTTCTGCACGAAGTGAAGTTCCCCGCGTGGGGCAAGACCTTCGACAGTGACGATGGTGGCCCCGTCAGCTTGAGCAGCGGGCACTAAACAGCTCGTCACTGCAGCACCATTAAGCGTGACGGTGCAAGCTCCGCATTCACCCTCGGCACACCCTTCTTTGGTGCCTGTAGCTACTTCGGAGCGGAGCCACTCAAGAACTGTTTGGTTGCCGGCAACTGGAGCCGAGGTTTTGGCTCCGTTAACGACGCACGAAATCGACGTGTCAGAAGAAACATCAAGCCTTGGGGGCTCAGGGCGATCTACGACCCAACCAAGCAACGGCGGACTTCGACGTTCGAAACTAGTCACCTCGATCAGACTGATTAACGCCCGCCGCACAGCGGTTTCTGTAACTGAGCGACGGTAGGTAGCGCTAGCGCGGATGTCATCAATTGGTTCTATCTCGTTTACAGCTGCACGAGCAGCATCGCTTGCGGTTTCGGTGTCGAGCGACCTGCCTACAAGGTCGTTGCGAAACGCCGCAGACAATGTGATTGTCTCACTGACACTGCCAATTGCTAGATCCGCCCGTGTGACTGTTGACGTCAATTCGTCAAATCCAAGAACAATGCCAGCGTGAACGACTGAAATTGCTTGCGAAGAACGGTTCCCGACCTTGAGCCATGTGCCCAAGGTGTTAGTAGTCCACCTGGGAATTCGGATAGCACGTACGAGTTCCGACTGCTGTAGCGCTGTGGTTCGAAAGCCCGTAAAAAATTCGCGAATAGGGAGTTCCCGTCGACCTTCAGCAGATTCCATGATGATGCTGGCGTCGAGTGCCATCAGGGCCGAAATCGTGTCGTTGGCCGGGCTCGCTGTAACGACGTTGCCAACAACTGTTGCACGGTTCCTAAGTTGCGGAGACCCAATCTCCAAGCAGGCCATTCGAAGCAAATCAAGCGCCGAGTCACGACCTGGTTCGGCGATGATCTGGTTGTGGGTTACGCCGCAACCAACTACTACATCGTCGGTCTCTATTGTGATCTGAGAACACTCCGGTAGCCCCCAAAGGTCTATGAGGGTGACAGCCTCAGCTTCGGGAGTCGCAGGTTGTCGTGCCATCTCCAGCAAGAGGTCCGTCGCGCCCGCAGTCGGGAGCGCTGCAGGTAACGAGGCATACAACCCAACTGCTTCTGACCAACTGGTAGGCCGAAGAACTTTTCCAATTCGCATCCCAGGGCGTTGCGATTCGTGCAGCATCCCCGCTTCGGCAGTCACTGCGATCCTTCTGTTTCATACGCGAGCGTGTTATCGATCCAACCCTGAAGGTCGCCAATGACTTCCTCTTTGTTGATTTCGTTGAGCAGTTCGTGTTTCGCTTCTGCGTAAAGCTTGATGGTCTTTGCAGCACTGGGCATGTCATTAATGGCTTGCAGCGAATCGCCATAGGGCACGAAAGGATCAGCGGTACCGTGAAAGAACCCCACGGGAATTTGGATTTTATTTATTTCTTCCCGAAATTCGTCAAGAGCGACAACCTCGGCTTCCAAAAGAGGACGTTTGTATAAGCCGCGATACACCAAAGGATCAGCATCGTAGGCTCGGCAGGCATCAAGATCGCGTGACATCCCCATTGGATCGGAATCCTCAGGCGGTAATTGCGGCAAAGAAAGAACCTCGCGAGCCCACTTCCAGTCACCGATCACTGCGCCCAGAAAAGCTGCTCCAGCCACACGATTTGGCCAGCGCTGCACAAAGCGCGCGGCGAGGAGGCCACCCATCGAGTGGCCGACAAGAAGCAACGGTGCCGTGACGTTCAATTTCTCCGATGCCGCCGATGCCGTGGCGCCGAGATCGTCGACCACTAGACCAAAATCGGTAATGAGTGCACGTTCGCCTTCTGACAATCCATGGCCGACATGGTCTGGCACCAGGACCGCTAGACCGTCAGCCGCCAACACCTCGGCAACGTGTGCGTATCTGCCCCCATGTTCGGCGTAGCCGTGAAGAACAAGAATTATCGCTCTCGGAGTTGAGCTGGGTGTCCAGAGTCGAACGTGAAGATCACCGCCATGCCCTTGAACCTGGAACTCTTCGAGGCTGATCATGTCGTCACCTTGTTTTGGCGGTCGATGCCCGTGAACACCACCGCTACAACAGCTCCGGCGTGTTGAGGGGCAGATACCAGGCCAGCTAGACCCGCTGCCCCGGTCGGGGAAACATCTAGTCCACTAACGCTAGTTGCAACACGGTGAGTTTCAACAAGTGTCGTTTCGGCAACGACCACAGGCTCCCCGCCGCTCGCGAGAGTGGCTTCTAGCAGCGGCAACCAATCGTAAGTGATGTCGTCAAGAAGTCCTGAGGCGGTGCTGGTTGGTTGATCCCACGGCCACATGAACTTCTGGGGAGCTAACGCAGCTGCTTCGATATCGAAATCGGGTGCCAGAAGATCCCACGCCCGCTTAAATGGCGCACAACCTTCAACCTGGACTGGATACACAGCCACATCTGGGAGTGCCCGCGCCATGGCCGTGCCAAGAGCACCACCCCCGACCTGAATAAACGCAGTGTCAAGGTCTTTTACTTGGTCTTGCAACTCCCACCCCAGGGTTCGTGCCCCATCGAAAGTTGTGGGGGTATCGGTTCCTTGAACCCCAAATGGGCGTGATCCTTTGGCTACAGCTTCGATAAACCGGGCGTAGCAGGGGTCACCGTTCTCATTGGCGCGGGGTTCACATATTTGGAGCGTCGCTCCAAGATCTGCGAGTTGTTCAAGCACCGGCTCTTCAGCCCAGGTAGGCACAAAGACCTGTATCGGTTGGCTGGTTGCTTTGGCCACTATCGCCGCCGCGATAGCCGCATTGCCGCAACTGGCGATTGCCAATGAACCGGTCGAAGAACCAAGACCGGTCTCCTCGGTAGCTAAATGAAGTGCGACCCCGAAAAGGTGTCGGGCTTTGTGAGATCCGCCGACCGAGTCAATTTCAACCTTCACTTTGAGATTGACGTCAAGATCGAGAGCTGTCGCGAGGTGAGTACCGTCGAGAATCGGGGTCACGCTAAACCCGCGACCGTCCACGGCCGCGATTTGGTCGTCCAAGCTGGACACCAAATCAATGAACTGTTGGTCACTCCATCCAAGTGAGAGCGCTCGACTGTACGAATCAAGCCGTTCGCGGTATCGGATAAAGGGATTCGTGTCAGCCATCGCGTCAGCGGTGCTTTGCTCCGGTGGCAGCATTGAAGTCGTCTATTCGAGCATCCCAGCTGTCAATGAGGGGTCTGAGATTGTCCCACCAGGTTTGACTGCGCCGACGTTCGAAATCTTCGATAGCGATGCCCTGCTGTTCAACCCAAGTGAAATAGCCGAGGTTGAAGACCCGATTTCTGTTCGCCTCGTCCATATCGAGTATGTCTTCGGTGGTGATGTCAGCGATGTGGATTGTCAAGGTGTCTTCGGCCTCGGAGTCGTCGAATCCCTCGGGGAAGTCGCGACGCATGACTTTTTCGCGCTCCGAGTTATATAGCTCCGAACCGTCTGTGGCCACGGTCACGATCATGTCGTCGCCCGTCAGTTCCCAATGTTTCGCGGCTTTGATCGCTGCCAGTACGTTGCAGATTGAGGAATAGCCCAAGTTGGTCAGTAATTCAGTAAGTCCGGAGTTCACCCCCTTGCGATCTAACGCGCGGTGACCGGCTGGTGTGTTGAACGCCACATCTAACTGGTCAGTAGCCGTGTCCGAAATTCCGACTATCAGATCGGTGTTGGTGACGTTGTGGATAAGGGGCACATGTTTGTCGCCGATGCCCTGGATGTTGTGATCACCGAATCCGTTGTAAAGCATCGTGGGTACCTCTAGGGCTTCAACTGCCACGATCCGAGCACCAAACGTGTCTTTGAGGTAGTCGCCAGCGCCGAGAGTTCCCGCCGACCCTGAAGCCGAAACGAAGGCAGCTAGTCGCGCGGGACGATCCGCCGTGGCATGGTGGAAGACCGACTCGAGCGCCGCTCCAGTGATTGTGTAATGCCCAAGATGGTTGGAGAATTCACTGAATTGATTAAGAATTATGTTTGAATCGTCGGATTCTAAACGGCTGCATTCGTCGTAGATTTCTTTGACGTTCGCTTCGGTGCCGGGCGTTCGGATTATGTCGTTGGGGTGTTCGATCCAGCGATCTAACCATTCGAATCGTTCGCGGCTCATCCCTTCGGGGAGGACTGCTACCCCCCTACAACCCATGATCTTGGAGATGGCTATACCCCCGCGGGCGTAGTTCCCTGTAGAAGGCCAAACTGCACGCTGGCAGGTTGGGTCGAACCGCCCGGTGACGAGACGGGCGACGAGGCAGGAGTAGGCAGCGAGTACTTTGTGCGCACCGATCATGGGGAATCGATTACCCAACGCAACGACTATGCGGGCATCGGTACCGGTGAGTTCCGACGGAAGTTCTATGTGATCGGGCATCGCAGCAGGGGAGTGTTGCCCGGGTCGATTGAACCAATGGACTCGAAACAGGTTGAGTGCATGGGCGTCGTTGATTTCGACATGATTTAGAGCGTCGAGAAGTTCGGGGTCCAAGGTGGTTGGATCTCTCAACTCACTAAATCGTGGCAAAACTATGTTCTTTTCACGGAAGCGAGTAACCGCGTTGGCATAGGACTGAGTACCGACGGGATCAAAATCTTCGAAGACTGCTAGAGACCTAGGCATTCTCCAAGATAGACCACTGAGTCTGCGCTAAGTCAAGACAGAGTGCCAGCAATGATGCCAAACTGTCGCTGATGGCTGAGCCCGTTGACCTCCTCATTGAGGACGCTTGGCTGGTCGCCACGATGGATGATCAAAGGCGTGAGTTAGCGGGCGGCTGGGTCGCAATTGATGACGGGTTTGTCGTCGGCGTTGGTTCGACGAACGATCCAACTCCAGGTTCGCGACAGCGAGTCAACGCATCCGGGTGTCTCGTGACGCCCGGCCTGGTCAACACACACCATCACTTATTCCAGAATCTGACTCGCGCTTACAGACCGATGACATCGGCGCCGCTATTCGGTTGGTTGCAGTCGTTGTATCCGCTGTGGACGGGCTCGATTGATGAAGAATCCATGTTTCTTGCAGCGTGGGTAGGGCTCGCTGAACTGGCACTGTCGGGATGTACGACGACAAGCGACCATCACTACCTCCATCCAGCGCGGGCGGGTGATCTGCTTGCTGCTGAAATTCAGGCGGCAGTTGAACTCTCTATACGGTTCCACCCCACCTACGGTTCGATGAGTTTGTCTGTCAAAGATGGCGGGTTACCTCCCGATGACGCGGTGCGCGACGAAGACGACATTCTTGCCGAAAGTGAAAGACACGTATCTCGTTGGCATGACCCGTCATTTGGGGCGATGGTCCGAGTGGCTCTTGCACCTTGTTCACCATTCACCGTTACCCCGGATCTGATGCTTCGCACCTCCGAACTAG
>DASCSY010000145.1:0-5717 GCA_034399415.1 Acidimicrobiales bacterium
GTCGAGATGGCGTTGTCGACGCTCGAGAAGCTGCAATGGGAACGCCCACGCTTCAACCATCGCTTCACCTTCGAGCACTTCGGGATCTCGAGTGCCCAACAGGTCGCACGGATGGCCGAGGCCGGTGCGTTGGCATCTGTCAACGTGTACTACGTATATGAGCTGGCGCGGGCGTTCGCCGATCACACCCTGGGTTATGAGAGAGCATCGCAGATGTCGCGGCTTGGATCGCTGGAACGGGCCGGTATTCGCTTCGCAGTGCACTCCGATTTCACGATGGCTCCTGCTAAGCCCCTCAACAATGCGTGGGTGGCCGCTAATCGCCTGAACGAGTCGGGCGAGGTGATGTGTTCCAACGAGCGAGCGTCACTTGATGCTGCCATCAAAGCCATCACCTGCAATGCGGCCTATGTGCTGGGCCTGGAGGATGAGATTGGGTCTCTACGCTGGGGGAAGCGGGCAGACTTCACGATTCTTGAGGCCGACCCGTACGACGTGGGCGTTGAGGATCTTCGCGACATCCCAATTTGGGGCACGGTGTTCGAGGGTGAGAAGTTCCCGATCTGAGGGGCCGACAAACGCTAACGATGATCTCATCCGTCGAGTCCGTACCCGTCACCGTCCTCGGAGGCTACCTCGGGGCAGGTAAGACGACCCTCGTTAATCGACTGCTTTCCGGTGACCACGGTCGGCGCCTAGCTGTTCTGGTTAACGACTTCGGAGAGGTGAATATCGACGTAGACCTCATCACTTCCCACGATGGCGAGACCATCAGCCTGCAGAACGGATGCGTGTGTTGTTCGATCGCCGACGCCTTAGGTGAGAGCCTCGATCGGGTTCTAGCGCTGGACCCTCCGCCCGATCAGGTTGTGATTGAAGCAAGCGGAGTAGCCGATCCGGCCAAAATCGCCGCCTACGGATACGGGTGGCCCGGTTGTCGGTTGGACGCGGTGATCGTGCTTGCTGATGCCGAGACCATTCAGGTCAGGGCGAAGGACCAATTCGTGGGCGAGCTCGTTACTCGTCAACTGCGCGGTGCGGATCTCGTGCTGGTCACTAAGAGTGATCTGGTTAGTCCAGAGGTCCTCGATTCCGTCCTCGGCTGGGCGAGCGATATTGCGGCGGTACCCGTAATGCCCGTGAGCCGCGGCGAGATCGAGCCAGAGGTCGTACTCGCCATGTCGAGGTCCGGCCTTGATGTTGGATCAGCACGTGTCGCGACGCGAGACACGCCTCCGCTGACTGACGCTGATGCCATGTTCGAAACTGCGACGTTGGTGCTCCCCAGACCTGTGGCGCGGTCTCGGCTGGAAGCCGCCCTGACTCTGTGGTCGGAAGATGTTGTGCGAGTCAAAGGCATTGTGTGGCTCGCTGAGGCGGATGGGAGAAATGTCGAACCCCATGTGGTGCAGCGAGTGGGCCTCAGGTGGTCGATTGAGCGCGCCGCCAGCGAAGTCAGCCCGGAAGCCGGTGGCGGTCGACTCGTGGTCGTGGTGCGGCGTGGTGCGCTGGAGGCTGCGGCCTTGATCAGCGATCTCATCGATGCTGAGTAATAAAGACAATCGGTGAATAGTCAGCGACGGATCCTCGGGTCCCTCTGGTTTTAAACACACCAAAGCCAGCTGTTCCAGAGCTCTCGTTCCGGGTTATGAATCGTTACCTGGGTCTGTGAGTTGCACCATTTTCGCAGCGTCGTCATCCGACTCCTTGGTGAGGTTCCATCCGATAATCAGAAGTACCGCCATGGTTACCCCGGCGACAATCCAGGCCACCGTGTCCCCGGCGGCTTCGTAGATGGCTGCCAAACCCAACGCGGCCACGGCCGCCGCCCCGACCTCGATGGCGCTGGCCAGGCCCTGTGCCGCAGCTTGACGGTCTTCTGGTACGGCGGCCGATACCAGCATCGGCGTTGAGGGAAACCCGATCCCCTCAGCACATGAGCAGGCGATGGTCAATACCACCAAGGACATGATGCCCTCCACTAGCCCGAACAAAGTCGAGAACACGGCACAAGTAGCCACCATGCCAACGGCCCACCGTCGAGCCCCGTAGCGTTGAGCCAGTACTCCGCCCCAGGGCGCGAGGATAGAAATTGGTAGGGCAGCCACGGTGATACTTACTCCAATCTGCCATTGATCGGCTCCTCTGTGGTCCATCTCTAGGACCCAAATTGATTCGAAGGCCCCGATGAAAACGAAATAGGCGGCAACTATGAAGAAGGCGCCAATCAGACGTTGATTGTGGAACAGATCGGTTGGGCCTCGGCGCTGCGTGTCTTTAGGCGCAGTGTCCGGGCGGGCCCGCCAAGCCGTTGGGATCAACAGGGTTAGCAGGATTGCCATTACCCAGAACGGGGTGCGGAATCCGCCGACGGCGTTGAGGAGTGCCGCGGCTGCTGGCCCTACGACGAAGCCGGCCACGTCGAAGGCGCCAAGGCGCCCCAGGTTGCGTCCCAGGTTGTTCGGGTCAGCCACGATCACCGTGCGTCGAGCAGCCGGGTGGGCGACTCCGAAGGCGAGGCCGAACAGGACGCGGCCCACCACCATGTGCCAGAGGTTGCTAGTCATTGCCACCGTCACCAGTCCTGCGATGCCCAGCAGGAGCCCAGAACGCAGCATCACGGGCGCCCGACCCCGGTCGGCTTGGGGGGCCAGGGTCACCGACGCAACGAATGCCGCGCCCAAGCCACTGGCGACACCTAGGCCAATGCCGAACTGAGAGAAACCGAGCTCATTACGGAACTCGGCCAACAAGGTCATCACACTCGCGAGTCCTGCCGACATCCCAAACAAGATCAGGTAGTACGGCACCAAGCTTGGTCCTTCATGCAGCTCGTTTTTCGCGCCCATGCTCAAATCCCTATTTGCCTCTAATCAAATTGCTTAGCGCTCGCAATCTGAGCGAGCAAGGACGAGCCTTTGGAGCTTTGGCTCGGCCCTCGGACTTGACTTTGGTTAATTTAGGGAGCCGGTCCCGTATCACCTACCCCGATAATCCGAAATGGCGTCCGCCAGGCTTCACTCTGTGTTTGAAAGCAGAGGTGCCCGGTTCTGCGTTACTAGCTGTGGGCGATATCGATAGTGCTGCCGTCGGCGAGCGCGATCGCTTCGATCTCGAACATCAACTCGGGGTACGCCAGGGCCCGCACCTCACAGATCGTGTCAGCAGGATACGGCTGGCTGAATACCTCCTCACGCAACTTAACCACCTCGGAAAAATGGGACATGTCGGTGACGAAGATGGTGACCTTGATCACCTGATCAAGACTCGATCCCGCTGCTTGGAGGACGCGGTCGAGATTGCCGACTGCCTGGCGGGCCTGAGCTCCGAAGTCGCCAACGCCGACGACTTCACCCTGATCGTTGACAGCGGCCTGTCCCGACACGAAGACGAGATCGCCAACCCGGAACCCTTGGGAGATGTGAACCGCGGCCAACCGGTCAGGTTCGGTGCTGATGCGCTGAGCGTCGGTTCCCATCTCCGGATCCTACTTCGACTATGGGTTGGCGAACTTTGCCTCACAGGTGAATTCCGTAGCCCTCGCAGCCTAAGCAGAGACAATTACAAGTTTGAAGTAGGAGTGCACAATAATCATCGGATGAAGTATTTGGGAACCCGGTTTGGTTGGTTTTTGCTGCTGTTGTGCGCATGCAGTGGTGCCGCAGACCAAGTTTCGACCGAGTTGCTCGACAAAGACATTACGAATGTTGTCGCTACGTCCATCGAAGCCTCAGCTACTACGACCTCCATCGGTGTCACGTCAACCACGACGACCACGGCGGACACGAAGGGTGCCAAAGAATTTGATGTAACGATTTTGGCTCCCGAGAGCGCCACGGCATATTCCGAAATTGAGATCAAAGTCGCCTCAGAAGAGGACATAGTCGCAACCGAGATTGTTTCCGATCGGCTGGTTTTGGTGTCTTCGACCAAGACTTCTGCGATCGTTCGCACCCCTATCGTCGTGCAGAACCAAGTGATTGACTATTCGATTCAAGTCAGCACTGCCAATGGCCACTCAAAGAGGATGTCTCAACAAATAGAGGTGGTTTTATATGAGCATGATGTAGCGCGCACCCGACACCTCAACCCGGCGGACTTAGAAGGCACGAGCACCGAGGATTACGCGGTTTTCAATTTTGGTTTTGAAACAGTTTTCGTTAACGAGCGCTACAGCGAAACCTACTGCTACCCGACTCTTGACAACTGCAACGAATTGGATGGGTCATTTACGGCCGACGCACACAACATGATGGTCGGAGACTTCAACGGAGACGGCCACCAAGATCTAGTTGTCGGATGGGTCATCTTTCCCCACACGCTCAGTCACAAAGAACGAAGCACAGTGAGGGTCTACCTCAACGACGGAACAGGTCGACTCATCGCTGACCCAACGATCTATGCCTCGGGGGCGCCAACGGAACGCAACATGTCCTACCGGCTTGTTGTTGACGACTTCAACCTGGATGGAGTCGACGATATTTTCGCCGGATCACAAGGGTTACTCAAACTCCTCCCAACCGGCGAGAGAGTCAATGACATGGACCCGCACGTTCTACTGCTATCTCGTGACGGCAAACTCTTTGACGCCTCAGACACCATCGACTACCGCGACACCATATTTTTTGCTCATGATGCTTCGTCGGGAGACATAAACGGTGACGGCTTCCCAGACATCCTGGCTGCTCGGACTTTGTTTTTGAATGACGGCGGCGCAGGGTTTGTGAATTCAATCGAAAATTTGCCTGAGGGATTACGTCGAAATGATCACTACGTCATGTCGTCCCTCCTTGAAGATTTCAATGGTGATGGTTTGGCCGACCCGGTCCTTTTCTGGGGTGACGAAACGGATTCTTTGAACCCCCGACCCGCACAAATAGCCATCAGTGACCAGCAAAAGCCAAGCGCTCAATGGAAGGTCCACAGCCTGCCCACAGGACCTTTCGGACTTGGAACCACCAAATTCAACTACGCAGCCGCCGCAGATATCGACGGTGACGGAGATGCAGACATTGTCATTGGAACGACGAGAGCGGGAAGCCTCTATTACGTCGGAAGATTCATGCAAATCCTCCGCAACGATGGCTCAGGGAACTTCACCGATATCAGCCAAGACGCAATGGGTGAACAACCAAGGGCGTTGAATTACAAAGACCCAGAAGTTGAGGTGCAGTGCACTGTCTGGGGAGAAGGCCAAGTAGTCCTTCTCGACATCGATAACGACGGTGACATCGACATTACAGACCGAACAAACGGAGGCGCGCAGGGCGCAGAAGAAGCGTGCCCTGGCATAGAGATCTATTTGAACGATGGGAATGGCAGTTTTTCGCGTGACGAATCCAGCCAACTAGCTTGGGTTCGCCAACACCAAATCCCCGGCTTTGTAGCTTTGGCACCGACAGGCCACCAGATTGGTAATGCCATCCCGATAGATCTCGATGGCCGTTTTGGTATCGACTACGTAGCCCAAATACGTTCACCTTGGGGAGGGCTCTACTCTTTTCTTTATCAAGTGATGTCGTTGAGATAAAGGAAAGACCCCTGAATTTCGGTTCGTCTTTCTCGGCACGGATTCTGTAGCGCTCGTCATCTAAGGACGAAGACTGAACCGGCTCTAACGCTTAAAACCAAGGTTAGACCATGGGGAACCGCTGCTATATGTGGCGCCCGTCCTGGAATGTTTGTCTTAGCCGGTGGTGTCTATGGCTGTGGTGTTG
>DASCSY010000146.1:0-5690 GCA_034399415.1 Acidimicrobiales bacterium
TCGGGCTGATGTGGTTGTCAATGGAGTGGTCGGTTTCGCGGGCCTGGGAGTGACTCTCGCGGCGCTAAGTTCAGGTAAACGACTCGCGTTGGCTAACAAGGAGAGCCTGATAGCCGCTGGCCCGTTGGTAAGGCCGTTGCGTTCGGTGCCCGGTGCAGAACTAATACCGGTAGACAGTGAACACTGCGCAATACATCAATGCTTAAGATCCGATGGCTTAGCAGACTCCCAGCGCCATCTGGAAAAGCTGCTTCTCACAGCGAGTGGTGGACCCTTCAGGGGTCGTAAAGCGGCTGACCTGAAAAACGTCACCGCTGAACAGGCGCTAGAACATCCGACCTGGTCCATGGGACCTAAGATCACGATCGATTCCTCAACACTTATGAATAAGGGTTTGGAAGTCATAGAAGCCCACGAACTTTTTGATGTGCCATACGAAAGAATAGAAGTGGTGGTGCACCCTGAGTCTGTCGTTCATTCAATGGCAACGTTCACCGATGGCACAACCATCGCTCAACTATCTGAACCCGACATGCGGTTACCTATCGGCTACGCGCTCGCGTACCCGGATCGAATCGGGACTCCCTTTGGAGCTATCGATTGGAGCCAAGCCAAGTCGTTGCATTTCGAACCGCCCGACCGCGAAACCTTTCGATGTCTTGACTTGGCTTATACGGCTGGTCGCATTGGAGGCACAGCCCCCGCGTGGATGAATGGCGCCAACGAAGCAGCGGTCGACGCATTTCTTAGTGGAACCATCTCATGGTCGGGAATAGCGTCGTCAATAGAACGAGCACTGGAACGACATGATGGTGCGCCGGCGGATTCGTTTGAAGCCGTGGTGCGCGCCGACCAACGCGGTCGCGAGTGCGTGCGGTCACAAGGAACACATCGGGGTTCTGATGTCTGATTCGGTCACGGCGGCCATCAACCCTCGAGCACGCGCGTTGATGGGCGCGGCCGCAGTCGCGGGATCACTGATGCTGCTGGGTTGGGTATCCATGGCGATGCTCGCCGTCGCGATGGTCATCGCATTCGTGGTCTTTGCCCATGAACTGGGACACTTCGTTGCGGCGCGTCTAACCGGCATGAAGGCCACGGAGTTTTTCCTAGGTTTCGGCCCACGTTTGTTCAGCTTCCGTCGGGGAGAAACCGAATTCGGTGTTAAACCGATCATTGCCGGCGCCTACGTCAAAGTTGTCGGCATGACCAACCTAGATGACGTACCACCGTCGGATGAACCTCGCGCGTACAGACAACAGAGTTACCCCCGGCGTCTTCTCGTAGCGTCAGCCGGCTCGTTAATGCACTTCGTCATGGCGTTGATTGGTCTGTTCGCTCTCTTCTCCTTTATGGGCGAGCCAGTAATCGAAGACGGGGCTTGGGAAGTGGGAAAAGTTGTCGATGAAGGAATCGGCGCGGAGCAAAGTGCCGCCGCTCGGGCGGGAATTCAACCCGGCGATCGCATCCTTCATGTCGAAGGTGACTCGACTGTTGAATGGGCGAATCTCGTTGAGGCCATTCGTAATCGTCCCGGGGAAAAGGTCGAACTTGAAATCTTGCGTGGCGATCAAACGCTTTCGGTTGAGACGGTGCTAGATAGAAGCGCTGACGGAACCGGACTTCTAGGTATTGGCGGACAGCAGGCAATTCTGTTAACCAAGTCTGATCCTGTAGCTGCGATCGGGAAGACTTTCTCAGAATTCAGCACGATGGTCGGTCAATCGATTCGAGGAATTTGGTTGATTGTGGCGAATCTCGGTGAAGTCGCAGACCGATTCTTCTCTGCGCCCAATGATCCAACGGCGAACGACAATCTTGAGACGCGACCCGTGTCGCTCGTTGGAGCCGTTCAAATTGGAGCGAGCGACCAACTGAGCAGCTCCGAACGGATGCAGCTGTTTGTAGCTTTTAACATCTTCATTGGCATCTTTAACCTGCTCCCTTTATTGCCCCTCGATGGCGGCCACATAGCGATCGCCACTTATGAACGAATCCGCGAGGGGAGTAGCGGCCGACGTCATTTGATCGACACCACTCGGCTGCTCCCCTTTACCTACGCGGTAGTGGCATTTCTGGCCTTCTTTGGGTTAGGAGCCATCTACTTGGATCTGGCTAACCCGCTCGGCTTCTGATCGTGGCGTCGTTGAATAGGATCGCCCGGTTGAAGTGACAGACTGTTAGCGATGTTCGAACGCCGTGCAACCCGTCGAGTTGATGTCGGTGGTGTACCCGTAGGTGCGGGGGCTCCGATCAGCGTCCAGTCGATGACTACCACCAAAACTGCTGACGTCGACGCGACTCTTGAGCAGATCTACGCGCTGGCTGCAGCGGGAGCAGAAATCGTTCGATGCACCTGCAACGAAATCGAAGCCGCAGAAGGTCTGGCACAGATAGTGCCCCGTTCGCCGGTGCCCCTCGTCGCCGATGTCCACTTCCAGCATCGCTTAGCGCTCGCAGCGCTTGATGCCGGCGTCGCATGTCTACGTCTGAACCCGGGAAACATCAGAAAACCACAGCACATCAAAACGGTCGCCTCAGAAGCTCACGAACGTCGAGTGCCAATCCGCATAGGAGTTAACGCAGGATCGCTCGACCCCGATATCGAGCGCAAGTACGGCCTGACGGCTATCGCTCTGGTCGAATCAGCGAAACGCGAACTCGGATATTTTGAAGAAGTTGGATTCGAGGACGTAAAAATTTCCGTAAAGGCAAGCGACGTCCGGTTAATGGTTGACGCGTACCGCCTACTAGCCGACGTAGTTGACTTTCCGCTGCATCTTGGAGTTACCGAAGCTGGTCCACCTCCAGGCGGCATCTTGAAGGCAACAGCCGGAATAGCGACCCTGCTGAACGAAGGAATAGGTGACACCATTCGCTATAGCCTCACGGCCGATCCAGTACAAGAAGCGCGAGCTGGCCGCCAATTATTGGAAGCCCTCGGCCTACGCGAAAGAAGCGCACTCGATCTCATCGCCTGTCCATCTTGTGGTCGAGCGGAAGTTGACGTCATCGAAGTTGCGTCGAGAGCCCAGGAAGCGCTGAGCGAACTTAGTTTGCCGATACAGGTCGCAGTAATGGGGTGTGTCGTTAATGGTCCTGGCGAAGCCAAGGGCGCAGATCTTGGCATAGCGGCGGGTCGAAAACGAGGCCACCTCTTCGTCCGAGGACAGGTTGTAAAGGTCGTTCCCGAAAACGAAATGGTCGAAGCGTTGCTGGAGTGGGCTCAAAAGATCATGTCTGACGGCGTCGAGGGTGCACTTGCGACAGCAGATCGCTCGGCCGAGGCCGAAGCGGCAGCGGATAGGGCAGCTTTGATGGAAATCCAGGGAGACGATGTCAACCACGCACAACAAATCGTCGAAATGATCCGAAGGCGCTGATTACAGATACGGGTTGACAGCTAGCTGGGGTTGGGAAGGTTGTAGCTGCTGGTACGATTGCACCGATAGCTCAGCGATATTTTTGCTGGACGTGGGCTTTGCCCACGTCCTTTTTCTTCGCCAAGAAGATTCTTTTGGTCACCAAACACAGCGAAACGGAGGTCTGATGGGCGCGAATCCTCAGCAAAACCTCGAACCAATTTTTTCGCTAATCGAACCCGTCGTTGAAGCTTCTGGACATCACCTTTATGACATTCAACACAACGGCGGGACCCTAGCGGTGCTTGTGCAGAGCGAGAACGCGTTAGGTGTAGATGACCTGTCACAACTGAGTCGTGCAGTGTCAGTCGCTCTCGACGAAGACGACCCGATCCCGGGCCGCTACACCCTCGAGATCTCCACACCAGGAGTTGAACGTCGCCTGCGCCATGTAGACCACTTCACGGGAGCCATCGGAGAAACAGTCAACATCCGCACTATTCCGGGAGCGAATGGCCGGCGTCGCATAGTCGGCAACCTGATCTCTGTGGAAGACGAACTTCTCAGCATCGAAGAACCTGAATCCGGAATAGCGACAATTCATATGGATGAAATCGAGAAGGCACGCACTGTCTTCAAATGGGGGGCTGCCCCCAAGCCTGGATCTCGACCAGGGAAAACCGGATCGAAACACAACCATGAGAGAGGAAGTCAATCATGACTACCCCCGAAATGATGGAAGCTCTCCAAGCTTTGGCCGCGGAGAAGGGGATGACCACAGAAGTGTTACTCGAAGCGGTCGCCAACGGGCTTGAGTCGGCATACAAGCGAATGCCGGACGCCGCAGACGACGCGTACGTTGTGATAGACGAGATGTTCAATATTTCAGTCATTGCTCAGGAAATTGATGAAGAGGGCAACATCGTCCAAGAGTGGGACGACACTCCAGAAAACTTCGGCAGGATTGCCGCCCAGACCGCTCGTCAAGTTTTGACCCAGCGAATTCGCGAGGTCGAGCGGGACATGAAATACGACGAATACGCAGGTCGCGAAGGAGACATCGTTACAGGCATCATCCAGCAGACCGACTCCAGGTACACCCTGCTTGATTTAGGTCGAGTCGAGGCGTTATTACCGCAATCTGAACAGGTTCCATACGAAAGACCGGAGCCAAATAGTCGACTCAAGGCCTACATCGTTGAGGTGCGAAAAACTGCAAAAGGTCCTCAAATAGTCGTTTCGAGAACTCATCCCGGACTTATTCGTGAACTCTTCAAACTCGAGGTTCCCGAGATTAGTGACGGCATAGTCGAGATGAAGGCTTGCGCGCGCGAGCCGGGCCACAGAACCAAGATCGCCGTTTGGTCAAATGACACTAATATCGATCCGGTTGGGGCCTGCGTAGGTGCTCGCGGAGCTCGAGTTCGGCAAGTCGTTAATGAACTACGCGGCGAGAAAATCGACATCGTTCCTTTTTCCGACGATCAACATGACTTTGTGGCTAAAGCCTTGTCCCCCGCGAAAGTCCGCGAGGTCCGATTCCATGAAGTTGAAGGTGTCGCCGAGGTGGTGGTACCGGACCATCAGCTATCTCTCGCAATCGGACGCGAAGGACAAAACGCGCGTCTCGCCGCGCGATTAACTGGCTGGCGAATCGACATCAAGAGCGAAACGCAGATCGTTGAAGAAGAAACCGCATATGCCGATGGCGATTGGGCCGAAGGGGAATGGGTGACGGACCCAGAAACCGGTGAACAAACCTGGGTCCCAGCGGACGGCAGCGAAGCGATGTCGGCTGACGACTGGGCTACAGCAGCAGAGGAAATCGCTACTGAAGACATCAATGGAGGCCCAGATAACGTGGATATGGCCGATGAGGAAGACTCGACGGAACTAGCAGCAGATGATGAAAGCAGCCAGGAACAAGAGGAACAGCCGACTAACTAAGCACCAGCGGCTGCGATAACCGGTAGCGTTGCTAATTGGTCTACCGCACCGTCATTTACCGGATCACGGCCATTGTCTGCGAAGATGGATGGTCTGAGGAGCCGGTGACTGCCGCCCGCCGACTTAACCGACACACAAGGAACGCGCTTGCCCAAGAACCCCCGGGTCTACGAACTCGCAAGAGAGTTGGGTCTCACCAACGATGAGACGATTGGTCTTTGTGACGCGCTCGGAATTGGAGTCAAGAGTCATTCGTCGAGTGTTCAGGTAGCTCAAGCTGACCGTGTCCGTCGAAAAGCCGAACGGGATGGTTTGGTTAGAGACGAGCAACCTCCCGAGGACGAGGAAGAACAGAAGAAAGCCCCGGCAAAGAAGAAAGCC
>DASCSY010000147.1:0-5639 GCA_034399415.1 Acidimicrobiales bacterium
TGCCGCAGCCTCCCGGGGAAGATCATACCCCTCCTCGACACCGCGCAGCCCAGCCGCAAGCAGCAGCGAGAACGCCAGGTACGGATTGCACGCCGGGTCGAGTGCCCGGTACTCGACCCGCTTCCACAGTTCTTGAAGTCAACCTCCTAGCTGTGCGGTCTCTCAGTTGTGCTTTAGCGGTTCGCTTTTCCGCCGGAGCAAGCATTGTGAACATTGGTTCAATTTCGGGTAACTCCTGGCAGCAGCGACTTGACGTTCATCGGTCGCTGTTGGAGCTCGACGACGAACAGATTCGCGACTGGTGGCGTGATCGAGGTCGTTCTATAGGCGTTGATCCGTACACCTTTTCTAAGGAAGCCGTCATCGTGTGGAGCATGCTGCACGCCGGGGAACTTTTAGGAACGGGAATTCGATGCAATGTGGTGAGTCCCGGACCGGTCGAGACGCCCTTGTTGCCAACCTTTCGCGAGCAAATTGGTGACGAACGCATCGACTGGGTTCTCAGTCACTCAGGGCGCGCTGCCACTCCCGACGAGATCGCCGAAGCAATCGAATGGCTCGCTATCGGCGAATCTCGCTGGGTCAACGGTCATCATCTGGTCGTTGACGGCGGCTACACCTCTGGTTTGCTATCCGGATGGGTCGATGTAGCAAACGCCCCAGCTCCAAAGGTGACGCACGTCGAGTGAAGTCTCAGCTAACTAAAGCGCGTTAACTGAATTCCGAACGCAGTTCAAGCTCGTGTTCGTTGAAGCGAGGAGCACGTTCAGGATGTGGGCCGGCACCTTTGATTAGTTGCCCAACTTGGTTCAGCGGTCCCCATCCTGAAGAATCGGGGTGCTCACAAACCAAACCGTTAGCTAAAGCAACTTCGCTGCCGACAAAACCTTTAGTCTCGACGGCCACTTGACCTAGAGGGTCCGACCACATCCATGATCCCTCTTGTTCAATGAAACAATGCTCTTGGTCGGGGCCTTTGTAGTCAAATCCACCTTGGGCGACTTGAGGTCGGGTCTCATAATGCACGAACTCTGCTAATTGGGCCGCTGTGGTGGTTTGTACCAGCGAAGTGTGAACCGTTTGGGTCTGCCCCGTCCGTAGCCGATGGTAAAGCGCTGCAACAACGCCGAACGCTGCGATGATAGGCGTCGCAGCGTCATGCACTGGGACGGTCAAAAACACCGGATCGCCTTCTCCTCCCTGTGCCGCCATCATCCCTCCCAACGCCTGTAGCAGGGGGTCGAATGCCGGTTGGTTAGCTCGCGATTGGTCCGAGCCGTAACCGGGGCTCTTTACCAAAACGAGATCCGAACGGAGTTGTCGAAGTTCGGCGCTAGAGCAACCCAACCGTTCGGCAACACCCGGCCGGAAGTTCTCTACTACCACGTCGGACTCCGAGATCATCTGATAGAGAAATTTTCGATCAGTTTGGCTTTTCAGGTCTAGCGTTACTGCTCGCTTCCCCTGGTTCCAACCGTTAAACATCGGACTAAAGGTGCGAAACGGATCGCCTTCAGGGGGTTCGATCTTTACGACATCAGCTCCCAGCATCGCCAGATGCCGGGTAATCACGGGGCCCGCTATGAATGAGGCCAAATCAATTGCTCGAGTCCCCGCCAAAGGCGGTCCCCCTTGTCCGGAACCCTTAGCCGGCACATGTGGCTGGGCAAGTACTTCGTGGGTGTGTTCACCCACTTTGGGTGCTACCTGGATTGGTTTAGCTGGACAAGCATCCAAGATCAGGGGTTGCGTAGGCATCGATAGAGGCCCAAATTCGGGATGTTCGATTGTTGCCATCAGATCGTTAGTTCGGGCCAAATCAGAGTCCAAGAATTCGTTTCTTGTCTGGATGGGCTGACACGGCACATCTTCGGCTCGCAAAATTTCTAACCAGTCCTCCCGGCTGCGGGTTGCGAAAACGTTCTCAAGAATCGGGGTGATTTGAGCCAGGGGATCGGGTTCGATGAGACCCCAGGGAGGGTTAGCTAGAACTGGATCTTCCAACAGATCGAGACGCTCCACGGCGCGTAACATCGACTCATAGAAGCGGCGTGTACCGCAAGCTACGAAGAACCACCGGTCGTCTGCTGCCCTAAAGGGACGATATGCGGGAGCTCTTCCTGCCGGACCCAGGGGGCTTGCTCCGTCTCGTTCAGGGGGCGTATCGGGCGACCAAAAGTCGCCAACTTGCATCACTCCTGATCCGGCCACGTCCGACACTTCATATGTAGGAGCAAAGCCGTGGGCTTCACGAGCGTACAAACCAGCTGCAATGGCTAAGGCTCCGAGCATTCCGGCTCCGTAGGAAGCCAGTGGCAGAACAACGTGAACCGGCCCCTCGGTCCAACTCACCTGATTCCAGGCAATTCCAGTCATCGCTGCAACTTGAGCTGAGGAACCTCGCTGACCGACCATCGGTCCCTGCGATCCCCAAGTAGGGAAGGAAACAATCACCGACCCTGGAGCAAGACGACGGGCCCTATCTGCCTCATTTGGGCCAGTCACGATCACTACATCAGCAGTTGCTATGAGATCGCTGTCATCGGCCACCACTACCGACCGTTTATTTCGGTTGATCGCTTGAAATCCGGGATCGTTGCGATAATGGTCACCTAGCGGTGATTCAACTTTGATTACATCGGCGCCTTGATCAGCAAGGAACCTGGTGGCGTAAGGCCCAGCTATCCCTTCCACCAGTTCCAGGACTCGAATCCCCGTGTAGGCACCGACTTCGGTCACCAACTCCCCCATCGCAGTCTGGCTTCTTCCGCCGTCACGATAGTCAACCGTGCCTGCAAGAACTCAGACCAAAGACATGGTAAGTGCGGGAGTTCTAAACTGAGCTGCATGACCAATACTGTCGATCCCATCACAACGATTGATGACATGATCCCAAGCGCGCCGGTGTTCGATTCGATTGAGCAGGAACGTGAACACCGCAAACAGCGCCTCGCTTCAGTTTTTCGTGTGTTTTCAAAATTCGGGTTCGAAGAGGGAGTGGCGGGGCACGTAACCGCAAGAGATCCAGAACTTGCCGACCATTTCTGGGTGAATCCTTTTGGCGTTGCCTTCAGCCAGGTCAAAGCCTCGGATCTTCTGTTGGTAGATCATGCTGGCAACATCGTCGAAGGGCGCTATCCCCTCAATCAGGCGGCATTCGCGATTCACAGTCGCGTGCATAAAGCCCGTCCCGACGTCATCGCTGCCGCTCACACACACTCTTTGTACGGCAAGACGTGGTCGAGTCTTGGGCGGCTTCTCGATCCACTTACACAAGATTCTTGCGCGTTCTACGAAGATCACGCATTGTTCAACGACTTCACGGGTGTGGTACTTGACACCGATGAGGGCGACCGGATCGGCGAAGCGTTGGGAGACAACAAAGCTGTGATTCTCCAAAATCACGGCCTGCTCACCGTTGGGCACACCGTCGAGGAAGCCGCATGGTGGTTCATCACGATGGAACGCACTTGCCAAAGCCAGTTATTGGCTGAGGCGGCAGGGACACCTATTCCGATACGACACGAAGTGGCGCAGGCGACAGCACTACAAACCGGAAGCAACCTGGCAGGCTGGTTCAGTTACCAACCAATTTACGACAAGATCCTCGCCGAGAATCCAGACTTTCTTGACTAGACGCAACCTACTCACCTGATTTTTCGACGCTTCACGGGCAAGGGATTTATCTCATCAGTTCCGCAGCTTGTTCTCGGAGTTCAGTCTTCAGAACTTTGTTAGACGGATTGAGAGGCAGCGCCTCGACGATCCAGCAATATCGCGGCACCTTGTAGTTGGCCATTTCTTCCCGGCACCAACCGAGTAAATCAGCGACCTTTGGAGTTCCTTGAGGGCTCGATACGACAAACGCTGCACCAACTTCACCTAGACGTTCGTCGGGAACACCAATCACGGCTACCTGACCCACTAGCGAATGTTCGAGCATCGTTCGCTCAATCTCTGCGGGGTATACGTTGAATCCACCATTGATGAACATGTCTTTCTTACGGTCGGTGATGTCGATGTAGCCCGCGGAGTTCATGACGCAGATGTCACCGGTGCGCATCCATCCTTCGCCATCTATGGTCTCAGCGGTCTGCTCCGGTTCATCTAAATAACCACGCATAACCGCGTAACCTCGAACCCAAAGTTCACCTGGCTCTCCCGCCGCGACCTCGTTCCCGTCGTCGTCGATCAATTTCAGTTCGATACCTGGCAGCGCCTTGCCGCTCGTCGTGGCCACAACGTCAGGGGGGTCATCCGCTGAGCAGATCGTTACCAGCCCGTGAGTCTCAGTCATTCCGTAGGCGGTTATTACCGTTTCAAACCCAAGGCCTTCACGCATACCTACGACTGTTTCGAAGGGAACATTTGCCGCTCCTGTGAGAGCGGACCGAAGGGTCGAAGTGTCGTATTGGTCGAGTTCAGAATGGTTGATCAAGCCTTGAAAAATAGCGGGAGGTCCCGGAAAGACGGTGACTTGATCATTTTCGATTCTCTCTAACACCTTCGGCACATCGAAAATTGGGTGCGGCAACATGGTTGCTCCATGAATAAAGCAGGGGTTGATCGCGCCGTTGAAGCCAAACGCGTGAAAAAAAGGATTGACGATAAGCATGCGATCCCCTTGTCTCATCCCTAGCTCTCGCGCGTAGTGACTGAAGCCTCTGATAATTGGCCCCTGTTCCACCATCACTCCTTTGGGAAGCCCGGTCGTTCCGGAGGTAAACATGATGAGACCTAGATCGGACCCTGATACGCGAGCGGTGCGCTGTTCAACTTCATCTAAATCGTTGTTGCTCCCTCGAGAGAGAAACTCTTCAAATGAGATGGTCTCGGAGAGAACGTCACCACGCAAAACAACGATGTCAGTCAAAGAGTCAACTGTTTCACCTGAATTTCGAAGGTCGGACACGTAGTCGTTTCCCAGAAAGCCGACAACGGTGAAGAGGAGTTTGACTCGCGCCTTGTTCATCACAAAGGCCGCTTCACGGCCTTTGAATCGCGTATTCACCGGCACGAGAACCGCTCCGACGCGAAACACAGCCATACCCGCTACCACCCATTCCCAGGAATTGGGGGCCCAAAGCCCAACCTTGTCACCGGGTTCTATGCCTGATGCGACTAAACCAGCCGCGGCTTCTTCGATTCGACTTCCCATTTCGGCGAAATCGAAACTCACTTCGCCGTCAGAAATTGCTTCAGTTGATCCGAATTCCTTTGCAGCGCGAATCACTAAGGCCGGGAAATTGTCGGGTAGTGGTAACGAGACCATTCGCTGCCTTCTTCCTGAAAAACGATTTACTTACGAGATCTGCGCTAGGGCTTCACCATTAATGAAGTGGAAATGCCCATCGGGGTTGGTGGCCCACTCACGCCAGCCATCTGCGATCGCTTCTAGCTCCGATCGAGTGGCGTACCCGTATTCCACTGCTTGTTCGGCGAAGCTCGTCGTCAGGCATCGCTCCGCCCACGAGAAACCCCAGTTCGCACGTTCTTCTGGCGACGAATAGGCCCACGCCGAGGCGGATGTATGCACATCCTTAATGCTCGCCTGATGGAACCAACCGAGCAAGTGTCTGCCAGCATCAGGCTCTGCCCCATTGTGACGAGCGACAAGACAGTAGATCCGACGCCATTCG
>DASCSY010000148.1:0-5630 GCA_034399415.1 Acidimicrobiales bacterium
GCCCTTACCAGCGACGGGCAGGATCTAGCGACCACGATCGTACGTAGGCATCGACTCGCGGAGCGCTTCCTCACCGATGTTCTAGGCCTGAATTGGACAGACGCACATAGTGAGGCTGGTCGGTGGGAGCACGTGATTTCACCAACGGTCGAGGAAGCGATGCTTAAAGCTCTGGGAGATCCAACGACCTGTCCTCATGGAAATCCAATCCCCGGAAGTGCTTACGAGGAACCTCATAACGCCGTAGTCCTGTCCAGGATTGACGCTGGTGATCCCTTCACCGTGGTTCGCATACCTGAAGAACTCGAATGGGAAACCGGTCAACTCGAATTTCTTGAAAACACCGGCCTGATGCCTGGCCGCTCTGGAGTCGTGTTGTCGTTTGCCCCAGACGGAACAGCAACGGTTGACGTGGGTGACGCCCCATTCGGAGTTGGCGGAGCAACTGCGGAACGTATTGTCGTGACCCCAGGCGTATGACGGCATCCGCGGCGCGCGGGGTCAGGATTTCGGGCCTCGGCCACTCTTACGACAAAGAACCCGTACTAAACGATGTTGCGCTCGAAGTTGAACCCGGTGAATCAATCGCCTTGCTCGGGCCAAGTGGATGTGGCAAAACAACTCTTTTGCGTCTGATCGCGGGCTTGGAAAGGCCATCATCCGGGTCGATTCACGTTGGCGAAATACCAGTGACCGGACCCGACTGGGTTCCCCCCGACCGCCGACAGGTAGGCATGGTGTTCCAGGACTGGGCCCTTTTCCCTCACCTAAATGTCGCAGACAACGTCGGGTACGGCATAGCTAAATCGCCCACAAAGAAACAAGAAATCGCGGCGGCACTACAGATGATGGAACTCAGCGATCTTAGTGAACGGATGCCCGCCACCCTGTCAGGGGGCCAACAACAGCGAGTCGCTCTAGCACGCGCTTTGGCTCCTAGGCCAGTCGTTCTGCTACTCGATGAACCCTTTTCGAACCTTGATACGAACCTACGCACGGAGGTCAGGACAGAGGTTCGTCAACTGCTGAGCGCCCTAGGAATCACTTCGATATTTGTCACACATGACCAAGACGAGGCATTCATTGTCGGCGACCGCGTAGCCGTCATGCGCGAAGGACACATAGTACAAACCGCGACACCGTACGACCTCTACCACAATCCCGTTGACCGTTGGACAGCCGAGTTCGTTGGGACGGTCTCATCTCTATCGGCTACAGCCCAATCAGGGACCGCTCAATCACCCATAGGCTCCTTAGCTGTAAGCCCGAAACTCCAAGGCCCTGTCGACCTAATTTTGCGACCGGAACAGCTCGCGCTTGAAGCGGGAGGTGATGCCGAAGTCCTTCTCGTCGAATACTACGGACACGACACCCTTGTTTTTGTCGAGTCGGGCGACGACCAGCTTCGCGTCCGTTGCGGACCTACCACTAACTATTCCCGCGGTGATCGAGTGACAGTTCGTTTCGTCGACACGGTCGCGTTGGCGTTCGCCAAGGAGTGAAACATCAGCACTTGCTGCTGCACGCAAGTGGGGGGTTACCACCGGAGAGCATTAGGTCCACCGCTACCTCAGCGACACGATTGGTTCATCTCGTCTACGTTATGACGCTAATCACACAGCCACAATGGAGTTTAAGAACATTTGTAAGGTGAGCTTTACATCATTGTTGAATATCGTCTATGGTGCCTTGTCATGCAAAGACTCATCATTCTAATTTCGACAACGTTAATCCTGTTGGGCACGGCATGTGGGGGTGCAGATCGATTCGAGATCGATGGCCTCGCAGCTGAAATTCATTCTGGGGAATGCGCAGAAAAGTCCGATGAACTGGTGACGATTTATTCAGGACGCAAGGAGAATCTCATCGACCCGGTACTTCGGGCATTCGAATGCGCCACAGGGATAAACGTCGAAGTCCGCTGGGGTAAATCTGCGGAATTAGCAATGCTCATCAACGAAGAAGGCGACCAAAGCCCCGCTGACGTCTTCTTAAGTCAATCTCCCGGACCGGTCAGTTTTCTCGAAGCCAAGGGATTCTTAGCAACATTGCCGCAGACAACGCTGAACCAAGTCACACCGCAAAATCGCTCAGATGCAGAAACATGGGTGGGGTTCTCGGGCAGAAAGAGAGTGCTCGTCTACAACATCGACGAACTCGGCCCTTCAGATCTCCCGTCTTCAGTTTTTGAACTAACAGACGAAAAGTGGCGAGGCCAGGTCGCCATACCCGCAACCAACGGTTCGTTCATGGATTGGTTCACCGTATTTCGTAACTATCACGGTGACGACGTAGCAACAGAATGGCTAAAAGGCATGGTTGACAACGATGCCCGCTACTACCCAAATAATCGGTCAATTGTGGAGGCCGCAAGTCGCGGGGAAATCAAAGTCGGACTTGTAAATCACTACTACAACTACCAAGAGAGTGCGGCTGGCGGCTCCAAGCACCGAGCCCAGAATCACGACTTCGATGACAACGACATTGGCTCACTCCTCATCATCACGGCAGCGACGATTCTTAACTCCACCGAAAATGTCAGCAACGCTCAAGCGTTAGTGGATTACCTGCTGAGTTCGTCGGTTCAGCAATATTTCACAGATCAGACGCTTGAGTACCCTCTTGCGGCCAACATCGCACCCAATCAGGTGCTTCCTCCTCTAGCGGCACTGCAGATCGGCTCGGTCGATTTTGATTCACTGGGTAGCGGACTCGACAAGACTTCCCGGATCATCGAGTCAAGCGGTATTCAGAATCAGTGAGGAAACACAACGCCACCAGGGGCTTACGTGTTTTCGGGCTGGTCACCGCAATCGCCTTCGCATTTCCCGGTCTGTACCTCGTTTGGCGAAATTTCACATCTGGCGCTGATCCACTTGGCCTGTTGTTCAGCAACCAAACACTTCAGCCACTTTGGCGGACGATCTACCTCGCAGGCTTAGTCTCTGTATCCGCAGCATGCCTCGGAACAGCTCTGGCTTGGTTAACAGCTAGAACTGATCTTCCATTTCGGAAGCTGTGGAGTGTTCTACTTCCCGTCCCGCTCGTCTTCCCCACCTTCATTGGAGCAGCTGCGTTCATTCGCGCGCTCAGTCCGGGAGGTCTTGCTAGCGAATGGCTGACGGCTTTTGGTGTACATCACACACCCCAACTTCGCGGACTGTTTGGCGCGTGGCTGGTATTGACATTCTTTTGCTACCCATACGTTTATCTGCCGGTGAACGCTCGGCTCAAACAATTACCAGGCTCGTATGAACAAACGGCACTTCTGCTCGGAGACACGCAACCCCAAGTGTTCCTCCGAGTCGTCCTCCGTCAAATTGGAAGTTCCATAACAGCAGGAACCCTATTGGTATTCCTCTACACCATTAGTGATTTTGGTGCAGTGCAGCTGATGCGTTTCGACACTCTGACTAGAGCTATCGAAATGAATTATCTTGCTCGACCACCGATCTCGTTCGCAATGAGCCTCATTTTGCTCGCTCTCGCCGCAGTGGTCGTCGTATCCGAAAGAGCGGCGAGTCGTCACCTCCCCGACATCCGAACTCATCGACCTCAACACGCCCTCAAATATGAACTTGGATCGTGGAAAGTTCCTTCGTTGCTTCTTGTCATCGCGACATTCGCAATAAGTATCGTTGCACCAGTGGCGGCTATGGCCGACTGGGCGCTTGGAGGCACACTTCGAAGCGACGGACGCCCGCTTACGGTCAGTGTTTCCAAAATCGTTGAAGCCACCATCAACACCCTCACATCCAGCATCGCGACTGGTGTGGTAGCACTTCTCTTGATTACTCCGATCGCCTTTCTAGCCAACCGACACAAAGACCGAGTCGGTAAATTTACACACAGTGTGGTGATCTCTACCTTCGCTATACCCGGGATCTTGATCGCTCTGTCGCTCCGGTTCTGGACTATTCGATCAGGCTTTATCGGCAGCTTCTTCTACGACTCAATGGCGCTGCTTATTTTCGCTTATGTAGTCAGATTCGCGTCCCTGGCGATGGGCGCCGCTTCAGTCGCGGTAAACGCAGTTCCCACAGCACTTCACGATGCAGCCGCAACCCTCGGTGCTGATCGACGCAGACGCTTCCGGACAGTTGATGTTCCGGTTATGAAACCGGGCTTGTTGGCCGCCGCCGGTCTAGTTGTCTTGTCAACTATGAAAGAGCTTCCGATTAGCCTCCTTTTGGCCCCCATCGGGTTTCCGACCTTGACGACAAGAATTTTCTCCTCCTTCGAAGAAGCCTTCGTCGCTGAAGCAGGCATTATGGCCTTGGTGTTGGTTACAGCATCTGCGTTCTTGTCTTGGTCACTCGTTCTTCGGCGGTCCGACGCTTTGTAGAGACCGGCGCAATGAATCTTGATCGTCGACAAATGATTTTCTATTGATTTCCAGATTTGCCATTGACCGTAGATATCGGCAACCCTAGAGATATGAAGAATGCATCCACCGAGCACTTTGACATATTGATCGTTGGCGCGGGCATCTCAGGGATCGGGGGCGCATACCACCTGCTGCAGGAATGCCCCGATAAGAGCTTTGTGATTCTGGAGACCATGGACAGTTTCGGCGGCACCTGGAAAACCCACACCTACCCGGGCATTCGCTCCGACAGTGATCTCTACACCTTTGGTTACGGCTTCAAACCTTGGACAGGGCCACCGATCGCCACCGCAGAAGAAATCCTCGACTACATGGGTGAAGTCATCGAAGACAACGACATCTCATCGCACATCAGGTACGAACACACCATCGAAACCGCTGAATGGTCCAGTGACGAAAAATGTTGGACGTTGAAAGTCCGACAACCAGGCGCCAAAGAACACCTCACTTTCACATGCGGATTCCTATGGATGTGTCAGGGCTATTACAGGCACACAGACCCCTACACCCCTGAATGGCCAGGAATGGACCGCTTCCAAGGACCCGTGGTGCATCCTCAAACATGGCCTGACGACCTTGACTACACCAACAAAAAGGTCGTCGTAATCGGTTCAGGTGCCACAGCAGCAACTCTCATCCCTGCGATGGCAGACAAAACTGACCACGTGACGATGTTGCAGAGGTCGCCAACCTTTTTCGTAGCTCGACCTAACAGCAACGAACTCGCAGACACTCTTCGACAACTAGACATCCCCGACGAGTGGACTCACGAAATTGTTCGAAAGAAAATCCTTTTTGATCAAGAACAAATCGTGGAGATGTCATTCAAATATCCTGACTTGGTTCGAGACGAGCTATACAACGGGGTAAGAGACATTTTGGGCGATGACTATGACGTCTCGGAACACTTCGAGCCCGCGTACCGGCCTTGGCAACAACGGATTGCGCTCATTCCAGACGGTGATCTTTTCCACTCGATAGCCGCAGGCGATGCCTCGGTTGTTACCGATGAGATCGCAACCTTCACCGAAACGGGCATCGAAACAGCCAGCGGTCAGGTACTCGAAGCGGACATCATCGTTACGGCCACCGGTTTCGACCTCAGCATTCTCGGCGATATTTCGTTCACCATTGACGAAGAACCCCTCGATTTCTCCAACACTGTTGGGTATCGGGGCATGATGTTTACTGGCTTACCGAACATGATTTGGGTGTTTGGTTACTTCAGAGCAAGTTGGACGTT
>DASCSY010000149.1:0-5603 GCA_034399415.1 Acidimicrobiales bacterium
GCGATAGCGTGAACGGTTGCATGCCCTCTCAGGACCAACTATGAGCGCTTCAAAGGACTCTTACTATCCCCGGGTACCGAACCGGGCAGACTTTCCCGCTATTGAGCGTGCTGTCCTTCAACGCTGG
Source organism: Acidimicrobiales bacterium (assembly GCA_034399415.1). Classification (GTDB taxonomy): domain Bacteria; phylum Actinomycetota; class Acidimicrobiia; order Acidimicrobiales; family Poriferisodalaceae; genus UBA2110. Next base: position 128 of record DASCSY010000149.1, read on the forward strand.
ATCGACCAACAGACTTTCCGAAATTCGATCGACTCTCGACCCAAAAATGACGAATTCGTGTTCTACGACGGACCGCCGTTCGCTAACGGTCTCCCCCATCACGGCCATTTACTCACCGGCTATGTCAAGGATGTAGTTCCCAGATACCAAACTATGCGCGGCAAGCGTGTCGATCGGCGGTTCGGCTGGGACTGCCACGGCTTGCCCGCCGAAATGGAGACTGAACAGGAACTGGGGCTCAGTGGTCGCGCCGCGATTACCGAATTCGGAATCGAAAACTTCAACGCTAGTTGTAAAGACTCAGTGCTCCGCTACACATCCGAATGGCAGGACACCGTCACCAGGCAAGCTCGCTGGGTGGATTTCGACAACGACTACAAAACCATGGACCTGTCATACATGGAGTCAGTTATGTGGGCTTTCAAGCGACTCTGGGACCAAGGGCTCATTTACCAAGCCTTCCGTGTAATGCCTTATTCATGGGGGGCAGAGACCCCACTCTCCAATTTCGAAATTCGATTAGACGATGCAACTCGTCCTCGTCAGGACCCCGCGATCACAGTGTGGTTTGAGCTAGAGGGCAAAGGGCTCCCTGGCATAGGGGACTCTGAGTTCGTTCGACTCCTAGCCTGGACAACGACTCCTTGGACTCTTCCTTCCAACCTTGCCATGGCCGTGGGACCCGATATCGACTACACGGTGGTGGAGGCGAACGGATCAAAATGGCTTCTGGGCGCGGATCGTCACGAAAAATACTCCGATGATTTACAAGATCCAGTAGTCCTTGGAGTCGTGCGAGGGACAGATCTCGTCGGACGCATCTATAAACCCCTGTTCGACTATTTCCGGGATCGAAAGGATGCGTTTCGCGTTTTGGCCGCCGATTTTGTGGACACGAGTGAAGGCACTGGGGTCGTTCACATGGCTCCAGGCTTTGGTGAAGATGATCAAATCGTCTGTGAGTCAAACGGAATCGAAATCGGCGATGCTGTACCCGTCGATGATCAAGGTCAATTCACCGCAGAGGTGGTGGACTGGGCGGGGGAAAACGTATTTGACGCGAACCCGGGAGTTATTCAACACCTCAAAGATCAACTCAGAATTCTTCGGCACGACACCCACGAACACAACTATCCCCACTGTTGGAGGACTGATACTCCGATCATCTACCGCGCTATTTCTTCTTGGTATGTCGAAGTCACCAAAATTCGTTCCAAACTTCAGGCCATTAACGAAGAGATCAATTGGGTTCCCGAACACGTTCGAGATGGCCGGTTTGGACAATGGCTAGCTGGAGCCCGCGACTGGTCGATTAGCCGAAACCGATTCTGGGGCTCTCCCATACCGATCTGGGTGAGTGACGATCCGAATTATCCGCGAACTGACGTATACGGCAGCCTTGACGAACTCGAAACCGATTTTGGCATTCGCCCCAATGACCTGCATCGCCCCTTCATCGACGAGTTGACTCGACCAAACCCAGACGACCCTACGGGTAAGAGCACCATGCGGCGGGTGCCTGAAGTGCTTGACTGCTGGTTTGAATCCGGGTCAATGCCCTTTGCCCAGGTGCACTATCCATTCGAAAACAAGGACTGGTTCGAAGAGCATTTTCCCGCGGACTTCATCGTCGAGTACATCAATCAGACTCGCGGCTGGTTTTACACACTGCATGTGTTAGCAGGAGCCCTATTCGATCGGCCTGCCTTCCAGAATGTCATCTGTCACGGCATTCTGTTAGCCGAAGACGGGAACAAGCTTTCTAAGAGGTTGCGTAACTACACCGAACCCGCTCAGATTTTTGATTCGCAGGGTTCAGACGCCCTTCGTTGGTATCTAATGTCAACAAATATTGTTCGGGGAGGCGATACCCGAATATCTGATGCAGGCATTGATGACGTGACTCGTCAAGTCTTAATTCCTCTGTGGAACGCCTATTCCTTTTTCACCCTCTACGCCAATGTTGATTCCTACAACGCTGTCAAGAGAACCGATTCACCGCACTTACTTGATCGTTATCTACTCGCCAAGACGAGGACCTTGGTCGAGGCAACAACCGCCGCGCTAGATGCCTATGACCTCCCAGGGGCCGCTTCGCAAATTCAAAGCTTCATTGATGCTCTGAACAACTGGTACATCCGTCGCTCAAGAGACCGATTTTGGGGACCCGAAGGTGGTGGGCGAGGTGATGAAGACGCATACGACACGCTGTACACGGTTCTGACGACCTTCACGCGAATAGCTGCGCCATTCCTTCCTATGATCATGGAAGAGGTCCACGCCGGATTGACGGGCGGGGAAAGCGTTCATCTTGCCGATTGGCCTAGGGCCGAAGAACTTCCAGCAGATCCCCAGTTGGTGGCCAGAATGGACCAAGTCAGAGAAGCAGTCTCAACATCGCTTCGGCTGAGAGAGGACGCTGGTTTACGAGTCAGATTGCCCTTGTCTAAGGTCACCGTGGCCGGAAAAGATGCGGAGGATCTTCGCGAGGTCGTCGATCTTTTAGCTGACGAGATCAACGTACACGAAGTGATCTTGACTTCAGAAATAGGTGAGTTCGCCACCCTGAGCTTGCGACCGCACGGCAACTTGGTCGGACCGCGGTTAGGAGCCGATGTTCAAGCCGTTTTTGCTGCCGCGAAAAATGGGGAGTGGTCGCTGCTCGATGACGGTCGAATAGACGTAGCCGGTCACCAGTTGCAGGTCGAGGAATATGAGCTAGCGCTCGAACCAGCTGATCCACACAGCACTGCGGCTTTGCGGTCAAATGATGCCGTCGTTGTTCTCGACACCCATATGACTCCTGAGCTAGAAGCGGAAGGGTTGGCGCGAGATTTGATTCGAACCATCCAACAGGCAAGAAAAGACGCAGATCTCGAAGTCACCGAGCGCGTCGAGGTTGAAGTCGCATGGTCTCCTGAAAATTTAGACGCCATTCAACGGCATGAGCCGGCCATCACCGCAGCAGTTCTAGCTTCAAAAATTTTCTGGCTGGTGGGCACTGAGGAGCCCCGGGTGAAATTAACCACCCTATAAATTAGAGCTCACTCACCTTCAAGCGATTCTCGCCGCTGCAGCGCAGAAAAAAATGGATCATCGATTTCAGTGCCGGATCGGGCCTCGGTCATCGGTTGGCCTGACAAACCGACGACCCCTTGCTCGCTGTCTGCATCCTCAATCGTGGCCCACCCACTAACCTCACCTGACGCGGCTGGGTGATCTATTTCAAGGCCATCAGGGCGTCCGCCGAGGTCTCGCGCTATCTCTCCTAAAGCCCGTCGTCGAGTTTCGATTAGTTCCGCTAGCTGCTGTGCATCATTGCGGCGGGCATTGACTCGAGCATCAAGTTCGAGCAACTCATCTTCCAATTCAGCTTTACGTTCTGTAGCGCCTCGCGCCGCCAAGTCGGTTGACGACGCCACAAGCACATCTGCTAATAGGTCACCGATTTGCTCTCGTGTCGAGGCAATAGCGTCATCGATCACGTCATCTGCGGTGTCTCGGGCCAAAGAAATTAATTGCGCTATGCGATTAATCTCAATCTTCGTTGCACCTACTGCGATTAGGTCATCGCTATAGAGACGTCCCGCATCGCTGGCGCCTCCCGCGTCCGTTCCAGACAAACCGTCAGACTCAAACCGCGGTGTGGTTGCTAATGCCTCTCGGATGCTTTCAATTGCATCGAGCCGACCATCGACGACTTCGATCCCCTCACCGGATTCTTGCCGTGAGCTTCTTTGTTCGGCTTCGATCAGACGTTCGGCCAACTCGTCGAGGCGATCTTGAAGCTCCGTCAAGCCTGCGGCCACGCGCTCCAGAAAGTCGTCCACCGACTCTGGGTCGTATCCCCTAAAACGCTCAGGAAATTGCTGTGTTTCGAGCAAATCGGAGGTCAGCTTCATGCGGTGACACTAACAACAAGGCTGCCGAGTCGAAACTGGAAAGTTGTGGGCTTTGGATTCAGCCGCAGTTAAGGATCACTCCCGCAAGTACCCACTGGATGAGAATCAGCACCAAAATGGGTGAGAGATCCAACCCAAATCCCCCAACGCGAAGAGGTGGCAACGCTCTCCGGAGCGGACCCATGAGAGGTTCGGTTACTCGAACAAGAAACGTTCGTACAATCGCTACCGGGCTGTCCTGCGCTATAGGAATCCAGCTAAAAATGATTCGGCCGAAGATAGCGAGCACATAGATGTCACAGAGAGTGCACAGGATCTGGGTCACGGGCAGTCCTCGAAACTAATAGTGTAAGCCGCGCTCTTGGAGGCGCTGGCGCTCCTCCTCCGCAAGGATCACGTGAGACGGGGCGAGCAAATAAACCTGGTCGGCTACCTTCTCCATCTTTCCTCCGAGTGCGTAGCAAAGACCACTCACAAAGTCGATAATTCTTCTAGCAAGATCTCGGTTAGCGGTCTGGAGATTCACGATCACGGGTTGGTCCGCTTTGAACCGATCAGCGAGCTGTTGGGCGTCGTTGAAGGTGCGCGGGGCTACCACATGGGGTTTTGCGCTCGTTATTGGGATAGTTCTAACTGATCCGATGGGTGCCGCGTCGGACGCCACTACTGGCTGGCTGACAGAACTGTCAGGCATGGTGACTGGTGACGCGGCACTAGTCACAACCGTTACCGGCTCTCCGCTCGGAGATGCCGGTTGTGCCGAACCGCCCGGATGTTGAAGCTCATCCAACTCGTCGTATTCTTCATCGGGTCCTAACCCGAGGTACAGCATCGCCTGACGCCACATCGAAGCCATACGCCTCCTCCTCGCCGCCGAGGGTACCGCGATGTCAGCGCGCGGGACGTTCACCAAACAAAGCAGTTCCGATTCGAACCATAGTGCTCCCGGATTCGATAGCTATTTCGAGGTCATCGGTCATTCCGATAGAGCGATGAGCCAAGCCATGATCCTCAGCAAAGGACACAAGACTTCGGTAAGCCGCCCGAATTATTTCCGCATCTCCTTGGGGGCCAATGCCCATGACACCAACTACGTCTAGCCCCTGCGCCCGAGCGTTCGAAACAATATCGCCAGCCTCAGAAATTCGGCATCCGCTCTGATTCTTGATCCCGGTCAGATTGATTTGAATCATCACTGGCGAACTAGGAGCTCGTTTCGCAATTTCGTCTACCAAAGATGGGCGGTCGACGGATTGCCAGACTTCGACGATGTGAGCGATTTTCCGCACCTTGTTAGTTTGTGTTCCACCGATGAAATGCACCTCGATGCGGCGACGTTCGTGATCTTTCAACTGCATCCATTTAGATTCCAGTTCCTGCGCATAGCTTTCCCCGACCATCTTGAAACCACACTCGAAGGCGGCGCGCAACGCCCATGGACCATATCCTTTGGTCACCGCGACAATTTCAACTTCAGTGCCCCCCAACGTTTGGAGACGCTCGCGGAGAACGCCAGAACGATCCTTTACCTCTTCAAGACTGAGACGGCTGTTGGCGTTCATCTCGACGTTCTT
>DASCSY010000150.1:0-5549 GCA_034399415.1 Acidimicrobiales bacterium
GCGAGGCTGCGTTAGTTCTCTTCCTTGACAGTTCGGGTGTAAGTAGTGGACAAAGCGTGGTTCTTGGCCTTTTGATGTACGCCATTACTCTTGCTGCCAGCCTCGTAGGCATCCCGCCTTTCGTCGTCGGAGCGAGGCATTTGGATTCGACGGGCGAGGTTTCAACGTGACCGAATTGCTTGTCGCGAGGAGACGTTGGTGGAAGGAGCTCCTCATAATCTTGGGCTTCTATCTGGTCTACGGGCAGGTGAGAAATCAGTTCGGATCCGACGGATTCTTTGCCGCTAAGACCAGCACAGCCGCGGAGAACGCTAGGCGAGTAATCGATTTCGAAAAACGACTCGGTCTTTTCTTCGAAGAAGACCTTCAGAACTGGTTTCTGGATTGGGGTTGGTTCTTGTGGTTCTGGAATGTGTTCTACGGCAGTCTTCACTTCGTGATGACCATCGGCGTTGGGCTCTATCTTTATCAACGGTTTCCGCTTCGATTCATCCGCTATCGCACTGGACTTGCAATTACTACGGCTCTCGGCCTCGTTGGGTTCGCTGCATTTCCTCTGATGCCACCGCGGCTTCTGTCTTCTCCTCCCCCTTATGGGGGTGCTATGACCGACTTTGCCTTCGTGGACACTTTGTCGGTTCACGGCGGATTGTGGTCTTTTGACTCCGGCACGTTGCAAGCCATTTCGAATCAATGGGCGGCGATGCCCAGTCTTCATTTGGCTTGGGCCGCATGGTGCGCAATAGCGGTAGTCCCTGTTTTGAAATCCAACTCAGCTCGAATAGCGATGTGGGCTTATCCGGTCGCCACGAGTTTCGGAATCGTGATTACCGCGAACCATTATTGGATCGACGGTCTGGCTGGACTCGTGGTATTGGGTGCGGGTATGTGGTGTGCTCAGCGGATCTTAGATTGGCAGTTGATCGCCGTGAATAACACAACAACTGGCGGGGGCATCTGACGGTCACCCGATAGTGTGACCATTACCTCGAATGGCTAGTTACGAACCTTATGCACATTGAGAAGATCCAAAGCCCCGCTGATCTGCGTGCACTTGATGACGACCAGCTTTTGGAACTTTGCGAAGAGATCCGCGAATTCTTAGTTGACGCGGTATCGCGCACCGGAGGCCACCTCGGGTCCAACTTGGGCGCGGTCGAATTAACGATCGCGGTGCATCGAATTTTTGAGTCACCGCGAGACGCGATTGTGTGGGACACGGGCCATCAGGCCTACGTTCACAAGATCGTCACGGGTCGGGCCAACAAATTCCACACTCTTCGGCAAAGGCACGGCCTATCGGGCTACCCGAATCCGGCGGAGTCAGAACATGATCTGTTCGAGAATAGTCATGCGTCGGCTTCTTTGAGTTGGGCGTCTGGCCTTGCAACCGGTTTCGATTTGACTGATCACCAACATCGCCGTGTGGTGGCGATTATCGGTGATGGTTCGATGACCGGGGGCATGGCTTTTGAGGCGCTAAACAACCTTGGCCACTATGGCCAGCGGGCAGTCATAATTCTAAATGACAACGGTCGGTCATATGCCCCGACGGTAAGCAGACTGGCGACGGTGATGTCGCGGCTTCGCCAGTCACCGAACTATGTGAAGGGGAGGCAAGCGGTTACCAATATTTTGGATCGCTTGCCTCTTGGTGTCGAGGTCAAGCGTGGCTTGTCGGGTGCCGCGGCAGCCATGCGTGAAATGTGGGAGCCACCTGCATTTTTTGAAACCCTCGGGGTTCGCTATCTCGGTCCGATCGATGGCCACGACATTGCTGCGTTGGAGTCCGCGCTTCGTGATGCTTCGTCCTACGAAGACGGTCCCATTGTTGTCCATGTTCTCACCGACAAGGGCCGAGGTTACGCGCCAGCCGAGGCTGACGAAGAAAAGCACTTGCACGACGTTGGTCTCTTTGATCCGGCGACCGGTAATTCTTCTTCTGAGGGTGGCGCAAGTTTCACGTCAGAATTCAGCAACGCGTTGTTGGATGTAGCAGATCGGCGTAAAGATGTTGTCGCGGTCACCGCGGCGATGCCCGGATCGACAGGGTTAATTCCATTTCAAGAGCGTTACCCGGACCGCTATTTTGACGTGGGTATCGCGGAGCAGCATGCGCTGACTTCGGCTGCTGGGATGGCTAAAGCGGGGCTGCGCCCGGTCGTAGCGATTTATTCAACTTTCTTAGCACGCGGTTTCGATCAAGTGATGTACGACATTGGATTGCATCGGTTACCTGTCGTCATATGTGTCGACAGGGCAGGAGTGACTGGTCCCGATGGAGCATCACATCACGGCGTTCATGACATCGCTATGTACTCCCGTGTGCCGGGGATGACTATTTTTGCACCTTCGACAATTCAAGAACTTTCGGGCATGTTGGAGCAGGCGCTGGATATAAATGATGGGCCTGTTGCCATTCGTTGGCCCAGAGGTCTTGCCCCCGAATCAAGTGTTATCGGAAGCGGATTGAGTGCACGACAAGTTCGAGCCGGCCAAGACGTCGCGATTTTGGCGGCCGGACCAATGTTGCAAGCAGCCGAAGCCTCGGCGGATCTGTTAGCCGAAGAGGGTGTTAACGCAGCCATTTGGGATCCGAGAGTTCTTAAGCCTGTTGACCGCGACATGATTCGGTCAATACTTGATTTACGCCTCGTCGTAACCGTTGAGGATGGAACCAGAGTCGGCGGTTTCGGTAGCCTCGTGGCCGATGCCTTGCAGCGGCGCCGCGTGCGAATCCCCCGATTGCTGCATTTGGGGACGCCCGATGAGTATTTACCTCATGGGAGCGCAGCTGAGTTGCACGCCGAACTCGGTCTTGATGCGGCGGGCATAGCAGCCGAGGTAGTGAAGGCGCTCGAATCCTGCTGAATTCGGGTTCCAGGGGTAAGTTTTCAGGCCCCATCCCTCAGTTCAAATGCGCAACGATCACTCGTCCCCATGGCGGAACGAGCGGTCATTGAGCAGTGAAGTGTCGGGTGGGTTAGCCCAATTCAGAACCAACGACTGAAACGAACGACACGCAGGCCCCGGGTTGCCCACCAAGGTTGTGGGTCAAACCAAGTGTCTTTTCAGAATCAATCTGACGTTCGGGAGGTGCTTCGCCTCGCAGTTGTAACCAACACTCAAATAGCATCCTCAGGCCCGAGGCACCGATCGGGTGCCCGAAGCTTTTGAGGCCGCCGTCTGGGTTCACCGGCAAATCACCATCAAGATCAAATGTCCCGTTGAGGGCTTCTTTCCAGGCAGTGCCTTCTTCAGCGAAGCCCAAATCTTCCATAAGGATCAACTCGGTAGGTGTAAAGCAGTCGTGCACCTCTGCCATCGCTCTTTGGCTGCGGGGGTCGTTAATGCCGGCCTGTTTGTAGGCTTCCTCCGCCGACGTACGCACCTCGCGAAAGGTCGTGTAGTCATAGCTTGAATCCAAAGCGCCAGTCGCCGGTCCAGATGAAAAGCTCAGCGCTTTCACATACAGCGGCTTGTCTGTGTATCGGTGGGCATCTTCGGCGCGAACGATTACCGCTGCCGCCGAACCATCACTCACACCAGAACAATCAAAAATACCTAAGGGGCCGGCGACCCGTGGGGAGGCGGCGATTGTCTCTTTAGCTACTTCTTTGCGGAACTGGGCTCGGGGGTTGAGGGCGCCGTTCTTGTGGTTCTTCCAGGCGATGCGAGTCAGAACCTCTTTCATCGTCTCTTCATCCAGACCGTGCTTGTGTGCATAGGCTGGAGCGAGAAGACTGAACGTCGCTGGTGCCGTCAACGACGAGTCGGTTCCATCGCTAGGAGGGCGACTACCTGTGAGTCCGGAGTATCCGCTGTCCTTAAGCTTTTCTACTCCGATAGCCATTACGACGTCATAGGCACCGGACGCCACTGCATAGCAAGCGTTTCTAAAGGCCTCTGATCCCGTTGCACACATATTTTCGAGGCGGCTAACGGGCTTGTAGTCAATCTGAAGTGGCTTTGAGAGGGTGAGTCCGGACACACCAGAACCCATAGTCCCAAGCCAGAAAGCATCGATGTCGTCCTGGGTTACCCCAGCTGAGGCGTACGCCTCGTGTGCCGCGTCGACGAGCAAGTCGTCGGCGCCTTTGTCCCAGTGCTCGCCGAAGGGCGTGCAGCCCATACCGACGACGGCGACCTGGTCCTTTATGCCATGAGAGGCCATGTCACTTTTCCTTTGTCGTGTACCACCAGTTTGGTGGATAGAGAGGTACCCCTGCAGGGATACTAATTATGTCCACTCAATTTGCGAGTGGGCGAGCCTTCCAAAAATAGTTGTGTATGCCCTGTGCGGTGAATAGGCGGCGGAATGTCATTTCCACCCGATCCCCTATGTTTACTTCATTCGGATCAACGTCTGTCATCTCCGCCTGAAATCTGCCACCCCCATCGAAGTCGATCACGACGGCGACGGTCGGAGGAGACAGTGAGAATGCCAGATAGTCAACCGTAAAGGTCGCGATGGTGGCTGGCACATCCGCCATCCTGATTCGTTCCATGTCGTCAACCGCTCCACCATCCATAGATACCCTCATTGGTGGCAAGTGAATCGCTCCTGAAGTGCGATCGCGGGAGCCTACGAATGCATACTTCCAGTCCTCTGAACGGAACGCTGGCGGCGCGCCGGGGCGGTCGGGGTCGGGGCGCCGTGGTGGTTCGCGATCTAGGAAGCCGCGCCATGTGAGATACAGGTTGTATTCAAGGTTGTCGCTTCCGCCTTCAATTTGGGATGCAACGGTCGCGAACGGTGTGTAGTCAGCTATGGCATCGGTTGTGCGAACGACGCTGGCGTATGCACCATCGGCAAGGTGAACACACAAGATGGTTTCCCCCGGCTCGGCTTGGTCAAGTGCTGACGCAACGAGAAGCGGAAGTTGAGCCGCTCCCGGGTTACCGATTAGCCCCGTAAGGTCGTCCACCAGTTTGTCGCCAGCGATTTTCGACAACCCGCGCACAGCTCGGGCGTGCATGCCCGCAATGATCACCTTGTCAACGTCTTCTATGCCTACGTTGGCTGATTTAGTTGCACGTTCGATCGCGTCTTGTGCAAGAGCGAGATATGCCTGTTCACCAAATCGCTCTTCCCAAATCCGACTTGAGTCCTCACCGGGCAGACGATGCCGGTCAAGGAACTCAGCAGTGGAGGCCGCTCGTCCGAGCGCGTGAGCAAGCACTGGTGCGTCGTCGTCGTCGCCGAAGATCAACGCTGCTGCAGCGTCTCCGCCGCTGCTCTCGTCGTTGCTGGTGGGATTTCCGGTTCGCAGATCTGAAACCACCGCCATAGAAACACCTGCAGTGCCGCTCGCTCCAAGGATGGCTGCTTCCGCCGACCGTGCCGATCCACCGGCGTCAACAGCCCACGTGTCCTGTGGGAGATCTAGTGCTGCCTGGATAGCGGTGGCGTTCGTTTTGTCGAGGTAAGCGGGGTTGGCAGTAGCAAACCAAATTGAAGATGGGATCAGACTGCTTCCTCGAAGGGCATTGCGGGCAGCCTCCACACCCATGGTGGTGGTGTCCTCGTCATATCCAGCTACGGCACG
>DASCSY010000151.1:0-5536 GCA_034399415.1 Acidimicrobiales bacterium
CCGGCCATTTTCATCGCCGTGGAGCCCGACTGTTTGGCAGCGATCGTCAGGAGATCGCTGTCTCCCACGCCCTGATGTTGCACGGCTTCACCGCATCCCAGCAGCGAAACCGGTTGCGATCGGAGGTCGTTGGCTCGCTCAAGCGACGTCACTATGACCGCGCCGCCACCATCACTAATGATGCAGCAATCCAGGAGATGCAGCGGTCTCGAAATCATTCGGCTTTCGAGTACGTCGTCGACAGTGATCGGCGCCCGCATCTTGGCCAACGGATTCAACCCCGCGTGTTGACGCATCGTGACCGCTATTTGCGCTAGTTGTTCACTGGTCGTGCCGTACGTCTGCATATGTAGATTCGCGTACATCGCATAACTTCCGACCGTGGTCATGCCATATGGCGCCGTGAAAGCGAGGCCCGGATCTTTGGAAGCTCCAGTACCTCCAGTACCTATCGCCATGGAATTTGAGGCTGCAGTTGACCCGTAAAGGACGAGAGCGGTGGAACACAATCCTGCATGAATGGCCGCGGCTGCGTGAGTCACGTGAGCAACGAAAGAGGAACCACCAATGTTGGTGCCGTCAAGGTAATCAGGTCGCAGATCCAAGTATTCGGCCAAGTCAACGATTCCCATCATCCCCATGGTCATTGACGCCCCGAAGACCCCGTCGACGTCTTGACGTGTCAGGCCAGCATCTTCTAATGCGCCCTTAGCGCACTCCGCCATTATCTGGAACTCCGATTTATTTGGAGAAAAACGACTGGGATGTTCATAAACCCCGGCGATGGCGATACCGGTCGGAAATTGAGAGCTAGTCATGCCGTCCTCCAAAACCCTGAACGTACTCATCAATTGCGACGCTCAGCTTCGTTGGATTTTCAATCACCGCGTGACGTGACGCTCCTTCAAGATGGGTCGCAGTTCCGTTCGGTAATGCGTCGGCAAATTCTTGTGCGCTGTCCCGATATTCCGCTTCAGTGTGTTCACCAATGACGACCAGCACCGGGGTAGCCACTTTGGAAATATCAGCGTCGCTGTTCCACTTCTGTTGAGCGCGCCTTGCCCCCACCGTCGCTCTTGGGTCGGTCTTCACCCATTCGGCGAAAGCGGTTCGAAAAACGCCCTCGTCGGTATTGGGGGAGTAGCCGGTCGAATCAAATTGGCGTCTCGCTTTACCCGCAGCGATCAACGCTAACTGCTCTATTTCCTCCGTCAGGTCCACGGATTTTCCACTGGAGCCAACACACACAATCCCGGCGACGTTGACCTTCGCTCGATTAGCGACCTCGACAGCGACAGCTGCCCCCATGCCTTCACCTACCAAGATGAGATCTCCAAGTTCCCAATTCTTGACCAGGTTTTCGGCGTGCACCGCCATCGCCTCAATCGAGGTGAGGCTGTCAAGCTCACCGCTGCGCCCATGACCTGGCTGATCGAAACTGACGGGCGAATGGTTCGATTCCAAACAGTCCATCAATTCTCGGAAACAGTTCCCGTTACCTCCAGCATCATGAAAGAGCAATACAGTCGAACCCTTAGCTAGCAGCGGAGGGGCACCCGGAAGCGTGGTTTCACCGCGATGATGCACCAAGGTGGCAACTCCATCTACATCAAAGTATTTGTCAGGCACGAGGCGAACGGTAACTCACGGAAACGGCGAACGTCGGGCTAACGAAGAACGAATACTCAAACTGCAGCGACGCGTGGTTCCTTCCCAGTCACGACTTCTCGAAACGGGACTCCCTTGTCGGCCTCGGGCTCCTTGGGTAGTCCCAAGATCCGTTCCCCGATGATGTTGCGCTGTATCTGATCCGTGCCGCCGCCGATTGAGGTAAAGAACGCGTTAAGCATCGCGTAAGTGGCATCTCCCGCTTCTGCAGATGATCCCGCTGCGAGCATGCTTTCGGGACCAAGAATTTGTGCTTGCAAACTGCCCGCGAAATGAAGCATTCGCGACATCGCAAGTTTGCCCAGCGAAACAATTGGGGTAGTAGTTCCTTGTTCAATTGCTGCTTTAGCGCGTCTGTTGTTCCATTCATTGAGGGTGCGCCAGGCATATAAGCGCATGAGATCCTGTCGAATGGTCAACTCTTCGGAGCGACCACGCTCACGGGCAAGTTCAAGTAACACCAAATCAGGGATAGGTGCAGGCGCTTCACTTGTCGCATCGCGAACCGGTCCGTGCCCTGAATTATTTCGGCTCCGTTGCTGGCTGGCACCCATGGCTGCGCGTTCATAGGCCAACGCCGAGGTAAGCACCCACCAGCCGCCGTTGAGTTCTCCGAGCATGTTCGCCGCCGGAACTCGCGCGTCGGTCATGAATACTTCATTAAAGCGAGCGTCGCCAGTGGCTTGCCGTAGCGGCCGCACTTCAACCCCTGGTTGTTTCATTGGGAAAAAGAAAAATGAGATGCCGCGGTGTTTAGGTTGATCTAAGTCGGTTCTCGTGATCAGAAGCGCGTAGTCCGCGTGCCGGCCTCCAGATGTCCAAACCTTTTGTCCGTTGATAATCCATTCTTCGCCGTCACGAACCGCCGAAGTGCGAATCGCGGCCAAGTCCGACCCCGCGCCTGGCTCGCTATAGAGGAGACACATCGATATGTCTCCTAAAAGCAAGTCGCGAAGGATCTCGGCTTTAAGGTCGTCGCTAGCGTGTGACACGATTGTTGCGGCCCACAAATTAACAACATCTTGGCCCCAACCTTGGGGCCCGTCACCTCCAAATACTGGGTCTGCCTGTTCAGCACCACCAGAACCGGCATCAGGAAGCGCAGTCCGGAAAACTGCGTCGGTCGCTCGGGCGGCTTCGGGGTCAAGGCCGCGACCGAACCATTTCTTAGGCCAACTGGGCGCCGCCCAGCCAGAGTCAACAAGCTTCTCCAACCACACCCGCTTATCGGCAGTGACGGGATTATCTTTGATCCACTCTTGGGCGTCATTTACAGCTTCAGCAGCTGTGGTGTTCATCCTTCAGCGCTTGCTTTAATACCAGCGAGAGTTGCTTCGATGGCCCCTTGGACTGTCGCCTTTCGCCCAGCAAGCTGCTCTTCGGTCATCTTCCGAAGGGTAGGGGGGAGCTCCATAACATCCCAAACTTCGGTCACTCGCGTTCCCGCTTCCTGTGCTTCTAAACGGTAGGTCCATCTCACGTAGGGACCACCATCGGGGTCGGCGACGAATTCGAAACAGGTACCAGGGTCGGCAACAGTGATCTCGACCGGAACCTCCCATTCGAAGGTGTTGATTCGGTTTTTCCCAAGGAAGCGAGAGCCGACGATGCCAGGTGCTCCGCTGATCCACTCGCCGCCGACGTTCTCTGTGCTCCACTCACCCATACGACCAAGGTCGCTGATGAGTTCGTAAATATCGGAGGCATCCGCGTCAATGTCCTGAGAAATTTCTAAATGCATGTCGTGAACTGTCATGCGGCAAAGCTACCCGGCTTGCGAGGATCGTGTCGCAAATTGAAATCCCGAATACTTCGGTTGATCGATGGCCACTTGATTGACCACGGTTTCACGCAAGTACTCGTGAAGGTCAACCCGATCGATCGCCATCGAACCGTCGCGCAGAGCGCTCACCAACTTCCAGCGAAGCTCATGAAGAGTGCCCCTGACCTCAAGCAACGTTTCTAACCGAACATGTTCCCTCTCCTGAAGGAGGGGCCCTATCGCCATCTCGCGCTGAACAATGTCCAGGCTGTTGCCCGCCACTCGGGCCAAGAAGTTAGTCCGTCCCGACGTTTCATTCATCACCTCGCCATGCAAAAAATCTCGGACGCTCACCAGTAGCTCATCAATGCGCGGCATGTCCGCTGGACCACTGAGTCGTTGAGGCTCAACAAGTTCTACCGGCCCAGGTATCAAAAGGTTGACACAATCGACTTGACACTCAGATGAACGCCGGCCGATTGCAGGCCGCTCAACAGTCGCGTCTGGACCCACCCGATACTGATCGGTCATTCCTAAGCACCCAATTGCCCACCAAAAGGATCCAAATACCTCCCAAAATTGGATGCGAGCCCGATCTACGGTTTCGCCGCTTTCAGCTTCGTATCCGGCGATGAGGTCCTCCATCTCGCCGAATCCTCCAACAGCCAGATCCCGTCGACCAAATCGCCACGAATTTGTGCAAATCCACCCAAGATCTCTCATGGGATCACCAATATGTGCCGTCTCCCAATCAAGTACAGCGCTCAAACCCAGTCGGGAATCCACCATCAAGTTGCCGTTCCGAAAATCATTGTGGACGAGGCGATAGTTGTCTAAATCCGGAAGGTTCTCCGCCAGCCAACGTCCCGTGAAATCAATCATTGGTTGCGCTGTATCCCATTCCTTGTACCTGTCCCAGGTTTGATCCAAACATGTCGCGGGGTCCAAGACAGGGAGGTGGTTCTTCAATCCTGAGTGCTGGAGGTCTATCGCATGAATCTTGGCGAGTTCGCGTCCACACTGTTCTGCGAGTCCGCCCCGAATATCGTCCAGCTTTGGCGAACGAACTATTCGTGCTCCCAACGTTTCGCCGTCCATCCATTCCATAATGAAACCGACACCCACTCGATCCTGGTCTTCTAAGACATAGTGGACTTCAGGTTCTGGTACTCCGTTCGCCCGGGCTGTGCGCATCAAGAGCGCCTCGGTGGCAAGCCCGATTGCGCTCACTGATTCACGATCGACACCTCCAGCGCCTCTGCGCATGCAATAGGTCGCTTCGCCTCGGGTGGTCTCGACGACCAGCTGGTAGGTCTCCATGCTCGCCCCGCCGGAAAGGCGTTCCACCTTGAGGAGATCGACACAACCGCGAATTTCCCTAACAAGTACCTCCCGTAACGCGCCGAAGAAGTCTGGCTGCGTCACGCTGACTCAGATGTCTTGTTGCTGGGAACCAAATATTGTTGGTGCCCCGCTTCTTGACCAGTCAGGTGCCCCTACAACTTCGCGTCCTTGCACAACGATTCGTTGGCTTGATTGGCCGCCGATCACAGTCCCGCTTAAGGCGCCGGTTACCCCGTTCGCACCAATATTGGCTACAGGGTAGGAATCAACGCGTGAATATGTTTGTAGGAGAAGCGGTCGCGGTCGCGTTGAATCGTTGGGTCCGGACCCGTGCACGGTGCAGCAGTTATGGACCGTCACCGACCCCGCTGAACCGGTGAGCCAAACCATCTTCGACAAATCAAGGCTCGCTGCATCGGAGTTGTTCAGAGCACCGTTCCAGAGGCCGTTTGGCTCATATTGGTCATAAAGACGGCCAACATGGCTCCCGGGCAACACACCCATTGGCCCCATTTCATCGTCCACATCAG
This sequence comes from Acidimicrobiales bacterium, assembly GCA_034399415.1. Lineage (GTDB taxonomy): Bacteria > Actinomycetota > Acidimicrobiia > Acidimicrobiales > Poriferisodalaceae > UBA2110. The sequence continues at coordinate 5,305 of DASCSY010000151.1, forward strand.
CCAAATAGACCCCGATCGTTAACGGACTGAAGTCGGTGTGGGGCCAAAACTGAATGTCTTGGTGCCACTTGACTTCCTCACCGCCGTCGGACCATTTGAAGTTGAGTTTTGAATGGTGGTACCGAACAGGACCTCCGAGCAAGTCACATGCCAGCTTTGCGACCGGGCCTTCCAGACTGAACCGTCGGAAGGTTTCATGTTGATCGACAGGGGAGTTCAGCCTTCGGATTCG
>DASCSY010000152.1:0-5475 GCA_034399415.1 Acidimicrobiales bacterium
GTTTCTTTCCTGATGGGTGATTCTGAGTCGGGCCCGATGGCACGCGTCCTGAGTTTCCCTCCAGGTCGGGGGAGTGTTCGCGCGAACGGGCGGGCATATTCGCACCATCACCGTACTGACACGTTCCGAATTGCTCTTGCTGCCCATTCTCGACAGACCCGGGTGTCGGGCCGCTGGTTTGGTCCGGGGGATTTTGTGTTACGCGGTGCGAACGACGTGTACGTCGAATCGCTTGAGGGTGGCCACGGAGCGTTGCTGCTGCTCGTGAGCGCAGATCGCCGTGGCTACCATCCGGTCTACTCGGATCATGATCGAGCGGAAGCGGAAGCAACGCTGGACGAATCAGCGTCAGTCGTGTTCGGCGACGAGCAACCGCATTTTCATGACCACGACGATGATGTAGCGAGTGGAATTGCCGTGACCTTCGCAGACCTAGACTCCAAACGACCCGAGCTATACGGGGACCTGCACGACCAGACCAACTGGCATCGCATGTCGGATGGCTCTGATGTCGCGATGGTACTGATGGGCGATCCGTCTTCGGGGACGCTGGTCCAGATGACGCATTGGCCCAGTAAGGCATCGGAGGCGGCTAAATCTCCAAGCCAGACCGATAGATTCTGGCTCCTGATCGACGGCAGTTGCTCTATCGGCGAGCGGCTATATCACGCCGGCGATTTTCGTTTCCTGCCGGCCGGGACCGCTGACCCCAAGATCGTTCGTGGCGAGTCAGGTTCCACCGAGGTTGTGGTCATCGCGGATCGTGCTCATTGGATGGAGTCGGCTTGCGCTCAAGATCAAAACACTCGATCGGCCGAACTGGCGGGTCTTATCAAGCAACAGCACGAAGCGTTGCTGCTCGGATAACTGAACCAAACAGGGACCTCTGCGGGTAGACGGTATCTGAGGGGTTCGTGGCTGTAGCCGAAGGGTTCAGCTCCAGGGTTTTTCGAAACGTTGCTTCCAAGGTGGGTCTTCTAGTTCGATGGGCGTCCCATTGTTCTGGTCCTGTTGGGTGTCAGAGGAGGGTCGCCTTCCTACCCACATGCCAATTCCAAAGACTGCGAGTGCGAGAAGCAAACATGAGCTCATGTGCACAGTGTGGCAGCCCTTCTCACCTATTGACACTCTGTTGTTTCACGAAGCGACCATTTCTTGGGTCTTAAGGTGCGAGTCGGGTGGCACCTACGTTCAGACCATCACATAGCTGGGTCAGCAGCGTTGATTTGTTGACTCAATGACAAGAGGGTGAGGTTGTGGGTTAACCGCAGGCTCTACCGATGAGCATCATTAGGACGAATGCGCCCAGCCACCAGCCCCACAGTCGACCAGCCCTGGACCAGTCCCAAGAGTTACCTTCGCCTGATCGTGCCACGACAGCAACCTAATCCCTACTGGATGACCCGCACCACCAATGAAACAAGAACGATCAAACCGAAGATATAGACGTAACGCCATTGGCGCTTGTCTTGGGGCCGGTTCCCTTTCCACAGATCTTTCAGATTCACATGCTTGATCGTAGGCGTCCCGAATACGACAAAGGACCGCCCGGAAAGGCGGCCCATGCCAAACAGATAGGGGTGAATGCCTCAACTCATGCGATTAATTGGTCAAAAACACCCAATTATCAGCGCCGTATTGCCATGTATTGAACGCTTCCTCGGCCATCCCTGTAGCAATAAATTTCCCGCCCTGACCATCTGACTGATCACAAGGGATGGGATTGGCATCCCGCGCTTCTTTCGTGATTGACATCTGCGATCGAGAGCTAATGCCTCTTGCTTGGTATTCGGCAAATACCGCGTCGCTCATTACATCAAAAAATGAGATGTATTCAGACGTACCTGGCTCCAGCACGACGTAGGTGACGATCTCTGCTTGGCCATTGAAACGAGCTATGTAGCCCAAATGTTGTCCAGCTACCACTGTTCCGCCATTCTGCAGATTTTCAAGTAAATCCACGTGATGGAATTTAAAAGCCAGCCTTGGATATTCCGATGATTGAATCGTGAATTGGTACTCCGGACCTGCTGATGAGGAACTAGGCACGAGATCGGTAATGGTTCCATCTGCAGGTGCGTAAAATTTGACGGTCCCTTTCGTATCGTAACTACCAAAGTTTCCTGACCACCGTTGGTCCAGGGTGTATGCATCAAAGTAATGTTTCATGCTGCGGCATGACTGCCCTGTCGGGTCGTGTTCGTCATCTCCGAAGGTGTAATCGTGTCCATATGCGGCCCGCAGCTTCGTGATCGAAATATATGGAACGAGGTCAACAAAGTTGTTGACGGCGATCCTAGGGGGATTGGCAGGATCGACGGGAGGTCCAAGGTCTATTGGGCCATTACCAGGAGCTGGATTGGGCCTACTCGTAGGCCCATCATGGCGTTTAACGGTTGTGGGAGGTGCAGCTTGCTCTGTCTGGGGAGTGAAGTCGTCGAAACAGGACTCCAAAAGAGATAACGCCTCCCCGGTTGGGTCAGCGGTCATAAACTCCGCTGCTCGATCGGCACCCACGATCGATGCCGCGCATTCGAAGGGACTGAAGTCCCCAGAAGACAACATCAGGGTCTTGGCCTCATGGAACTTTTTGAGGCTCTCCTCATAGCCAGTATCGACTTGAACTTGAGTTGTCGACGTTGTCGAGGTTGTCGCTGGCGCAGTAGTGGTCGCGGCTGCCGCAGTTGTTGGCGGTACTGAATCTTCAGATTCGACGGACGTCGCCGGACCGGGTGACGCAGTGGTTGGTTTGGTGGTCTCGTTCGTCGTTGAAGATGACGAATTTCCGCAGGCCGCAGTAAGGAGCAGAAAAGCCAGAAAGATTGCGAACTTCCTCATTGCTTGAGCTTATTGGAAAGAGAGTCAGGGGATCATTTGGGAGTGGCCGCAAGCTTTTTGGTTCGCGGCATTGAGTTGCTCAAGGTTGTGTTCCTCAGGTCCGACTTTGTGAACGCCTTGGTACACGGCGGTCATCGCGCCGGGGAATAGAAACAGCGTCAAGTCCAAATGAACAGACTAAACGAAAGGCCCTGTTCGGAATATCATTCAGTTCATGGCCGATTTTCACGCTGATGGGAAGCGATTGTGGGACACCCTCCATCAGCTCGCTGAGATCGGTGGAACCGAAGCGGGAGGTGTGGCAAGAGTCGCCTTGACCGACGCAGATAGAGCCGGTCGAGACCAATTCGTTGAATGGGTAACCGATGTCGGATGTTCAATACATATTGACCGGATGGGCAACCTTTTTGCGCGCCGAGAGGGCACGGACCCAAACCGCGATCCGGTGGTTATCGGAAGCCACTTAGATAGCCAGCCGACCGGAGGAAAATTCGATGGCGCCTACGGAGTAATGGTTGGACTTGAAATCCTGCGCGTACTCACCGACCACGAGCACATCACCAAAGCACCCATCGAAGTGGTTTCCTGGACCAACGAAGAGGGTGCACGGTTCCCTCCCGCGATGCTTGGCTCTGGTGTCTTTGGCGGCGAGTTCTCCTTAGAAGAAGGCCTAGGCGCTGTGGCTCAAGATGGGACAGTACTCATAGACGAATTAACCCGGATTGGCTATTCAGGAAGTGACCCTTGCGGAGACCGACCTGTGGGCTACTACCTAGAACCCCACATAGAACAAGGACCAATTCTTGAGGCAACCAACACCTCCGTCGGCATTGTGACCGGCGTCCAAGGAATCCGTTGGTACGACGTATCTATCAAAGGCGTCGAGTCGCACGCGGGAACAACGCCAATGGACCGACGCTTCGATGCGATGCTGAGCGCAGCTCAGGTCATTACAACTGTTGACGAAATCGCAAAGAGCCGACCAGACGGTCGTTCTACAGTCGGAGTGATTTTTTCCACCCCGAGCTCGAGAAACACCGTCGCTGGAACTGTCGATTTAACTATCGACCTCCGACATCCAGATGCTGACGAACTTTCGCGAATGAACGACGAACTAGTTCAAGCCGCGAACTCGATGAACCCTCCCGCATCAGTTGAACAAATCTGGTACTCGCCACCAGTGAAATTCGACACAGACGTTGTAGAGGCAATCCGGGAAAGCGCCACCCACAGCGGCTTCGAATCTGCCGACATCGTGTCAGGTGCCGGTCATGACGCTGTGTACATCAATCGTGTTGCGCCAGCTGGAATGCTGTTCATCCCATGCGAAGACGGATTGTCGCACAACGAAGCGGAAAACATCACACAAGAACATTCGACGGTTGGCGCGGAAGTGACCCTTCAAGCAGTACTTCGTCTTGCAGACTGACGAGCACCTTGAACTAGAAGACCCACCTTGGAAGCAACGCTTCGAAAAACCCTGGAGCTAGACCCTTGGGCGTACGGCTTCCGCCGGATCAAGTCGAGCAGCGCGCGCCGCAGGGTACAAGCCGGCAATAGTGCCGATGGCGACAGCAAGTCCGAGGCCCGCTCCAAGCGAGGTGGTTGGTACCGAAATTACCCAATCGCGACTGCTGGCATACGTAACGGTAATTAAAGCTCCCAGAATGATTCCAGCGACTCCTCCGAGGGCTGCGAGTAACGCTGATTCGAAAACGAATTGCAATCGAATATGTCCGCGGAGAGCTCCCAGGGCTCGACGGATTCCTATCTCGGTCCGCCGTTCAATGACGGAAATGACCATGACATTGGCTATTCCGACTCCGCCAACAAGTAGTGCTACCGCACCCAAACCCAACAAAAGTCCCGTAAAAGCGTTTTGTGTACTTGAGCGAGCGGCTAGTAGGTCACTTGGCCGACTGACAGAGACCTCGCTGGGAGCGTCGGGCAGAACTGATGCAGCGATGACTGACCTCGTCTCGTCGAAACGGCGTTGATCATCGAGCAACTGTTCGTTGACGCGAGCGTAGATAAGGCTCGGCTCGGGCTGTAGGTCAAACAGTTCGGCAGCTATTTCTATTCCCATCAGCGCAGAGCGGTCGATGTTGGGGGCGAGGGGAGCGGCCGCCAATATGCCTATTACCGTGAAGTACGTGTCATCCAAAAAGACCTGAGGCGATCGTAGGGTGCTGGTAATTCCTAGACGTTCAGCGGCCACAGAACCGAGCACGACAGCGGGAATGCTTACCGAAGTTGAGTCGAGAAACTGGCCATCTGCGACGACACCGTCGATCATTGTAAGCGTCTCCAGGTCGACCGCTAAAGCCGTGATGCCTCCGGTTTGCTGTGCCGGAATGAATTCGTTACGGCGAACTGACGTGTTGACTTGAAAGACTGCGCTACTCGATTCAACGGTTCCGATTCGCTTCACCACCTTCGAAGCGTCCGCGGGGAATGAAACCGCGGCGCCGGTGAATGATTCGCCCGGAGTGATTTCTAGGAGGTTCGGTCCGAGAGCATCGAGTTCTGACTTCAGTTGAGCGTCACTAGATGATGTGATTCCGAGAACCGAAATCATCGCTGCTATACCGATAGCGATGCCTAAAGCCGTTAGCAAGGTCCGCATCTTTCGTGTTC
>DASCSY010000153.1:0-5461 GCA_034399415.1 Acidimicrobiales bacterium
ATGAAAAGCCTTGAGGTCGTCGCATGGTCGTAACGTATGAAGAGGTAGGCAACGTGAGGGTCATGACCCTCGATCGGGCCGAAGCGCGAAACGCCGTCAGCCACGATGTTTCAGCGGAACTCGAGGCGCACCTTGACACCTTTGAGGCGGATGAAGCCGCCTGGGTCGCTGTACTTGCTGCTAACGGTCCGGTCTTTAGCGCTGGCGCTGATCTGAAATCGGTGAGTAGTGGTAAACCGATAGAGACTGAAAAGGGTGGGTTTGCGGGGTTGGTTCGTTACCCGAGGACGAAGCCTTTGATCGCCGCTGTGGATGGCCCCGCCCTGGCTGGTGGGTTAGAAATTGTGCTCTCTTGCGACCTCGTCGTGGCTTCAACTGCCGCTCGGTTTGGTATTCCCGAAGTGAAACGAAGCCTCATAGCTGGTGCAGGTGGTCTTTTCCGATTACCAGCTTCGATCGCACGTAATGTAGCCATGGAGTTAGCGCTTACCGGCGATCCTATTTCCGCCGAACGTGCCTTTGAACTTGGCCTCGTCAACGAGATGTGTGAACCCGGTGAGGTAGTGGAGACTGCTTTGCGGCTCGCTCAACGCATCACAGTCAATGCGCCGATAGCTGTTCGGGAAAGCCGGAAGGTCGTCTTGGAAAGCCAAGGCGTCTCCGATGCAGAAGGCTGGCAAATCACCAGAGATCACTTCCGGGTGGTCGTCAAAACTGAAGATTTCAGCGAGGGGCCGCTCGCGTTTGTTGAGAAACGAGACCCCGTTTGGAAGGGGCGTTAGCGTTTTAGGATCTGATGCTGGTGAAGGAAATCTTTCAATCCATCAGTGAGTTCAAGCTTGTCTATTTCCTCCGGGCCGACAAATATTAAGTCGCTGGCGTCGTCGTTGGGAGCCGCACCCGAGGTGTCTTCCGTCGTCGCCAGAAAATCGGCAATGAGGTACCTGCGACCGTCGGCTTCACGTTCAACCCAACCGATGAACTTTCCGCACCTCACCTTCAGGCAGGTCTCTTCTTCGGTTTCGCGTTCGACGGCCTCTTGCCACGTTTCTTGTGGTTCCAAGCGGCCACCTGGAAGTGACCACTTGCCGGCGCCGGGATCCCGTCCTCGTTGAATAAGTAGAAGCTTGCGCTCCCAGAACAAAACCGATCCGACACAAGGCTCAGGGGTGCAAGGATGCGTCACTCTAGGACTCGTGTAGAGGTTTATGAACTGTAAGTAGCCGGGCTTTGAAGCCGAATGTTTCGAAGAAGTTTTTTGTGGCTCGGTTGCCCGGCAAGGCCATTGAGTCGATTCCTACGCAATTGCGCTCGGTGCACCAGGAGACCACCGCTGTGACCAGAGACTCCCCTACTCCGATGCTTCGAGCTTCGGGGTCGACCCAAATATCGGAAATTCGACCCAGTGTTTCTCCGCTTCGTAGCAACTCCACTTTCGAGGCTGCGTATCCAACAGGGGTGTCATCGATCATTCCAATCCATACAGCCTGATCGGGATCATGTAACGCTGCCTCGAAGCTAGCCAAATAGGGTTGGTTTCTCGTTTCCCGCACGCTCCACACATAACCGCCTCGATTCTCCCGTTGTTCGGTGACCGCGCTGTCGGCAAATTCTGTAAGCGTTTCAAGGTCATTTGGTGTGGCTAATCGAACGGACTCGTTCACCGTGTGGCCCGTCGCGCTTCCAGCGCCCTTTCCGCTTGGAGGCGTCCATCTTCGCCCTCAGTGAGGTCTACGTGGGTGAACATCTCTGCGACAGCCTGATGTCCAGCGCGTGTTGCTATTTGTTGATACATCTCCTGAGCGATACGTCGATAGTGAGGATGGCCTTGTGGTTGGCTCCGGAGCTCAATCATGTGGAGTGCTTCCCGGGCATTGAACTGCATTACATAACGGACCCGAAAGGCCATGGACACTGCATATGCGGCTTGTTCTGGGAAATCGGAGTGGAGGGTCTCATAAAGCGACCTGGAACGCTCCATGGCACCGTCGTACCGGTCAGCCAAGCCTGCGCCCATCACCGCTTCGGGAATTTCGTAGCCATGATGCGGTGTTAGCGATTGCCATTCGATCGTAAGTAGGCGATGTCGCTGGAGATCTCGAAAACCGCCGTAGTCACCCAATATGTCAAACCGGTAGTCCAATCGTTCCAAGGCTCGTCCCGGTCGATGACGTCGATTCTCTCTGTCTCCGACGTATCGGCGAACTAGATCGATTCGCTCTTCAGTGGTCAACTTGTCGACTACAGCAACGAGTTGTGTTTCGGGCAAATGACTATATGGGTAGAGCATCGCTGCAAGCATCTTGCGCTCGCCGTCGGGATCCCAGTCGATGAGTTCAACCTCATCCACCGGAATTGGATCCGTCTGCGCAAACCACTGGCTTGCAAGTTCTTGCATCGAGTCTCTATTCGCTTTGAAGTAGCTCGACCAAAGGACGCCTCGATCTTCGACGTCCACGCGTCGAAGGAAGGATGGGATGACCTTCCTTAGTTCGGAAAGCATCAAGTCAGAATATGAGCGGGCCTCGGGGAGTGGGTGAGCTCGCATCCGCAGCAACAATGCTTCATAGGCCTGACCTGTGCCGTAAATTCCGACGTTTGAAAGGCTGGCCGCGGGAAGAAGGCCGCGGACCGCATCAAAGGACTTCGCTCGTATGGTCTGTCGGTAAGCCAAGTCGCCGATTTCTGCTCCCTGGGCATGATTTTCTCGGTAGAAGTCCTGCATTAGCGGGACTAGCTCTGCATAGGTATCGAAAAGTCGATCAAGGTCTCCTACGTAACGAGTGCCGAGAGGAGACGCCAGCACCTGCGGGTCACGATGGTAGCGATACCTACCGTCAAGCCGGGTGTCGTAGCTCAAGTAACGCGTCGACTGCTCGAGGTAAGACATCAGGCGTCCCCACTCAAGAATCTTCGTCAAGAGATTTGAAGCTTGTTCGCATGCCAGGTGCACACCGCCGAGTTGTGCAACTGAGTCGTCTCCGTATTCTACGAAAACCCGCTGATATAGCTCTTCAGCTTTTGCCAAACCAACCGTGGCATCAATCGACTGATCTCCGGAAACGTCTAAATCGTCGACGAATTCATCCAGAAATAATCGTCGGAGACTCTTATGGGTTCTGCTGTACCGCGCAAACAAAGCTCCCTTCACGACTTCGGGCAAGTTGACGAGCGCGAATACGGGTTGGTCGAGGTTCGTGAAGTAGCGTCGAAGGACATCTTCCTCGTTGGCCGTAAATTGCTCGACTGCGTAGTTGTTCACGATCAATTTCGATGGTCGGAGGAGTATGGGCCGGACGTCTCAATTCGTAAATGCGATCGTAGGACGATCCGGTGCTTTAGTCGCGCACCCTCGTCATCTTTGAGAAAATCATAATATGACCCTGAAAGCGTCGGGTATGACCGTGACCCCTATGGATTGGTGGCGCCCTTCGTCAACGCCATCAATAAAGATACGGCGTGGACGTTCAAAACTCCGGTTGAGTTCTGTAACTCTCGCTGTATGTATAAGGCGGTGTGGTAGATGGTCCCCCGTTCGGAGACGTTTTCGCGCCAACCATCGTTGCCCTATTGGAAGGTCTGCCTCAACTAGGTCCAATAGGCCGTCGTTTGGGTGGGCTTTGGGAGCGATGCGCCATGTAGTGCGCCATTCGGAGTTCATGAGCGCCATTATCGGCCCTGCCCACCAACTTCTTAGACAGAACACATGAGCCACAGAAGCGAAGACGTGTTCGCCTATTTGTATCCTCGCCGCATCAATTTTCAGCATTCTGGCTTGGTTGTTTTGGATTCTTTCCGTCCCCCCCGCCGGACCACCTAACGCTCGCCACAAATCACCGCCCTCAACTGCTATCGGGGGGACCTCATTGCCTGCGGCCCACGCAGCTTCCACAATCTTTCGAATCTGGGCGTCGGTACCCGCAACGACATGTTTCAGTCCCGGCGGCGCTGTAGAGCCCCAATCTTGTCCGCGTTCAATCGGCATCGCCGACATCTCGTTCTTCGATTCCTTCTTGAACGCGCGCTGCTGCTGCGACCAGATCCCTGTCGATCACCCCAATAGCGTCTCTGATTGTCTCGCGCGTCTCTGCCTTGGGTGCACATTCACTAATCTGGCTAAGCAAGTCAATGACTTGTCGTACGTTGCGCACAAAGTCCCCTGCGGACACATCCTCTTCGATTACCTGGTCTAAATCATGACCCGATGCCCATCCGTGAATCTGGGCGAGAATCGAAGGGTCAGGCGTTCTGGATTCAGGCAACCCTCTGGCCTGTTCTTCAGAGCGGATGCTGGCAGCGTGACCCAAGATGGTGTTGACACGATCTTTCACGGTGGGGTTGGGATACCAAGGCGGCGGAGGTTCAATGCGGCTTCGATGTTCGTAGGTGAAGACTGACGCAAGCGCCGCGATTTCCGACGGGGGTAGGTCATCGAAAAGTGAGTTTTCGAGGCAGACGCAAACGAGTAGGTCCATTTCATGGAATATTCCCTGAAGGCGGCGACCTGGTTCTGTGACCTGCCAACCAGTCGCGCATCCGAACAATTGAAGCACTTCGACAATCGAGTCGAGGGTTCGCGCAAGACCACCCTGGGCGATCTCCATTCGTGATTCCAGTGATTTGATTCTCAGTTCGGCTTGCTGCACCTGACGTTCGGCATCAATTCGAGCTTTTTGAAGATCCCGCTCCGGGCGTTTCATTTCTGGCACGACACCGGAGTCCGTGAGGTGCTGCTTAAGCATTCGAGCCGCCACACGTTGGTATTCGCGCCGGTTCGGCGAATAGGGCTTCGGTAGCTCTATCTCGGCGACTGTCTCGGGTGACAAGTCGAAATCTGAGGCACCGAGCATCATCACCTTGCCTCGGGTGGTGACGACTCGGACTCGATGATCGCCGCCCCTTCTGCTGGTTGTTCCGAGAACGAGGAGGTGCTGTGATTCCGGCCCTTGCACTCGTTTCAAAATCGATCCCGGCCGCACTCTTCGTAAAGCCCCGGAGACCTCCACTGCACTTTGGGAAGCGGTCGTACTTGCAGGCGGATATGTGACCCCAAGTCGTTTCATTTCCGTGCGCGAAGTTCGCAGCGAAGCTCTCGCTTTTTCAACATTGCCCGTTAATTCGACGACGCTTCGGTCAGATCGGTATTGCGCAAACGAGCGCTCGAGGAGCTCAATAGCGAAGGAGCGGTCCGCTCGAGCCATCAAATTGGCTGCCATGTTGTATGTCGGTCGGAAGGCTGACTCTAAAACGAATTCTTTGCTGGAGGCCAGTCGTGCCAACTGATCGAAAGATTCGTAGGGGCTCCACAGGGCGTAGGCATGACCGGTCGAATCGATTCCTCTTCTGCCGGCTCGCCCGGTGAGTTGGGTGTATTCGCCGGGGGTGAGAACCACGTGACCTTCGCCGCGAAACCGGCTCAACTGCTCTATGACTACTGATCGCGCTGGCAAGTTGACACCTA
>DASCSY010000154.1:0-5460 GCA_034399415.1 Acidimicrobiales bacterium
TCGTGAGGCAGAGCTCTTAGCAACCGCAGCAACCTGTCCCGTCGCCGCCTACACGGTAGGAACCAAGGTGATGTGCATTCAGGGCCATATCGAGTTCGTTCCTGAACTGGCTGCGTCGTTGTATAGGTCTCGGACTGAACGCATCGGAAGCTCTGCGGTCGAGGCGGCTCTCGGATCCCTTGACCGTCCCTTAGATAGGGTCGAAGTCGCTCGTTGGCTCCTGCAAACGATTGAGCAGCCTTCCGTCGCGTAAAATGCCTGAAGGAGTGAACATGGCAAACGATCTCGGACATCTTCCTAAACTCGAGAAACTCGACCAAGAGAACAGCGATCGACTCGAGACCTGGTACGCGAAGGCCTACCAAGACGACAACTTATTTCGCACGCTAGCGACTGACGAGTTAACCCTCGACATGTTTCTTGATTGGGTCGCCGTGATGTACGACGGCTCGTCGGGCCTTGACCGACACATGGTTGAGCTGTGTCGCATACGCATGGCCAACATCAACGAGTGCTTCCACTGAAGCATGGTGAAAAGCGCATCGTTGGTGCGTACCGGCCTTACCGATGACATCATCGGACAGTTAGACGACTACCAGTCATCTAGCCTCCCTGCCGCGTGGAAGGCCGCGTTGGCATTTGCTGATCATCTAGCTGGAAAGCCCAAGGGGCCCATTCCAGAGCGCTTACACGAAGAACTCGGTGAACATTTCAACCCGGCTGAAATTCTTCGACTCGGTGCGCTCCTAGCAGTGGGTAGCGGCTGGCAACGCATGATTGAGGCGTTTGGCATCCGGCCGGATCACTTTGTACCTGGGCAACATGGTCCCTGGTCCACTGGCGCCGATCCGCGTGATTAGCTGGTTACAGGATTTTCGGCAAGGCGAACAATATTGACATCTGACCTTGACCCATGGGCCTCTCGTCAGACTGAAACGCCGGGGCTCGGTTTCCTCGACTTGCAGCCAACGGATCATCCTAGTTCCTGGCTTTTGAAGATCAGCCCCGAGATCACAGGCGCCACGGGCACTTTGCACGGTGGCTGTGGTCTAGCCGCGGCAGCGGTTGCGTTGGAAACAGTTTGCCAACGACCTGTCTCCAATATCAGCGGTCAATATCTTGCCCGAGCATCCGTCGGGTCGACCGTGAGCATTGAGATCGAACAACTCGCTGTTGGCAACCGAATCACACAAGCGACAGCGACCTGTTTCTGTGATGGGGCCCAAGTTTTAAGAGCGTCTGCTGCGCTAGGAGGCAGAGACCTGGGAGTCGACACAAGTTGGCTCCATGCACCAGAGGTGCCGGCACCCGCAGATTGCCCGCCCCGAAACCCGACGTCAGAAACCGGGTACTCGTTCACTGATAACGCTGATATTCGCCTCGCGGGCCAGGAACCGGGTCAGCGGACTGTTCACTACTGGGCCCGACTTCCGGAACGCCTCGCCTCTACTGCTCCCGGCTTGATTGCTCTCGCAGATCTGTTGCCCAGCGGCATGCGAGTGAGCCTCGATAGCGGATTTCGCGGGTCCAGCCTCGATCACACGGTGCGCATTGCGTCTCTAGTGAGTAGCGAATGGGTGCTCCTAAGTATCGAATCTGCGTCCATTCGAAACAGCATCGGGCACGGGAGAATCGATTTGTACGCGCAGACAGGTGAACTTCTCGCAACAGGAAGTCAATCGTTCGCTGTGACAGAACTCACCGGCAGTCTCGACCGGTAAACCAATAGCTGCTTAGACTTGAGGGCTTATGACCGTCTACGCCATTCTGCAAGCCGACATCACCGATCCGGAGCGCTACGAGTCCTATAAGCCGTTAGCTGCGGCATCGGTAGCCGAACACGGCGGTAACTACCTCGTTCGGGGAGGAAATGTTGTTGCCCTTGAGGGTTCACCCCCTCGGGCTCGGACAGTCATCTTGGAATTCGACTCAATGGACGCCGCCCAGCGCTGGTATGAAAGCGCTAGCTACTCCGACGCCCGACCTATCCGTCAAGCCGCTAGTGATGGTTGGCTGTATCTCGTGGAAGCCTGAGAAACCCTGCCTGCAAAAGATCAACCACGCCCGACAAGCGGCATCCCATTAGCCATTATTGTCAGAGTCAAGACGTTGCTATCCCCAGGCAATTCGGCCATCAGCACCACCGCCTTGGCGACTTCCGCGACGTCCATGGTGGGCTCGGCCTTCACGCTACCGTCCGCTTGAAGGACCCCCGTGACCATCGGCTCTGTCAGCGGGGTGTGGGCGTTACCGATATCGATTTGCCCAACGGTGATGCCGTGCGGGCGACCTTCCAGCGCCAAAGCCTTCGTCAATCCCGTAATAGCGTGTTTGCTTGCTGTATACGGCGATGAAAAGGGTCGAGGGGTCTGCGCAGACACTGATCCGTTATTGATGATCCGGCCTCCAGAGGGTACCTGCGCCTTCATTTGAGCGAACGCAGCGCGTGCGCATAGCCAAGAGCCTGTCAAATTCGTGTCAACAACAGCTCGCCATTCATTCACTGGAAGTTCATCGATAGGGACCGGGGCCGCCCCGATACCGGCATTGTTAAAGAGGAGATCGACACGACCGAATTCTTCGACCGCAAGGGAAAACAGGTCGGACACGTCCCCTGGATCGCTGACATCAGCCTGTTTGGTCAGAACCGAAGCCTCTATACCAGCAACGACTTCATCAAGTTTTTCGGATCTTCGGCCACAGATCAGAACCAACCATCCCTTCGATGCCAACGCGGATGCAACCGCCGCGCCTACACCCGTTCCCCCTCCGGTGATGACAGCAACCCGTTGGTCTTCGTGTTCGGGCACGCTAAGAACCTCCGCTTTGACGTTTCTGTATTTTGGCCCACTCGTCGCGTAGCCCCACCGTGCGATGGAAGAGCCGTTCATTCTCTGCGTCGACAGCGAAATACCCCAGCCGCTCGAATTGAACGACATCGCCGGCAACTTGCTCTCCTAGGATCGGTTCGACCTTGCACCCCGTGACGATTTCACGAGAAGTCGGATTCAGATCATCGAGTGGGTCACCGGTTCTTTCTCCGGGAACATCTGCGGAGAACAGCCGTTCGTACAGGGCGACTGTCGCGTCTAATGCATGATTCGCCTCGACCCAGTGGATCGTGGCTTTCACTTTGCGCCCGTCCGCTGCCGCTCCTCCGGCGGTCGCAGGATCATAGGTGCAGTGAACCTCCGTGGTCTTGCCGTCCCCGTCTTCAATCACATCGGTGCAGGTCACCAAATAGCCGCCTCGTAGCCGCACTTCGCGTCCGGGGGAAAGTCGGAAATACTTGGGGGGTGGTTCCTGACGAAAATCGTCCTGTTCAATCCACAGTTCTCCGCTAAATGGCACCTGTCGCGTCCCGTCCGCATCATTTTCTGGGTTATTCATTAGCGTTCGATACTCGGTCACCGGCCGCCCTTCCTCGTCGGCCGGCCAATTGGTGATGATCAGCTTGAGTGGCCGCACAACAGCCATTCGACGTTGCGCCTTTGCATTCAGTTCCGCTCGTACAAAAGATTCCAGCAGTTCTATGGCATGTCGAGAGTTGGTCCGCGAAACACCAATAAAGGAGCAGAAATCCCGAAGCGCCGCGGCAGGGTAGCCCCGGCGGCGGAGAGCCCTGAGGGTTGGCAGCCGCGGATCGTCCCATCCATCGACGTCGCCTCGTTCGATCAGTTGCTTCAATTTACGCTTTGAGGTCAACGTGTGGCTCAACTCCAGGCGCGCGAACTCTGTCTGATAGGGCGCCGTTTGGTCAAGAGGCAGATGGTCCAAGAACCACTCGTACAGGGCTCGATTGTCAGAAAACTCAAGCGTGCACAACGAATGCGTTACGCCTTCGATCGCGTCGCCTTGTCCGTGGGCCCAGTCGTAGGTCGGATAAATGGGCCACTCCTCTCCGGTTCGGTGATGTTTTGCCGTTCGTATTCGATACATCACTGGATCGCGGAGCTGCATATTTTCACTCTGCATGTCGATGCGAGCCCGCAAGACACGGCTCCCCGGAGGGAACTCACCGTCGCGCATTCGGTGAAAGAGGTCCAAGTTTTCAGCCATGGTGCGATCTCTGAAGGGACTATTGAGCCCCGGCTTTCCGAATCCCCCTCTTTGGTCAGCAATTTCGTCGCTGCCTTGGTCGTCTACATACGCGAGACCAACTCGCACTAGATGCTGCGCCCACTCATATAGACGTTCGAAGTAATCGGAACTATGCCGAATTTCGTCAGGAACGAAACCCAGCCACTGGAGATCTTCGAGAATCGCGTCAACGTAACTTTCATCCTCCGTTTCGGGATTGGTGTCGTCGAAACGAAGGATGCATATTCCATCGTGTTCGTGGGCGATCCCGAAATCCAGACAAATTGCCTTGGCGTGACCAATGTGCAGGTAGCCGTTGGGCTCTGGGGGAAATCTCGTTTGTACCCGGCCGCCAAAGCGGTCGGTTTGGGCGTCGGATTCGACCAGGGCCCGAATGAAATCGGTTCCCGTCGCTAGGTCAGTTTCCTGAGTTTCAGATGGCGAATCTTCGATGT
Source organism: Acidimicrobiales bacterium (assembly GCA_034399415.1). Lineage (GTDB taxonomy): Bacteria > Actinomycetota > Acidimicrobiia > Acidimicrobiales > Poriferisodalaceae > UBA2110. The sequence continues at coordinate 4,536 of DASCSY010000154.1, forward strand.
TTTCCGACACAACTGCCTCGTCGTCCGAGAATCAAACCTACAGCGCTGGAGGGCTCTAAGCGGAACCCATTTGCCCTAAATGCTTCGGGGGCCAAGAACCTGGGACTACTCCGGTTTTGATGAGAAATCCAGCCATTCCTTCCAAGGCTTCGAGCACCTTCCCGGATAGTTGATCCCCGAGGTCCGCGACAACCAGCTCTGCATTGTGGTCAGTCACAAGCTCAACATCGCGTCGGACCGACCGACCCAACTCAGTGTGAAGTCCTTCTCCGTTGATCCATCCACGGGATCGTAAATTTTCGGCTTCTCGTTGCCATTCTTGTGGGGTCCAGCCGCGAATGGTCTGAATGACTCTTGGCGTGCCGCGACCATCAGCCGCCATCATCAAGTGACACCCGAGCCCTGAGATGTCTGCCTGTCGTAGCGCGTCATTGTGGCCGTCAAACCGGTACTCGCGAAGAAGGGTGGCTGCGTGCCAGAGCGAGAGAAGAACTGATTCGGGCCACGGCTCTGTTCTCCAGGCTTCGAATAGCGGACGGTCGCTCGTCTCCAGCCCCGTCAGAGTCTCCCGTAAAGCGTTCGCGGCATAGGCGGCTCTTCGATCGGGTACGTCGCCTTCAAATATTCGATGAAGGGCCTCTTCCATAATTCGGATCTGTTGCTGTCGCACATTGTGGGGCGACATCACCTCCCAACAGTTCGGGACGGCTTTCTCGACCATACGAGGAGCGAAATTGTAGAAAGCAATAGTCACCTCCCGGGCAGATGCAGCGCCCATTGGAGCTGCCCGATAGGCAAAGTACGCATGCCACCAGCCACTGAATCCAAACTCGGTAAATCGCTTCACTTCGTCTGCGTAGTAGGCGCAGGAATGCAGCGGTTCCGCCGCTTTAGCTAATCGACGGGTGAGGGCTGTCGGGTTCAC
>DASCSY010000155.1:0-5392 GCA_034399415.1 Acidimicrobiales bacterium
ATCAGCACGTTTGCTCTTCCGGCAAACGTGCACCATGTCTTGACCCCGTTGATGACCCACCCGCCGTTGACGGAAGTCGCTGTGACCTTCAAATTAGCGACGTCAGATCCATAGTCGGGTTCAGTGACTGCTACAGCGACCATCGCCTCGCCAGTCGCAATCTTAGGGAACCACTCGCGCTTTTGTTCCTCGGTTCCACCTCGTTCGAGGGCCCTAGTCAGAATCTCAGGCCTCGTGATGAGAGAACCACCAGCACCCAACGACGCGCGAGAAAGCTCTTCGGTAGCGATCACCATTCCCATGTAGTCACTTTCGCTACCAGTAGCGAAGCCTCCGTATTGCTCCGGAACTGACAGGCCAAAGCAGCCAAGCTCAGCCAAGCCGTCAATAATATCTTCGGGAATGTCAGTGTCCTGGCGATGAATGTGTTCGGCGCGAGGAGCGATCTTGTCGTCGGCGAAGCGACGAAAGGTGTCAGCCACCATTTCGAAGTCTTCGTCCAGATGCCTAGGAGCATCTAAGGACGCGAGCTGAGCCACGAATTCCGGAGCTCGAAAAATCCGAATGAATTCCCGAGCTGGGTCCAACTCCCCATGTTCTACTCCCCATTCGGTTTCTCTGGCGAAGAGCTTTGAGTGAAGATCCGCTAGAACGTCAGCAATGAAAGCGCACGCAAGGTTTCCTTCGCGCTCTCCTTTAGCGCCGTAATCCAGCAACGAGCGGCTTATCTCAACGGCAGACGCGGCGTGAGCAAGGTCGTATAACAGACTTTGATGTTCGTCAGGGTCAGGAAGAGCCGCGGCATAAGCGACAGAGCGATCGATTATTGAGATACCAATCGCCAACGCATCAGCGGCGGCTTGTAGATCAGGTGCGGTCATAATTCTTCACCACTTCATCACGTCGAGACAATGAGTCAGGCTATGAGCACAGCACATGAGGACACAAAGTTTCTTCCGGTCATGGTGAACTCTAGAGCGAACGGTTGCACTCTGACGTCACTAATTCTCTACGATGACAACGTCCCCAGTAACCCCTAACCCCAATGGAGGACCTGTGAGTACCCACGACCGCCCATTTGGCCGATACTTAGAGGATTTTGAGATAGGCGACGTGTACAGACACTGGCCAGGCAAGACCATTACCGAAGCTGATGACCATCTCTTTTGCATGATCACGATGAATCATCACCCACTTCACACCAACGAATGGTTTGCTCAAAATGAAACCGTCCATGGCAAGAATGTGGTTGTCGGAAACCTTGTCTATTCGTTGGTGCTCGGAATGAGCGTCCCTGACGTCAGCGGCGCAGCTATCGCAAATCTTGAGGTCGAAAGTTTGACCCATCAACGCCCCAGCTTCCATGGCGACACCATTTACGCCGTTACCAAAGTTCTGGACAAGGCCGAGTCGAAAAGCCGACCCGACCGGGGCATCGTGACCGTCGAAACACGAGCGTTCAACCAACGAGAAGAAGAGGTTTGCTACTTCCGTCGGAAAGTCATGATCTGGAAGCGAGAGGGCGCGCCCGCACGCAACTTTCCCTATGGCGACGACATCTGGAACAGTTGAGTTTCGCGGCCCGCTAGGCGGGAGAGAATTCACACGAGCCGCCCTTCGTTGGGCTGAGAAATTCCGACGCGACTTGCCGTGGCGCTCCACCCGAGACCCATGGGCTGTGCTGGTTTCTGAGGTAATGCTCCAACAGACCCAGGTCAACAGAGTCACGGTCAAGTATCGGGAATTCTTAGACCGCTGGCCGACCCCGCGCGATCTCGCTCACGTCGAGCTTTCCGAATTATTGAAATTTTGGGGAGGCCTCGGCTACCCGCGCCGAGCACGCAACCTTCACCAGACAGCTTGGGAGATCACCAGTCTGTACCAGGGCAAAGTCCCGCGAGATCTAGACCAACTCTTAGAGTTGCCCGGAATAGGCCCCTATACGGCGAGAGCGGTAATGGTTTTTGCCTTCGAAATTCAGACAGGTGTGGTCGACACCAACGTAGGACGTCTGCTCGCGCGTTGGCATGGGTATTCGCTTCGACCAAAGAATGCTCAAGAGATAGCGGATCAGCTGGTCCCACCCGGACAGTCATGGGAATGGAATCAAGGGCTTTTCGACTTGGCGGCAACCCTGTGCGCTAAACGAAATCCACAATGCGAGAACTGCCCCGTGAATGCATGGTGTGCGTGGCAGGGGACAGGCAAGGACCCTGCTGATGGAAGCGCTGGGGTCAGTAGGAGGCAGCGAGCGTTTGACGGAAGTGACCGTCAAGCAAGAGGACGGCTCTTGTCAGCGCTAACGCAGGGACCAGTGACGACCACCGAAGCCGCCGAGGTCATGGAACTTGCCGAACAACAATTCCGTGCCACTCAACTGGTTGACGATTTGCGAAATGAAGGCCTGATTACTTTGCGAGGCGGGACTCTACTGCTTGGTGATTTGGCCCAGTAATTCATCGATCGCTTTGTCAGCAATTGTCACCATCTCATCATCAGTACGGTCCTGAATCGGGTGCTCAACCCAGACAGCTGCCGGATCAAAACCCAGCGACCTTCCCTGTACCTCAGCACCGTCAATGAATTGGGTAGTAGCTACAAAAACTCCCGGAAGCCCTCGTCGTTCCAGATCAGCGATGTCGTGCACACTGCACGACGTGCAGCTGCCTCAATCGGCAAGAGCTTCGATCACGACATCGCACTTCGTAGCGATTTCGTGACGCAAATCAACCGGGGCGGGCTTAGTAAAGGTTGGCTTACGAAACCGCTCTACCCGGAGACCTCGCTCAACGAGACGTTCCTCGATCCGATCAAGGAAGTGGTCTCCCCGGGGTTTGCTGATGTCAAGTAAACCAACAGTCAAGCCATCGAGGCTCTCGGGGCGATCAACTCGCGGAATCTTGGCCGGCTCAGCCTCGTTCGTCGGGTCCAGCACCTTAGTCATAGGTCCTCCATTACTACGGAATGATTTCGACGCAAACAGGATTTGACCCCATCTCGCCGTTTACCCATCCCCCAATGATTGCTGAAAATAGTCCAGCTGCGCCACCACAATGCACTATGTGCAGTCCATTAGGGCGGAATTTCGGAAGATCGAGGTCGACCATAGCTTCAGGTAAGCCTTCTGGAATCGCGCCGGCTCCTCGAACTAACTCCTTTCCTGGCCTGACAGTTAACTCCACAATCCGGTCACTTAGCTGTTCTCGCGACCAACCGGCAGCGCCGAAAACTCTCGAGTGATCTGGAGCCACTGCCAAGATAGCGTCGAATCCCAAGACGAGTTTTGGGTGCTGAATCGAGATCAAACTTGCGGCATACGTGCGAGCCAGAGAGTCAGGATCTCGTGACAACTGATCAACCACATTCCTTGGGGCTTCACCCGGGAAAGCCAAAACGGTGTTCGCTCCGCTTGAGAATCCGTACGTGGTTGACACAGGTTCCCAAGGGGAATCCGCTTCTCGTTCAGCAAAACAAAATCCGACCTTGGCAGGGGACCCGAATGCGGCTCGATCAACTTCTCCCGGACGTCCGCCACCGATGTTTCGCACCACCAGTTGAACGGCGCGCCCAATGGTGCTGTTGGCGCGGTTTCCTTGACCGAATGCATTGTTCCCGGAGTTCATACCGATTTTCTCCGCAATCGGCCCATTGATGATAAGGACTGGCGCGTGCGGCATGGTCGTGGCCAACAAGCCATGCATGTTGAAAGTGTCAGTGCACACTGCTTCCACCGCGGCGAGGACCACAGGAAGGTATTCGGGGCGACATCCCGCCATGACGGCATTAATGGCTACTTTTTCAACAGTGCATGAGACCAGGTCGGGTGGCACGGTCGCAACAACCTCTTCAGGTGAACGACTTGTGCCCTCCAGCATCGCCAGCACTCGCGCTTCCGTCGGTGGCACTACCGGCAATCCGTCAGTCCAACCTCTATCGAACAGGGCTTCATGGGTGTCTTCTAGAGACGCGAATTCGACGCGTCGTCCGAGAAGTTTGGACCCGCCAAATTTGACGTCCAACTCAGCTCTCAACGTTGGATCAACGGACAACGAGCCGCAGCCCGGCCGTTGTTCTGGCAAGTCGAGTCCGAGTTTTGATACTCCGGAAACACGCTCCCACTGTGAGCGAGACCAGCCGACAGTTCGATCCAATTCCTCTCCATCTCGAGCGAGCAGGAGAGTCGGAACAGTCTCGATGTCGTGATGCCACGACAAGGCTAAATCGGTGTCCAGTAGTCGGTCGCTGATAGCGGCCGGGAAGTTCGGATCGTCTTGGGTGAACACCGTCAGATCCGACCGTTCCGCTAACTCGACAAGAACAGGGGTGATTAACTCGCAAGTAGGGCAATCTTGCTTGACGACCGCAATGAGACCATCTGGCAGACCTGGAACTTGGGGTTGACTCATAGTGGTGACGATAACCGCGTCTGACTCGGAGTTCGAAACAGCCCGTTACTTCCGGCGCTACGCTCCGACAGAGTCTTTGAGTAAGGAGCCACAGTGAGTGAAATCGATTCTGGGCTATTCAGAAATGTGTTGGGGCACTTTCCTACCGGGGTCACAGCAGTGACCGCAGTCAACGATGAACGCCCAGTCGGCATGGCCATCGGCTCTTTTACGTCGGTGTCTCTTGAGCCACCTTTGGTGGCCTTTTTGCCAGGAAAGGAATCAGGCTCTTGGGCAGAGATCCGTCAGTCGGGATCATTCTGCGTCAACATTATGGGTCAAGACCAAATGGAGGTTTGCGGAGTAATGGCTAGCCGCTCGGATGACAAATTCGCAAACGTAGATTGGTCTCCAGGACCAACTGGCTCGCCCGTCATTACTGGTTCGATCGCATACATCGACTGCGAAATAGAGGCAATACATGACGGCGGCGATCACGACATCGTTGTGGGCAGAGTTATAGAACTAGAGATTTTGGAAAGCAAACCGCCACTTGTTTTCTTCCAAGGCGACTACGGCACCTTCGGTTGATTTAGACCAGTGTCGTTAGTGGCGCGGATAGTTCTAGGCGGAGTCTTTCTACTCTCGGGAGCTTTGAAACTGCGTGATCGCTCGTGGCCCACCGCAGCTCGAATTCTTGGCGCACCAAGACGATTGGTTCCCCTCATCGCGCCAACAGAGATCATTTTGGGAGCCCTGCTCGTGACTGGAGTAGCTAGTCCACTTCCGTCGCTACTAGCAGAGGTGGCTCTCGTGATCTTTACCATCGCAATATTGCGTGTCATGCGGCGCCCGCTTAGCCAGAGGCCCGTCTGCGCATGTTTTGGTCGATGGTCCGCTCGTCCAGTTGACAGTAATTCTGTCGTTCGTAACCTGATCCTTCTTGCCTTAGCTGTTATTTCAAATGGGTCCTGAGAGCTACGTCAAATTGAAGCTGTCGATGATAA
>DASCSY010000156.1:0-5365 GCA_034399415.1 Acidimicrobiales bacterium
TTTTCTCGTCCTCCCTGAACAACCCGAAGGCACCGACGACCTAGATCTAGAAGACCTTGTCCACCTCGTGACTAGAGATTCCATGATCGGCGTGGCAAAGGCAATTACGCCGTGAATGAGGTCGAGATTCTTAACGATTCAGTAGCTCCGCCCCGACTCAACGGCGAATTGGTTTTCGAAGCACCCTGGCAAAGTCGAGCCTTTGGGGTAACAGCGGACCTAGTTGAGTCCGGACGCTTTAGCTGGGAGGACTTCCGAACCCGCTTAATTACGACAATTGGCGCCTGGGAGTCGACAGATGTTCATGAGCGTCCACCTTGGGACTACTACACCTGTTGGGTACAGGCCCTGGAACAAATGTTGAGTGATTCGACGCTGCTTGATTCTTCTGAACTAGATGGACGAGCTTTCACTTATGCGCAGCGCCCACATGGCCATGATCACTAACTCGCCATAACCTCGGACCTTTAGTCGCTGAGATTTGGTTCCTCGCCCTCATGCTCTTCCCACCACCAAGCGGATTGAAGCATGTAGCAGCGACGACGGGGACCTGAAGCCTCCAAGTCCAGAGAGTCATAGGACACGTCGCCGGAGTAAAACGCGACCATGCCTGGATCGGAACCAGCAACCTGCTTGATGTGGGTGTGAAAACACTCCGGACCTTTGATAGCAGCACATGCGTCGGGAACGGTTCGGAATTGTTTGAGCCAATTGAGCGTGCAAAAAGTTGGGGTCACTATCTCGATTTCACCGTCTGACCGGCGCCGCAAGGCATTAGCAGGAGTCATCCAATGATGTTCAGTGATCTCTCCGTGATCTATCGCAACATGATGATCTTGTGGCGCAATGGCCAAAAAGAACTGTGTAGAGAAACGCTTTGGTCGAACTGCGGGAGGTAACCAATGCGCGAAATGATGCAAGTCAGCATTGCTGAGATCGATCCCCGCCTCTTCCTGCGCTTCGCGAATCGCTGCAGCATGAAATCCGCGACCGTCGCCGTCGTCGCATACCGACACCAACATCTCGTCAGCTCGATCGCCCTCATCGACTCTGCCACCAGGGAAAACCCACATTCCTCCGAAATAGATTTTCGAATTACGCCGGAGCATCAGAACCTCGATGCCCTCCTCTGTGTCTCTTGCGACCACCACCGTTGCTGCATCGATCGGCTCTGTCGAAACGCTCAAGACTGCTCCCTAGTTCGTTCGAATAAGCGGTCCGAGCCAGCCCCTAAACCAGGTAGCTGCTCCGCAATAGAACCGGCGTGGTCAGCTGCCAGCTTCAAAACCACCGCCTCCAGTTCCGGCCAGGAAGATACGCGCGGGCCATCTATGTGTCGGTTGTAGGGCTGATCGAAGGTAATGACGGTATGTCCAGCTTCTCGTAAGCCCTCGACGTTGTGTGGTCCATCGTCGACGTAGGCATGAGCAGCGACATCGGGTTTCTCACCCACAAAACAAACATCTCGATACGGGATGCGTTGCTGATCGAGCCATTGAGCGGTATCCGCAATAGCGACCGCGTGCCCCCAATTGACATACAACCGATGCGTGACGATGCGGATCCACACACCAGCATCGGACAGGCGCCACAGCGCCTCAGCGCAGCCTGGCATTACTTTCATGTCTCTGAACATTCGGTATTCAAGTACTGCCACGCGGTGCAGACGTTCAAAATCGTCGGGACCGAAACCCCACTCACGAAAATCCCAGCTTCGTTCCAGAGGCAGTGAGTCCTCCGTCACCCCGAGCTCTGTGGCGACTATTTCGCGAAACATTTCAGTGTGTTGCCCACACACTCCGTCCAGGTCAACTCCGAGAATAAAGTCGTTCACGAGCGTCGCTTTCTGAACCGACGACGTTTATCCGACGACTCTTCGATCGCAGGCAGCTTTGGCCAGGAGGTTGAAAGTTCGAGTCGTCCCTCTTCGCGTATTTCTTCAAGTTCTGCAGCCGTCCACGGCTCAGATCTTGGGTCGAGAGCACGATAGCGCGCCTCCAAATCGGAGAAGTTGTCGTCGGTTATGACACCATCAATCAACTGGCAGGGCTCCCAGCTTTCAATATTTCCTAGCCAAATGTAGCTGTCCGCAATATCGCGAAGCCTCAACGACGTTTCGATCCCGTCGATGGTGCCGATCACTTCGTTTACCCCTACGTTGCCGAGCGTTGAAAGGCCAAGAGAGATGCCGAATTGTTCGGGTTGTTCGGGTGCTTGCGCAACCAATGACTCCACTCGTTCAATAGCACCGCTGTCTGACACGGCACCATGAAACACCACCCGAGCCACACCTTCTCCCATCCAACGATGAAGAAGATTGCCGACGCTCACTGTCGCGACGCCGTCTACCCATTGGATCAACCGGGTCGTAGTGCTCTCCGCCGATAACAAGACGACGGCCCGCTGCTCCCAGCGGAGGACTTCACTGGTCAAGGTGCTCGCCATGTGAAACGCCACGATGTCGCGATAATGCCCCCCCATCCACCAGTTGCGCAGGTCCAATTCGGCGGCCGATCGTCCTTCAAGCAGCTCAGGATCCTCGACATAAGTAGGGAGACCTAGACCAATGACCCGAAAAGGATCAGCATCTGTCTCGAGACCGCGGTTCAATGACCACGCGGCCTTAAGAACATCAGCATATTCGCGATAGGTGAACCCGATTCCGAGCAGATCCACAAACAATTCGATGCATCGGTTCTCGTCCCACGAGTCAGAGAACACAAGCTCGTCTAGATGCTTTTGGGAGCGCTGGTTGGTGAACTCCCACGCCAAATTGCTGACGCCCGCGGAGTAAAGCTCCGGTAATGACTCGGCTACGAAACGGACATGCTGTGCGACCCCAACTTGGTCACCAAGTAGCACCAACTGTTTAGACGCGGCTAACTCCGCCAGGTGCGCTTGCGGTGATTGCAGCGAAGACTTGTGCTGCCCACTAGTTTCAGCGGTCTCGTTCATCTCTGCACCATCGCGCGTTAGACAATCTGAGTCCAACTGAGCTCCGCCGCCGCGGCCGCATTACTGAGAGCGGCATCGAAATCAGTGGCGGTCGCTTCGGAACTTCGAAGATGAGGATCGAGCGACCACCGACGAGCTTCGGCGATGTTTCCGTCATCGAACAATCCTGTCAGAGGGGTTGGGCCTTGCAGACGGCTTGAGGTCTCAAGAAAAACCCAGCCATGAGCAAATTGAGACATGTCCCCCCCGTCAGCAGAAGTTGAGCACGGGAGTCGACCAATAGGACCCGAACCCACGTCAAAAGCGATAGGAAAACGAGGCCCGTTGGGGTGAGCGAAAGCGGCATCCAAATAGCCGTCCGCTGGAAGGGTGAAAAAACCATGTTCTCCCTCAGCTGGGAGCGGTTGGTGGATCAGAACAGTCGCTGCCTGATCAGCGATGGCGCTATAGACATGATTCCCGCAGCCGACGACCCGACCATTGACAATTTCTCTATCGATTCGGTCCGTTACCGGGTGTGGCCGGCGCCGCAGCCGAGTCAGCGCGTTCCCGGTTCGCGTGAGAACCAACGCCTTGTGGCCCTTTTCAACGAACTCTCGTAGCAACACGTCTGCCATGTGTCTCGAAGCTGGTCCGCGAGGACGTAGATGTTCCCACGCGTAAGGCGAACGCAAATCAGCCGTGTCAGTTACGGCGTCAATTTCTATGTCGTAGTCGAGGGCAACAACCCGAAAGCTTGGCGAATGAGGCTCGCGTGTTTTATTGACCCCCCAGACTGAACGAAGGATGTCTAAATATTCGACATAGGCGAAATGATGGCGTAACCCCCACCTGAACAAAGCCGACCGAGCAATGCCTTCGTCGAATTGCGGAGCGTTAACAAGTTCGTCCAACAATGACTGATCGTCGACGCATGCCCACTCGATACCTAAGAGTTCAACGCCGGCACTTCGCACCGCAGGGATCAATTCCTGCATAAACAAACCTGTTTTTCGCGATGGAAGATCGTGTCCGACGAACACCACTTCATGTGAATCGAAGAGGCTTGCGACGTACTCGACAGGCTCGCTTCCAGCTAACGAGATCTCGTCGATGATTAAATCGAGATGACTTGGATCCACTGATGACAGACGCCGCCGTTGTCGAAAGTGCTCCACCGTTTCAAGCATTGCTTCGTCGTCGCGTGAACCCACTAGATCGAGAGTACCTAGCCCTAAACCACCGGCGATAGCTGAGTTCAGATATTCGGTTAGGGGATAGCTGATACTCGCCCGGTCTCCGGCGTATGGTGAAGGAACTTCCCTGGTCAAAGACCAAGAAAGCGACAACGCCTATGGCAATGCGTCTGTATGACACTGCACGTCAGGAAATAGTTGATCTTGAGTTGAACGATCACGTTCAGATGTACGTATGTGGAATAACGCCATACGACTCAACCCACCTCGGTCACGCAGCGACGTATCTCACATACGACCTAATCATTAGAAGGCTTGAAGACCGCGGACATACTGTCGAACTTGTCAGAAATGTCACTGACGTCGACGACAGCATCTTGCCTAAGGCCCGAGAGCTAGGTATCGACTTCCGGGAACTCGCCGAGTCACAAATGGACCGATTCAACCAAGACCTGAAAGCACTGAACACTCGCCCGGCAAACCTCGAACCGCGAGCGACGGAGTCCATTGCCGGCATGATTGAACTGATAGGCAGCCTCGAAAGCAGCGGCCACACCTACACCACTGATGGCATCACTTATTTTGATGTCGCAACATTCACCTCTTTCGGCAAGCTGTCGCATTTGGCCACCGACGAGATGGTCGCGTTAGCCCGCGAAAGAGGTGGCTCTCCTGACGATCCTCGACAACGCAACCCGCTGGATTTTGTTTTGTGGCAACCGAGTGCTGACGATGAGCCCCGATGGGGTTCACCCTTTGGGCCAGGTCGCCCCGGATGGCACATCGAATGTTCAGCGATGAGCATGGATGCGCTAGGAACGACAATTGATATTCACGGTGGAGGGGGAGATCTCATCTTTCCCCATCACGAATGTGAGATCGCGCAGAGCGAATCCGTTACGGGCGAGCCGTTCTCCCGCTACTGGGTTCACGCGGGCCTAGTGGCCTACCAAGGAACGAAAATGTCGAAATCCCTCGGCAACTTGGTGTTTGTCTCCGATCTTCGCCAACAAATCGATCCTCGCGCCATTCGCCTCGCTCTCATGGCCCACCGCTATCGATTCGACTTTGAATGGTTCGACGAGGAGGCGCAACGCGCCCAAAGCGATCTTGAACTGCTTGTTCGTGCCGCAGGCGCGGCCGATCCCGTGAATCACGGTCAGTTAATCGACGAAGTACGAGATGCCTTGGACGATGACCTGGATACACCACGAATACGCACAGCACTCCTTGCC
>DASCSY010000157.1:0-5348 GCA_034399415.1 Acidimicrobiales bacterium
CTCGAGTGCGCCAATCCGAAAGACACCAATCCCGTCGGGGGCGAGTTCAGGACGCTGGCCATCACATCGCCCGCCGCCGATGATCTCGCAGGCGCCCTGCGCTCCATCGATCTCGACATCACGGTGTCTCCAGGACCACCAGCACTATCCGTCACGATTGACTCGCCTCGAGGTGAGGTGGTGCTCGCGAGCTCAAGTGAGACATCACACATGCAGTTCGGTAGCGTCCGTTGAGGCTCCTGCAGTTAGCCCACGGCGACCCCGCCTTCTGATCTGACGGCGAGTGCCCGTGGAACTCCGTTTAAACCGAGTGTGCGATGGAACGCACACCTCGAGGACAAGGCCCGGAGGACCGGCCCTGAACTGCTGAAATGCTTAGCGCGCTCAGAGGGAATCGAGCCTTCAACCTTCCTAACCTCACCGCGACTCGCCGGTGCCGTTCTCCAAGTCCAGGCCCTTTGCGCTGTTTAGCCAGAGCACCGACCGACCCAAGATCGGAGTCACACGACCAAAGCGGACGAAGGCCATCAGACCGACATCTGCTAGCCACATCAGGCTCCAGTCCTAACGAGTAACCAGATTCCGGAGCACCCGCAAGTAGGTAGACCGTGCCAGCGGCCAAGAAAAGAGCGTATTGGTCGACATCGCACACTCGTACGTACAACGACATTCGGTGTCGCGGATCCATGACCGGAGTTCCTTTGCCCGCTCTGAGCGAATGAGCGACTGGAAAGAGACCTCACCATTGGAGTCGCTGCCATTACCGGTCGACGGCTTAGTGCCCAGCGCTACCACCACCGAAGCGTCGTCAGATTTCGGTCCACCAAGCGGTGAACCTGATCGCTGTGTCCCAGAGAGTTGGCCGAGGTTCTGCTCAGGTTCCAGGATCTCACAAGCTGCGACGCTTCCATCCTCGTTGATCACATAACTTAAGGATCCTGCTGTACAAGGTGTGACGAATGTGTCATTACGCGCCACGTCGAGAATCAACTCTTTCTGAATCACTTCCTTGCTCGCCAATACCTTTTTCCCAAAGAAGCCGTAATGGTCTATGCCGCCACATGCCAAGTAGTCAGCATATATGTAAGTTGCCTCCTCGTAAGCATCAATAACTTCTACGGGTATTGGGGGATGGTTAAGTGAGTGATATCTGAACAGGTTGATGGAAAGTGCATTTGGCTTCAAATCCTCTAACACATCCGAGACAAACTCGGGCATGACCGCCGCATTATCCGGTGTGACAGTTGTAACTACATTTAGATATAGGTTGGGATACAAGCGTTGGAGTGGTCGCAGCCGCTCGAAGCACTTGATCACTCGGGAGTACGAGTTTTCGCCCCGAATCCCGTCGTGAATCCCCTGGGGACCATCAAGTGAGAAGAAGAGGATCAAGTTTCCACGATTCATTCGCTGAAGCGATCGGAGAGTCTGAGAGAACGTTCGCTCGATGAACCACCCATTCGTAGGGAATGAGAACACTTTGGGCCGACAGTGCGTCTGCGCAAGTCCAATAATGTCAGTTAGGTCATTTCGAAGAAATGGTTCGCCACCAGCAAGTGAATACCAGAGAACTGGTCCGATGTCGCTCATCGTCTTCTCAAGCGTCTCTAGGGACATCTCCCCAGGGTTTGGTGCGTCGAGCGTCTCCTTGTAGAAACAATGCTCGCACCTCAGGTTGCATCGAGCAGTTACATAGTGAACGATCTGGACAGGCATTCCTCTCCTGATCACGATCCTCAGTGCCAGCCGAATCCAATCAAGCAAGTTCTGGAATAGGTTTGCAACTTTTCTGCCGAACAAGATCGTCATACCAGCAAGCGTCCCGACAGCAGTACTCCATGCGACTAATGGCCAGACCATAAAGGCGACCATCTTCATGCCAATACGAGCACCACAAAAGATCTTCTGACTAGTTATCAAATAGTAGAAAAATAGTCCCAGTATCAGGCCAACGTGAATAAGTCCCGGATTAGGACGTAGAGCAACGCCCAACAACGCCGGTGGGAGCAAGATAGAAGCTATCCATGATCCCGTAACCGCTGTTCCAAGGTGCATTTTTTGACCCTTGAACACCAGTGGATATCGACCTCGCACAATAATTGCCTTGCAAGATTTTTGGATGTAGTCCTGTAAAAGCGAAATAACTGAGAACTTCTTCAAGTGGACCGCCTCGAGTCGTGTATCAACCTTGACGGAAAATCCGGACTTGATGCACCGAGCCGAAAACTCGAAGTCTTCATAACTGTCGATTTCTGGGTTGAATCCGCCTATCTGCTCAAAAACGTCTCGTCGAACAAGCATGTGCGAACTCGATCCCATGACCGCCGACGGGTTGCGGACACCCGATAGCCGATGACGAAGTACAGCATTCTGCAATTCCTCGACTCTGCCATTCTCGCGAGGATCATTTCGATAAAGCCCGCAGACAACATCGGCGTCTGCACTCTCAAGGATCTCGGCGATTACTTCTAGCGCCCGATTCGATAGCAGCACGTCGGAATCCAGGAACAAGATGTAGTCAGTGCTGACTGTTTTGGCTCCGATATTTCGAGCGGTCGACGCCGATACGCGCTCTCCTAGATGCTTGAGGTCCACAGAGAAGCCATCAAGTTGGGGCTCATCGGGCGACGAGTCCACGACCACTACCTCTTTAGCGGGCAACTCTCTAAGGGCGAGAAGGACCCGCCTCAAGTGGGCACTGCAGTACGAGGGGATCACCACCCCGAGACTGGCCCGACTAGACACTTGCCTGAAAACGCGACGCGACATCTAGTCCCAACTGGTTTGATGTTGAGGAAAGGTCACCTTCAAGAACCTTCGCTACAAAGGCCAAGTGCTCAGTTGGCATCAGGCACCAGAGACTCCTCGTGCCCACCAAACTGGTGGCGGAGGGCGGAGAGGATCCGGTTGCCCGTGTCTGTGGAGTCCTGGGAGGCGAACCGGGCTTGAAGGGCAGCAGAAAGAACCGGCATAGGAAGCCCAAATTCAATTCCTGTTTGTGAAGCCCAACGGCCTTCACCAGAATCGCTAACCCGCACCCCATACGAGTCCAAGGAAGCGTCTTCGGCAAGCGCTCTTGTGGCGAGATCCAATAGCCAGGAGTCAACTACCGAACCGCGGCGCCAAAGCTCCGTTATCGACTCGATACGGAAGTCAAATCGCTCAACTGCCCGAACGAACTCGGTCCCAGAACCCTCTAAACGGTCCGTCACACCACCGCTGGCAGCCGTCAACAAGGCCAAACCCTCAGCCAAGGCTGCCATCATTCCGTATTCAATGCCGTTGTGAACCATCTTTACGAAATGGCCTGAACCAGTCGATCCGCAATGCAGCCAGCCTGTTTCCCCGGGCGTTGGGTCACCGACACGTTCGTTGGTACGCGGAGCAGCTTCGATCCCAGGGCTGAGAGTATCCAAGATTGGAGTAATGGTTGCGACTGCATCTGT
The DNA here is from genome assembly GCA_034399415.1 of Acidimicrobiales bacterium. Taxonomy (GTDB): domain Bacteria; phylum Actinomycetota; class Acidimicrobiia; order Acidimicrobiales; family Poriferisodalaceae; genus UBA2110. The sequence continues at coordinate 3,447 of DASCSY010000157.1, forward strand.
GTCTCCGCCCACCATCAAGCAGTAGCCCCGGTCTAGGCCCCAGACCCCACCTGAGGTCCCAACATCTAGCAGTCTGATTCCCTGCGCACCAAGAGCCTGGGCGCGGTCAAGGTCATCAAGCCAGTTCGTGTTCCCGCCATCAATAACAATGTCGTGCGGACTGAGATGGGGAACAAGTTCGTCCAAGACCGACTCGACGGCCGACGCAGGAACCATCAGCCAGATAATTCGCGGATCGTCCTCGAAGGACTCGACCAACGTCTCCAGGTCTGTTGCCCCCTGCGCGCCGTCTGCCGCCACTTCGGCTACAAGAGCATCATCAATATCAAACACGATGCAACTGTGGCCACCGAGCCCTAGCCGGCGGGCGATCGCGGCCCCCATCCGGCCGAGTCCAACAATTCCAACCTTCATCGGCACTCCCCTGACCAAGGTAACGACCCCTCTCGGTTCAAGACGTCAACCCGGTCCCAAGCTAACGACGCAACTCCCCTCAGAGAGGTCTCATCGAATGGAGCAGACACGATTGGGCGTCCAAGTGCATCGGCAATCGCAGTGTGCCACAAAGGTGATCGGTCATAAGCGCCACCCGTACAAACCACGCGCTTAATAGGATGAACCTGATCAAGGACAGCCGCGATTTCAGCCAGACGGCCAGAGACGCCTCGAATTGCGGAGAGCCAAGCAACTGCAGGATCGGGATAGTCGCCGGGTTCCAGAGCGTCGGCGCCGCTGTCTTCGGACCACCAGGGTCCTCGCTCACCTCCCGTAAGAAGTGAGTCAGAGCTAGCCGAGATCGCGTCAAACGCAACCTGTTGTTCAACGTCATCGGGGACATCCAGATCGCGACGAAGACGATCTAGAGTTGATCCTCCATCCGTAAGACAACCTCCGCTAATCGGCTGGCCAGGTCTGAGGAGATACCGCCAAGACTCCAGGGGGGGCGGTCCTACCGACGAAGGGTGCGCGAGCCTAACGGCTGATGTGGTTCCCACCGAAATAGTCAGATCACCGGGGTTGGAGGCAGCTGCCCCAATGGTCCCTGCCGCACCATCCCCAGTGGCAGAGAGCCAAAACGCATCAACCAATTGTGGCCACCGGTCGTTGTATTCAGTCTTGAGGTGGGCTTCCGTATCATCACGGATCGGCGCTAAGGCCTCTTGAGAAACGCCAAGGATGGCAAGAAGTTCAGAATCCCACCGACCGAAGGCCTGATTCATTAGACCGGTCCCACTGGCCATCGACGAAGAGGTGGTGGTGTCGGTGACGAGACGATCGAGAACATGGTCCGCTGGGGACGCCCAACGCGTCGTTGACGAGAACCAAGTGGGTTCTGATCGCTTGATCCATGCAAGCTTCGCCAAGAGGTATTGAGCGCGGACTGGACAACCCGTCCGTAGATGAGCCTTCCGGTAATCGATAGTGCTTCGAAGTTCTTCGATAATTGACGTAGGTCTCTGGTCAGCCCAGGTCAGGACCGGGGTCGTGGCCTGGCCGGAAGGCTCCGCGCCCACCACGGAGTGCCAGATACAAGAAATAGCCACACCGATGACCCTGACCGGGAGTTCTGACGCGATATTCGTCAACTGGTCAAGCAGCGACATGACGTCCTTGGTCAACTCGCTGGCGTCGATAGTCGCCGACCCATCGGACCTGCGATCAATCGCATTGTGACGACGGGGCGTCTCGTCGACTAAGAATCGGAGTTTTCGATCTACTAGTTGGCCGCGGCGCGAGCTAGAACCGATGTCCAAGGCAACGATGACTGGCTTGTTCATCTATCGCGTCTCCGGCCGCTTTAGCCCTGTGGCAAATTCTAGAGAACCCTGGCGTGGCACCGAGGCGTGGCTCGGGTTTCCCCATTCAATTACAGGCCCCAGCGGAGGAGCCGCTCGATACCAG
>DASCSY010000158.1:0-5324 GCA_034399415.1 Acidimicrobiales bacterium
CTGCTCGACGAGTTAGGGATTTTATGATGGGTGAAATTCTGGTCCTCGTGGAGCACGACCGCGGGGAAGCGGAGCCGTCGGCTACCGAAGCTCTAACTGCTGCCAGGGAACTCGCCGCAGCCCACTCCATGAATCCGATTGCTGTCCTAGTTGGGCAAGAAGCGGCCGACCTTCAGGGAGTTTGCGCGGAGTACGGAATACCGACCGCCTTCTGCCTCACGTCACCGATCTTGTCAGATTACGGTCCCGAAGCATGGGGTCAGGCGATCACCGAACTGGCTAAGGAACGTTCGCCCTCCATGATTCTCGCTGTTGGGACAGACCGGGGGAACGAAATTCTTGCCCACATTGCCGCAAGACTGGGCCTTCCGTTTACCGCTAACAGCCTTCAAATTCAACGCCGTGATCTGTGGGAAGTAACACGCATGCAATGGGGTGGGTCCTTACTCGAAGACGTCACCATTGATACCGAAACCTTGATCGTGTCGTATGGTCAACACGCTGTTGAGCCGGTCACAGCTCCGCTAACGACACCAACCGAACTCATCACTCAGGAGGTAGATCTCGACCCGAATCTTGGGCGCACCATAATTCGAGATCGAATAACTCTCACGGACGGAGTGACCCTCTCGACTGCATCTGTAGTGGTGTCGGGCGGTCGCGGCGTTGGTTCGGCAGAAGGATTCGCTCCACTGGAGGAACTGGCGGAGCTTCTTGGCGGTCGGGTCGGGTGTTCTCGGGCCGTCACTAATAACGGTTGGAGAAGCCACGCGGATCAGGTCGGGCAGACTGGCACCCGGATCGCACCTGAGATCTACATCGCTTGTGGAATCTCTGGTGCGATACAGCACTGGGTCGGCGCGATGGCGTCAAAGAATATCCTCGCGATCAATACTGATCCCGAAGCCAACATCGTCACCAAAGCGGGGTACGCGGTCATTGCCGACCTTCATGAGGTAATTCCCGCTGTCATTGCTGAAGTTCGCCGACGCAAAAACTGACGTCGGAAAGGTCGATCTTCGATTTTGCGGCTAAGTAAGTTGGAGACTCATTCGCTCGCAAGCCGAACCTAGTGTCATGCCCAGATCATGAGTTCGCTCCGGGTCTGGAAAACGGTATGCGGGGCCGTGAACATGAAGAGCCGCAATCACTTCACCTCGGGAGTTGAAAACCGGAGCAGCTACCGAGTTGAGGCCCTCTGCAAACTCTTGATACCCCCAGCAATATCCGACCCGCCGCACCTGTCCAAGTCGTTGACGAATTTGGGAAGGACTCACTTGACTGTGCTGGGTCGTCATTGCCAAGGGTCCATCCAAGTAGACATCAAGCTCATCAGAGGTCATGTGCGCTAAGAAAACAAGGCCCGATGGAACAAGGTGTAAAGGGGCGTGTTCGCCGGTCCAATTTCTGACCTGCACCTCGCTATCAAACATGACGTGATCCGCGTAGTAGACATCTTGGTCGTCGCGTATCCCAATGCCCGCGGTCTCGCCGAATGAATCGACCAGGTCCAATAAGTGTGACCGAGCGACGGCAATTAGGTTGCGGTCGCCGCTGACTTCGCCAGCCAGATCGAGAAGACCGTCATCAAGCGAATACCGTCCTCCTGCTCTTTCCTGTCGAACGGCACCTTCCTCATCCAGCGCTGCAAGCAGCCGCGCGACCGTGCTTTTTGGCAAACCGACTCGTTGCGAGACTTCGGTCACCCCCATCGACCCCGAAGAGAGCGCTCTCAAAATGGCGAACGCTCTATGCACCGATTGAACTACCGCCATCAAAACCTCCGAGATGAGTGTGCCACATCGTGGAACGGTTATCTCAAGTGGGGTGATGACTACCCGCTCTTGTCAATCATCTCGGCACCGATTTCCTCACTTCCGATCGAGAGGACCAACGAAGAAATATTTTCGAATTTTGGCCACAACACGCACCAAAGCACCTCCCTTGGCACCCGTACACTGAGGGGCGCCCAACGCTTCGCAGCGACCAGGACTAGGGAGTCTCCATGACCTCATCGGCAGACCACTCCACGCCCATGGCGCGGATCACGCAACCTTTGGTTCGCGATAGAGGAGAACTTCGCGCCGCGTCATGGGATGAAGCCCTTGAACGCGCCGCCCAGGGATTTACTTCAACCATCAAAGACCGCGGAAGTGAGGCTTTCGGGCTCTTCAGCTGCTCGAAAAGCACCAACGAGATGAACTACGCGGCCCAAAAATTTATTCGAACTGTCATTGGTTCCAACAACATCGACTCCTGCAACCGAACTTGACACGCTCCTAGCGTCGTCGGTCTGGCGACAGTCTTTGGAGCTGGTGGTGGAACCTCGTCATACGCTGAGGTCGAAGAAACAGATTTTGTACTTCTTTGGGGCTCAAACGCGCGAGCTGCCCACCCGATCTACTTCCATCACGTCCTCAAGGGGCTATCGAACGGCGCGAAAATGTATGCCGTCGATCCCCGGCGAACTGCTTCGGCGAAGTTTGCAGATCTGTGGTTGGGGTTGGACGTGGGCACAGACATCGCGTTGGCCAACGCTATGTCGCGAGAGATCATTTTCTCAGACCTCCACAACCAAGAATTCATAGACCGCGCAACGGTGGGGTTCGAAGCCTTCGCCGCCCACGTTGATTACTACACGCTGGAGCGAGCAGCCGAAATAACAGGGCTTCAGGCCGATGCGATTCGCGAGTTGGCCCACGAATACGCAACGGCCTCCACAGCCCAAATTCTGTGGACTCTTGGCATCACCGAACACCACAACGGCGTCGAAAACGTACTTTCGCTCTGCAATCTTGCACTCTTGACCGGCCATGTCGGAAGGTGGGGCTCAGGACTCGTTCCGCTTCGCGGTCAAAATAACGTTCAGGGCGGCGGCGACATGGGGGCTTTACCAAATAAACTCCCCGGCTTTCAGGACCTGTCAGACGCAGCAATTCGATCCAAATTTGAAGCTGTATACGGTCGCGATGTCGATCCAAAACCCGGATTGCATTTAACGTTGATGTTTGAAGCGATGGAGCGAGGTGACCTCACCGCCTTGTACGTGATCGGCGAAAATCCCGCCGATTCTGAGGCTGATGTCGAACACGCTAGAAAGTTGCTCAATGAACTCGAGATTCTCGTGGTGCAGGACATATTCCTGACGCGCACAGCACAGCTAGCTGACGTCGTTCTTCCTGCGACCATAGGCTGGGCCGAATCCCACGGAACTGTCACTTCTAGCGAACGACGAGTACAGAGGGTCCGACCAGCAGTAGATGCACCTGACTCCTGCCGCCACGACTACGAAATTATCGGCGACCTTGCCTCACGGATGGGCGCTGACTGGAACACGACGACGCCTGAAGATCTCTGGAACGAACTTCGATCGCTGTCGCCAATGCACGCGGGCATGACTTACGAACGCCTCGAGAACGAGGGCGGCTTGCAGTGGCCATGCCCCTCTCTCGATCACCCAGGCACTGTCTATCTGCACTCCTGGCTCTGGGAAGATGATCTTGATGGACAGGACCCCGCTCCGTTCTCCATCACCAACCACGAAGGACCCAAAGAGCAGCTGACCGACGAGTTTCCTCTACGGCTGACTACCGGCAGAACACTGGACTCATACAACACAGGCGTTCAGTCAAGTGGATACGAATCCCCGATTCGTTCCGGATCTCATCTCGAAATCAGTGCCGTCGACGCCGTCGATCTTGGCCTTGTTAACGGAGAACGCGTCATCGTGTCCTCACCCAGAGGCAGCGTCCAAATGAACATCAAAATTGAATCAGAGCAAGCCGCTGGTTTGGCCTTTTCGACATTCCATTTCCCGGAGCTAGTCGACCTCAATGTCCTCACTAATGACGAGTGGGACAAGCGGAGCGGCACAGCAGAATTTAAGGCCGCATCGATCCGAATCGACAAACTCCCGCTTGGAACCTCACATGGCTGATCTGCAGTTCGGCGATGCACGCGCGGATGGCAAGGAAATGGGAGCGATCGACTCTCTTGTGGACGAGCCCGCTGTTGTGCGACAAGGAGAACGACTGGTACGTAGCGGACTCAGCCGCCGACGCGCCAGGCGTCACCTCCTCCTCCCCGGACTCCACCTGCTGCAAAACGCTAAAGGCTGGATCAGCCCTGGTGGTCTCAATTACTTGGCGGAAGTGCTGCAGGTTCCACCGGCAGAGGCCTACGGAGTCGCGTCATTTTACGATTTGTTCGAAACCGAGGAACCATCGCAACCTGGCCCCAGACACCGCGTTTGCGTTGACCCAAGCTGTGCCGTAGCCGGCTCTGCCGATTTGGTCCTTGAGCTACGCGAGGCGGGATGCCAAGTCCACGAAAGTCCATGTCTTGGTCAATGCGACCGAGCCCCCGCTATGTTCATTCAAGAACTCGGCAAACCCGACAACGTCCCAGCCGACGCCGATGGTTTGATTCATCGACAACAAGGAAGCCCCGCCCTCCGATTACTTAAACGCTTTGGCGTAGCGGACCCCAGCGACATCGACTCCTATCACTCCCACGGCGGCTATAACGCGTTACATCTCGCTCTCAACATGGGGCCGGAAGCAGTCTTAGGCCATCTGGAGGCATCAGGTCTATCTGGACGGGGTGGGGCAGGCTTTCCGACTGGTAGAAAATGGCGCTCCGTCGCGGCCGCTAATTCCGAATCCAAACAGGTCGTAGCTAATGCGGATGAAAGCGAACCGGGAACCTTCAAGGACCGTCTGATACTCGAAAATGACCCGTTTGCGGTGATCGAAGCGATGACCATCGCTGGGGTCACCACCGGATCACGACACGGATGGGTGTACATCAGAGGTGAATATCCACTCGCTACGGAAAGACTTACCCAGGCCATAGAAAGTGCTCGTGCCTCGGGATTACTGGGGACCAATATCGCAGGCTCCAACCATTCATTCGATATTGAAATCCGCCGCGGAGCTGGGGCCTATATCTGTGGTGAAGAGACCGCCTTATTCAATTCAATCGAAGGTCGACGTGGAGAACCACGTAACAAACCGCCGTTTCCGACAACGAGCGGCCTATTCGGAGAGCCGACAGTCATCAACAACCCAGAAACACTAATCAACGTCCTGGAAATATTAGATAGGGGAGTGGATGAGTACCGTGCTCTAGGAACCGATCTTTCCCCCGGTACCAAGTTATTTTGCGTGTCCGGTCACGTTGGTTCACCTGGCCTCTACGAGGCGCCATTTGGGATACCTCTCGCTCAACTGTTAGAGATGGCAGGGGGAGTAACCGGGTCCCTCCAATCAATTCTTATGGGCGGCGCGGCCGGTCGGTTCGTGGGGCCGGAAATGCTGGATCTC
>DASCSY010000159.1:0-5249 GCA_034399415.1 Acidimicrobiales bacterium
CTCAGCGACCTGGGGAACCCCATCTAGAAACGCAGCGCTGCCGAAGCTGAATACGCTGCCTTCTAAGTCGATCACCCAGTACCCGACACCCGTTGGCGAGGCCACAATGTCGACAGGCGGCGCAACGAGATTCAGTGCCCTTAGATCACCCAACACTCTGGCCGTTCCAAACCCCTGAATATGGCCATTTGCTTCAAGAACCAGGCACCCCTGACCATCCCGAGTCGTAGCTATCGCCACAGGGCGAGTCGTGAGATCAATAAACAACTCGCTGACGGCGTCATGAAAGTGCATCAACCGGTCATCAGAGGTAAGCATCCAATAGCCGCGCAACGTCACTTCTCGAGCCTATGTGACGTCGGCCTTTGGTCTAGGTCACGGCCCGGCTAGTTTGACTACCTAATGAAGATCTACTCCAAGACCGGCGATGACGGCACCACAGCTCTGTTCTATGGCGGCCGAGTCGACAAAGCCTCCGTGCTGCCAATGGCATATGGAGCCGTGGACGAAGCTCAAGCCGCCATAGGTCTTGCTCGGGCAGCCGCTACCGACCCTGAACTAAACAGGCTCCTTACAACGCTGTGTCGAGACCTCTACGTAGCCATGGCCGAACTCGCAACACTCCCCGAAAACCGAAGCAAACTCGAGCCAGGGGTAACAAGTGTCACAACAGAAATGGTCACCGCCTTGGAACTGAATATCGACGACATCAGCGACCGATTCCAAGCGCCGACCGAGTTCACCATCCCGGGTCAAACAGAACTCTCCGCCCGACTCGACTGGGCACGAGTAATTGTGCGACGGGCTGAGAGAGAAAGTCTCGCAGCGCACCATCAGGACTCTCAGGTGCTGCCGTATCTGAATCGGCTTTCCGACCTTCTATGGACCCTGGCCCGTTGGCAAGAAGGCGACTCGCTGTTGAGTCGCGAACCCTGAAGACTGGTCCGGCTCGAGAGGAGAACCATGCCCAACGCATTGGAAATTTCATCGATCACCATCGTTGCATCAGCAGCTGACGACGACAGCGCTGCCCGAGATCGCCCAATCACCGGAAATGACCTGGAAACTCTTGGAGTCAGCGACAACTTCCTTGCAGCCAGCGGATTCGAGGCCAAGGTGGGACAAGCCGCCCTTCTGCCGGAACAAAGTCCCATAGTGATCGCCATCGGCTTAGGCACCGACGAACCCAGCGCCGCCGACATCCGAACAGCGGCGTCGGCTCTTTGGCGGGCATGCGCACAACTCGAGTCAGTCACCACGTTGCTTCCGTTGATAGCAGCCCCCGCGCTGGGAGCCGAAGTGGCCCTCCAGGCTGTCATCGAAGGGCTTCTCCTCGCTTCCTACAGGTTTGATGAACTCAAAGGATCGCCCGAGGCCACATCGCAACTCAACCAAGTAACCCTCGTAGCGCCTGACGGAGTTGACGGCGACCTCGTATTAGCAAGGGCAGGCGCGACTGCGGAGGCAATCGCGCTCACGCGGGACCTCGTCAACCGGCCAGGAGGCTCACTTACCGCGACGCAGCTAGCAGACGAAGCAGTCGCAGTTGGTGAATCATCGGGACTCGAAGTGGAACTCTGGGACCGAGAACGACTCGCGCAAGAAGGCTGCGGTGGAATTCTCGGAGTCAACGCAGGATCCTCCGAGGAGCCCCGTCTTGTGCGGCTGACGTGGCGCCCAGAAGACGAAAGTCGCGCCACGCTGCATCTCGTCGGCAAAGGCATCACCTTCGACACGGGCGGGCTCAACCTCAAGACATTTGAAGGCATGAAAGAAATGAAGATCGATATGGGTGGCGCCGCCGCCGTCATCGGCGCGATGAAAGCCATAGCCGCCCACTCACCCGACGTCACAGTGATCGGTACCTGCTGTTGCACCGACAATCAACCTGGTCCTACTGCAACCAAACCCGGAGATGTCCTACACATACGAAACGGAAAGACCGTCGAGGTGTTGAATACCGATGCGGAAGGCCGACTGGTTCTCGCGGACGGACTCTCCCTCGCCACAGAAGACCAACCTGACTTAATAATCGATTTGGCCACACTGACAGGTGCATGTTTAGTGGCATTGGGCCAAAGGTACGCGGGCCTCATGGGGAACGATGAACAGGCGATCTCCAGGGTCCAGACAGCAGCGCGCCAAGCAGGCGAGCGTGTCTGGCACTTGCCGCTCCCAACCGAATACAGAAAACAACTCGACTCACAAACAGCCGACCTCAGCAACATCGGCTCCGGCAGGTTCGGCGGAACCCTCATAGCCGGACTCTTCTTGCAAGAATTCGTCGGAGACACACCCTGGGTGCATCTCGACATTGCGGGTCCCGTAACCACCGACGAAATAGAAGGAGAGTTCGCAAAAGGAGCAACGGGTTTCGGTGTGCGCACACTCCTTGAAATTGCGACCGGTTGGTGAGATATGCGACAACCAACGATTATTGGGTGTGAAGCACAGAATGGTCCGAACCAAACCGAATACGAGCCAAACGGAAATATTCGATGAGTGACGATCTTTTACACGACGCGAACGTACGCGAACTGACGCGGTGGATTGACGAATGCGAGCGAATCACGGTGCTAACCGGCGCTGGCATATCAACTGACTCAGGTATCCCCGACTTTCGCGGACCAAACGGCATTTGGACCAAGAACCCAGAAGCCGAGAAAGCCTCCAACATCCAGAACTTCATTTCCGACCCCAAGGTCAGAAAGGCTTCCTGGCGCGACCGTCTCGACAATCGGGCCTGGTCAGCCGACCCCAACGACGGCCACAAGGCACTCGTGCAGCTAGAGCGGCGAAACAAAATGGTTGCCCTGCTCACCCAAAATGTTGATGGACTCCACCACGCAGCGGGCTCCTCTCCGGCGAAAGTCGTAGAGGTTCACGGAACACTAAGAGAAGTCGCATGTTTGGAGTGCGACTACCGCGACGACATGCAGGTCGCGCTAAACCGGGTCAGACTAGGCGAAGACGACCTTGACTGCCCCGAATGCGGGGGAATACTCAAGAGTGCGACGATTTCCTTTGGGCAGTCCCTAGTCCAACGAGACCTCCTCCGCGCCGAAGCAGCGGCGCAGAATTGTGACCTGATGATCGCCATCGGCACAACATTAGGGGTATACCCAATCGCAGCAGTCGTGCCCGCAGCTCAGCGAGTAGGAGCAAAGATCGCCATCATCAATGCCGAACCCACCGAAATGGATCATCTCGCCGACATCGTCATCCGCGAATCCATTAGCGAAGTTCTCTCCATCGTCGTCCGCGGAGTCTCAAATCTCCCCAACGACCCGGATGATCAAGAGGCAACAGACGAGAAACAGCCATAGACGCGTCAATTTGTAGAATTGGGTCCGTGAGTCGTTGGTACCCGACCCTAACCAGGAGCTAGTCAATGACCAGCTTTCGAGAGTTGCTAGCTGCAACAAGAAAACAGATCCAAGAAGTCGATACGGCAGAAGCAGCACAACTCATCCAAAACGGCGGCACGGTGCTTGACGTTCGAGAACCAGAAGAATTCGAACAAGGCGCTCTCGTCGGTGCAACACACGTTCCACGCGGACACCTTGAGAGCCAAATCGAAACCCGAATACCGGACCGCGACACCCAAATTGTCGCTTACTGCGCCGCAGGTACCCGCTCAGCCTTCGTGGCGAAAACACTGAACGAACTTGGCTACACCAAAGTGGTTTCGATGGATGGTGGCTTCACGAAATGGAAATCCGAAGGTCGCCCTTGGGAAACCCCTCAAGCATTAGACCCGCAACAACGAAACCGCTACCACCGCCATCTCTTGCTACCTGAAATCGGCGAAGAAGGCCAACAACAACTTTTGAAGGCAAAGGTGCTTCTCCTAGGGGCAGGAGGCCTCGGATCCCCGGCAGCGATGTACCTCGCCGCCGCCGGTGTAGGCACTCTGGGCATCATCGACATGGATGTAGTCGACGAATCCAACCTGCAACGTCAAGTCATACACAACACTGGACGCGTAGGACAACGCAAGGTCGACTCCGCGCGTCAGACAATTACCTCACTGAACCCCGACATCGACGTCGTTACCTTCGATACGCGTCTCGGTGCCGACAACATCCTCGAACTCATAGCGGGATGGGACGTCGTCATCGACGGAGCGGACAACTTCCCCAGCCGATATTTACTAAACGACGCCTCGGTCAAACTTGGTGTTCCGGTAGTTCACGGTTCAATCTTCAGATTCGAAGGCCAAGTAACCGTCTTCGACCCTTCCCAAGGTCCCACCTACCGTGACTATGTCCCAGTACCGCCACCACCCGAACTTGCGCCATCGTGTGCAGAAGCTGGGGTACTCGGAGTTCTCCCCGGGGTAATCGGCAGCCTCCAAGCCTTAGAAACCATCAAACTGATTCTCGACCTCGGAGACTCACTGAGGGGACGAATTTTGGCTTTCGACGCGTTAGAAATGACTTTCCGCGAATACAAGTTACGGATCGACCCAGAGAATCAAGTGACTTACGCCAACCGCGATCGCATCGAAATTATCGAATTTGACGACGTTTGCTCACCCTCTCTTACCTAGAGAACCTGTCGGGGCACCATGACCTGAAAGAGTGACTCGAGAGCGGCACCGTACACTTTGATCATGACGAACAAGCGGGTTGTTGTCATAGGTGGTGGCCCAGCAGGCCACGACGCAGCCACTTATGCGGCGAGGTTCGGAGCCGATGTCACACTCATTGAACGCGACATCGTGGGTGGTTCTGCCCATTTGCGGGACTGCGTGCCATCCAAATCCATGATCGCCACCGGCGCGGCGCTCTCATTCGCTCAACGACTTGATGGGATGGGATTGGCCAACGTCGAAACCGAAGTCGACGCAGACCATCTTCGGGCCCGGATTCAAGGAATTGAGAAGCGTCTTGAGCAATCAGTAACTCAGTTACTTACGAGCCAAGGCGTAGTTATCTATCGAGGAACCGGGCGGCTACTTGGACATCACGAAGTGTGCGCCGACACGGCCGACGGCCCAGTCGAACTCACCGCCGACGCCATAGTTCTTGCCACTGGGAGCCGACCCCGCATCCCCGAATGGGCTTCAATCGACAACGAACGAATCCTCACCACCCGCGACGCCTACCCCCCAGACGAGATCCCAGGCCACCTAGTCGTCGTCGGTTCTGGAGTAACCGGTGTCGAATTCGTCCACATGTTCACTTCACTAGGTTCCAAAGTGACTCTCATAGTGAGCCGGCAACAGGTCCTCCCACAAAAAGACC
>DASCSY010000160.1:0-5211 GCA_034399415.1 Acidimicrobiales bacterium
GTTCGTGCCCGCGCCCATCGACGAGTCAAGGAGATTCTTTCTCTTCCAGCGCCATCACATGTAAGTCCCGAAGCGGACGCTTTGATTCGCGAGTTGTTCCCGATCCATCTTGATCTTGTTTGATCGTGTCAACTTCTGAACATCGACGTGGGTTACTTCTCACCTCTCTGGGGGTGGCTGTGATAATCCCCGACGCGACTTTTGTTCGGCTGATCGACGCGCCAAGTCTGACCAACGCTATGTGGCGAACCGGGTTGCTGGGAGTGTCGCTGACTGCCTTCCTGGCTTTTCGTTACCGACGCTCCCTGCCGACGCGTTTAGTGTCGCTGGGCCGCTGGGGTGTGATTGCCAGCCTCTTGTCAGGTACCGGAACCATCTTGTTTGTTGTGGCGGTCGATCATGCACCTGTCGCCAATGTTCTCTTAATTCTCGCTTTATCTCCTTTCTGGGCCGCCATATGGACGCGAGCTGTAGTCGGCGTTTCGGTGGCCCGTCGAACAGTGATATCCATGCCTTTCGCCTTGGCGGGAGTAGCCGTCGCAGTGGGCGCATCCGGCGATGGGATGTTCGCGGGAGGCAACATTGCCGCTCTGTTGTGTTCCCTGGGCCTTTCAGCAAACTTGACGATCGTTCGGGTCCACAAGCATTTAGACATGGTCCCGACCGCGGCCTGTGGAGGGTTTCTCGGTTGCGCGGCCCTAGCGCTCGTAGGCACAGATCCGACATTACAAACCGGCGATCTCATTCCGCTGTTGCTACTAGGCCTAGTCATATTGCCTGTCGCTATGGCCTTACTAACTTTGGGGGGTCGACTCCTACCCAGCCCTGAAACCGCATTGCTTCTGTTGGGCGAAACCGCGATCAGCCCCTTGCTCGCATCACTAGTCGTTGGCGAGTCAATTTCGGATCAGGCCTTTGTCGGGGGCTCCGTCGTAGTAAGCGTGTTGATAATTCACGCCATGGTCGGATTGCGCAACTTTGCGCCTACCAGGTGAGTTGCGCCAGTCCGATGCACAATTTTGCTGTTAGGGGCGAAGGACATGACCGGCGCCGTTTTCCAAGTGCACCGCCGAGTCTTCCAGTTGGTTGACCCAAACGTGCGCCGGCCTTCGGACAGAAAGTCGTAGCCGAAAGTCAGGGTTCCCATGCTCGTTCGGGAGGCAATACCTCAATTTCGCCGTCGGTTGACCAGTCGAGTTACCTTCAACAAGTCGACGATAGGGCAATCCCATACCTGGCAATGCCATCATGGCTGCTAGTGAGCACCCAACATTTACATGCAGTGGTCCACGAAGGCCGAGGACCCTTCGCCGTGCTGGTTCACGGTGCGTTGGGAAGCCGGTCATATTGGCATGAAAACATTTCTGCGTTGCAGGAGGTTTGTAGACCAGTTGTCGTGGAGTTGTGGGGTCATGGTCTCTCGCCAAGTCCAACAGATTTGCGGCGCTACGAACCCGCTGGGTACATAGCGGAGTTCGACCACCTTCGAACTGACTTGGAAGCAGAACAGATCTGGCTCATTGGGCAGTCCATGGGGGCTGCGTTGGTAATGCATTACGCAGTCTCAAAACCTCACCATGTACTGGGATTGGTCATAACCAATTCAGCCTCAGGTTTTGCCGAGCCAGAAGAGTGGCGAGAACGAAACCGAACCGTGGTACGACAAATAGCGGACCAGGTCGACGCCGAGGGGGTGGACTGTCTGCGCGACAGTTGGGTCAACCCTGGGCGGTCGCGTCGCATAGGGGACGACACTCTCGAATTATTATCCAAAGAATTCAGCGAGCATTCTCCTCAGGGCATCACGGCCTCGTTTCGTACCACGAACTATTCGCTGCCGCTCGGCGATTTGCTCGCCGATATCTCGGCGCCTGTACTTTTCACTCATGGTGCGGAAGAGCAGAATTTTCAAAAGCACTTGCCGAGGGTGAGACTCATCCCTCAAGTCGAGATTGTTGATCTCCCAGCATCACACGCAGTCAACGCACATGACCCCGAAGGTTGGAACCGAACCGCAGTGGATTTCATTAAGCGACACACAGACAACGGAGTTTGAACTCGTGGAACCAGAGAAAAACACTGGAGCAGGACCTCTCGCAGGAATCAAGGTAGTTGACGTGTCCAGCGCGGTCGCAGGACCTTGGGTGAGTTCGTGGCTCGCAGAGCAGGGCGCCGATGTCATCTTCATCGAAAAGGTCGGGATCCCTGACGTGATGCGCATGACCGGTGCCATGACTGGCGACCAATCAGGGTGTTGGGTTCACATGCACAGGAACAAGCGGGGCATGGATCTCGACATTCGAACCGATGTGGGACATGAGATCTTGACAAAACTCGTCGTCGAAGCCGACGTATTCATACAGAACTTCAGGCCCGGCGTGGTGGAGCGCTTATCAATCGATTACGCGAGCCTTTCGAAGCTGAATCCGGATTTGGTGTATTTGTCAGTATCGGGTTTCGGCCCCGACGGTCCCTATAGCGATCGGCCGGTCTACGACCCAATCATTCAAGCATTGTCGGGCATGGCCGAAGCTCAAAATGGTACATACGTGAAAGCGGTCGTAGCGGACAAGGCGACCGCCATGGCCGGCGCCAACGCTGTCCTTGCTGCTTTGTTAGCCCGCGCCAACGGAGCTGGCGGGCAGCACGTGCAGATCGCGTTACTCGACACGATGCTGCATTGGATGTGGTTGGAGGTGTTCTGGAACGAATCGCTGCCCGATGCGACGCCGACTCCCACCTACAGCGACTGGTACGAACCCTGGGACACCGCCGACGGACAAATTGCCGCTAATTGGGTGAACTTTGCTCAATACCGGGGGGCTTGTGTCGCTCTCAGCCGACCAGAGTTAGCCGATGACCCTCGTTTCGCGACGCGCGAAGCGCGTTTGAGGAATGCAGATGCTCAACGCGCCGAATTCGCCGCCATCCTCAAACCGATGACAACCGTCGACGCAATTTCTGCTCTTGAGGCTGCTGATGTCCCCTGTGCTCGGGTTCTCTCACGGCAGGAAGTTTTTGATGATCCGCAGGTAGTTCATAACGGCCTCGTCGTTGAAGAATTTCATGCCACAGCTGGTCGAATACGGACGGTACTGCCACCCGCGAAGTTCAGTGGCACCCCAACACAACTAGAACGTCAATCCCCGGACAAGGGAGAACACACCGACGAGATACTTCTTGAGTTAGGTTTCCACATTCGAGAGATTGAGGAGTTACGGGCCAACGACATCGTCGCCTGAGTTAACGCCAACTATGTCTGACCCTCTAACGCGTTTCGTTTCGTCTGAAGATGGCGTCGAAGTAGCTGTGCATGACTTCGGTGGCCAGGGACATCCCACGGTTTTTGTTCATGGCACTGGACTGATCTCCCGCATGTGGGAACCGATCATTGAACGACTAGGCCCCGAGTTTCGGGCAATTTGTGTCGATCTTCGCGCTCATGGCGCGACGATTAATCCTGAGAACATCGATTTTTTCGACCACCGAATGGTCGCTGACCTTTCAGCCGTAGTGGATGCGTTGGCCTTACATGGTGCTTGGGTCGTCGGTCATTCGATGGGTGGAGCCACAAGCATTCTGACGAGCCTTGCTCGCCCCGATGCCTTCAGTCGAGCCTGGGTCTACGAACCGGTCATTTTTGAACGAACCGAAGAACGACCTTCCGGAGCTTTCGATTTTGTTGAAGCGACTAAACGTCGCCGCGCCGTCTTTTCTTCGCGAGCCGAGGTCTTGGAACGCTACGCCTCTCGCCCCCCGATCAACGAATTACATCAGGAATGTTTAGAGATCTACGTACAACATGGGTTTAACGACCGATCCGACGGTTCGGTGGAGCTGGCGTGTTCACCATTGCTTGAGTCTCGAGCTTATGAACAGTTTCTTCAACAAGGGTGGGATCGCCTTCCTGAGGTGACCGCTGACGTACTTGTCGCGTACGGGGGCCGAGGCTCGGACCGTCCGTCAACAGCTGCGCGTTCGATTGGCAACCGCATGCCCTTTGGAGTGATAGAAGTCTTCGAACAGTCCGATCACCTTGGATGTTTTGGTCCACTCGACGATGTGACGTCGTCAATTCGCTCTTGGTTTACTGGCTCCGGGTCGTGACCTGTGATCAAAACCGAGTGAGCGCTTCCTGAGCTACCGAAGCCACCAGTCGATCTTCTTGCCACATCCGAGCCTTCGCTAATCCCCGCGCCCCTGAGGCCTCAACGGGCCATTGCTCTACGTATATCCATTCGTCTGCTCGTGCCTCTCCATGAAACCACATTGCATGATCGAGACTCACAAGCATGGTTCCTTCAGTACCCCACGTCCGTCCATAAGGAACTAGAAGTGTGTCGGCAACGCAGTCGTCGCTCATGTAAGCCAGGATTGCGGCGTGGGTTTCTGGCTCGTCTTGCAGTGGTCGCCTGGCACGAAACCAGAAATTGATCCCACCATCTTCTGAGGGCCCAGCTGGTGACCAGGGAGCATGTTCGATTCGATACTCAACCGGGCGAGGGCCTTCTGACCACTCCTCTCCAAAGATAGGGCCCACTTCAGCCATGCATTCTTCGAAGGTCGGGAGATTCTCGGGCTTCTCCCGGTTTTGAGGTGGCGACGGCGAGATGACCCCAGAGCTTGGTTCTGGGGTGTGGAAGGAAGCAGTGAGATCGAAGATAGTTTTTTCGTTCTGGGAACCTGTTACTCGACGTTGGCAAAATGTGCGACCGTCGCGGATTGTCTCGACGTCGTAGTCAATGTTTTGAATCCCGTCGCCTCCACGAAGGAAAAGCGCATGAACCGAGTGAAGACGCCGTTCAGGATCCACGGATCGGTAAGCGGCAACAATTGACTGGGCTATTTGGTGGCCACCGAAAAGACCGTATTGGCTGTGCCCGGAACCAAGTCCGACGAATCCCTGATCACCTCGTTCGGAGAGGTCAAGGACATCGAGCAGGCCGTTGATGGGATCATCCACAATGGAACAGGCTGCCAGAAGTCAGCCAATCTGTCGCCTCGCTTCAAACCGTTTCATAACCGGGAGGCGCAACGAACCCCCCGAGTTCTCGTTCAATCAATGAAGCGAAATGAATGGACCTTCGATCATGTAAATGCGGGGCAACTATTTGAACACCCAGCGGTAAACCTTCGATCAGACCGACGGGGGCGACGGTGCTCGGTAGGTAAACGCTGCAACTCCAACCCGCCCAGAACAGTTGGTCAACT
>DASCSY010000161.1:0-5173 GCA_034399415.1 Acidimicrobiales bacterium
CATAGGCCATAGTCCATCGGGCATCAACCTCGTGTTTTATTGGACCAATCTCGTCACCAACAATGGCGGTAGGAACAGGCATATGACACCTTCGCTATAGGCGGGAACAGCAAGACTGTAGTGGCGAAACTGTCCCGTAATCCCTGGAAGGGGCCAACGTTGATGCCCACCGGCTAGCTTCGCGAGCCATGCGGACATTGTTTTCGCCCGATGGACTGTTCGGCAAGGTCTTCTTCAGAGCGGTACGAGGCTCGGTGCGTGTTTTTTTGTTCCGTTGGTTTCGACTCAAGGTCGAAGGCCGCGAACGCCTTCGGGTTGAAGGTCGAGTCATCATTGCACCCGTACATCGATCAAACCTTGATGGCCCCCTCGTCGGAAGCTCGAGTCACCGACGTGTTCGTTATCTAGGTAAAGATTCGCTCTTTCGCCCAGCTCTTGCTGGGTGGGCTATGCGCTCGCTTGGGTCTTTCCCTGTTCGCCGAGGTGAAGCCGACCTAGATGCCATGCGCGCCGCGAAAAACATGTTGGAGGCTGATGAGTGCATGCTCGTCTTTCCCGAAGGAACCCGGCAGGTTGGCGACGCGATCGGCGAGGTCTACGACGGAACCGCCTGGTTAGCCTCCAAAGCCCAAGCGCCAGTGGTGCCCGTAGGAATCGCGGGCACTGAGGCCGCAATGCCTGCAGGATCCAAATTGCCCGCTCGAGTACCCGTCGTGGTGGTCGTCGGCGAACCGCTGGACCCACCGTTAGCGGCCGACGGAAGTCGGGCGAAACGATCCGACTTAAAGCTGTGGACCGATGATCTGCGGAACCGGCTGCACGATTGCCAATCCCGTGCCCGCGAAATGCTGAACAGCTGATGCGTCTCTACTGGATACAGGCGCCCAGTGGTCGCCTGGCGACAGCACCCGCTCCGAGCGGAAGCAGCCTCGAACGAGAAGTTGGCGACCTAGTGGAGGCCGATGTTGACATTGTTGTGTCTCTGCTGACCCTCGAAGAAACTGTTGACATGGGCTTGGTCGATGAAGCCGAAGCGATGAACCAGGCCGGCATTTCCTTCCGAAGTGTTCCGACACCTGACTTTGGAGTGCTCGATGATTACAGCGAAGCTCAAGCCGTAATTGGTGAACTTGTCGACCATCTCAATAACGGAAAGGCGGCGGTCGTTCATTGCCGCGGTGGGATTGGCCGTTCCTCAACAATTGCGGCGGCGGCCTTAACACAGTTAGGACTCGAACCCAATGAAGCCATGGAACTCATAGCTGATGCCCGAGGGCTACGAGTGCCGGAAACGCAAACACAGCGACTGTGGGTCCACGGATACGCCGAGTGGTCCGCGAAGGCGATGCCGTGACGGGACCCTCCCAGGAAACAGATGCATGTCGGGCATTAGAAGGAATCCGTATATGCGACTTCACCGGGCAGTTAGCCGGCGCCGGCGCTACCAAAATTCTGGCGGCTTTCGGTGCCGAAGTAATTCGAGTGGAAGATCCGACGAATAAAGGGAAATGGGACATCTTGAGAGGTGTACCTCCGTGGGTTGGCAACGAAAAGGGTCTCGAAGCTGGCGGCGCATTTAACAACCACAACGCCGGCAAACTGGGAATCACCCTGAATTTGAGACATCACCGAGCCAAGGAACTTCTTGGAGAGCTCGTCGCGATCAGTGATGCTGTTACCGAAAATTTCGCTGCGGGAGTCATGGAGCGTCTGGGTTTTGGGTATGAACAGCTCCGTCAAATTCGTGAAGACATCGTTTACGTGTCGAACAACGGTTTTGGCGCGACCGGACCGTACGGATCGTTCAAGTCGTGGGGGCCTATAGCCCAAGCGGTCTCAGGACTTACCTTCACCTCGGGATTACCTGATCAACCTCCCGCCGGGTGGGGATACTCGTTTATGGATCACACGGGTGCCTACTACATGGCCACGGCGGTTCTCATGGCTCTCTTGCACCGGCGTCGTACCGGTGAAGGCCAATGGGTAGATCTCGCTTGCATCGAAGCTGCAGGAACGTTGCACGGAGCAGCGACTCTTGATGCGACAGTCAATGGACGAGTAACGCGTCGTCCGGGTATGCCCAACAGCAATCGATCGCAGTCTCCGGTCATGGCTCCACATGGAATTTGGGCGACTCAAGGTGAAGATGAGTGGATTGCCATAGCGGTGCGCAATGATGAGGACTGGCGACTATTCGCTGACGTCGTCAACCAGCCATGGGTGCGTGAACAGCGGTGGAAGAATGTCGCTGATCGCGTAACAGCAGAAGACGAATTGGAAGAGTTGGTGGCTAGGTGGACTGCGCCCCAAAATCGCCACCAGTTGGCTCGACGGCTAACTGACGTCGGAGTTCCGGCCGCACCGGTTCTGCGGCCCGGAGAAAGAATCGATTCCGATGATCGCACATCCGACCTCTGGATCACAGTTGACCACACCGAGGTAGGACCGGCGAGAGTAGAAGGCCTCCCGGTGCGTATGTCAGAAACCGCCTGGTCAATTTCACGAGGGGCGGCGTGTCTAGGGGAACACAACGACTATGTCTTCGGACAGTTACTTGGGCTCGGTGAACAAGAAATTGAACAACTCGTTGATGAGGGAGCGATCTAACCGTGGCTTCTGAACGCTCACCAGCGGCCCTCACTGGCTATCGAGTGATTGAGTTAGCTTCAGAACGATGCGCGCTAGCAGGGAAACTACTTGCGGATATGGGTGCGGAAGTAATTGTCGTCGAACCTCCAGGTGGATGTCACACCCGCAGTTGGGAACCATTCGCTGACGATGTATCAGAGCTCGAGAATTCCTTGCATTGGTGGCATTACAACACCTCAAAGAAATCGGTCATCGTTGACTTGGACACTGACATCGGCGCTGACACATTTCGGTCGTTAGTCAACACTGCCGATGTCGTGATCGAAGCCGAACCCCTAGGGCGACTAGACGCGTTAGGTCTTGACTGGAACCAGTTCGGGGAAACCGAAGATGAACTGATCTGGACATCAATTACCCATCACGGGCGCGACGGAACCGATCCACCGGCCACCGACCTCACGTTGTTAGCCGAAGGAGGCCCCGTTTGGTCATGTGGCTACGACGACCACCAACTACCCCCAGTGCGCGGTGGCGGGAATCAGGCCTTTCATACCGCATGCCACTATGCAGTTCCGGCGATTCTTGTCGCGCTGATGTGGCGGGAGACCTCCGGCAAAGGTCAACTAGTTGATATTTCGATGCTGGGTGCAGCCAATGCCACCACCGAGTTCGCGACGCTGTGGTGGCTCAACGCCGAACGCGAAGTAGGGCGCCAAACGGGGCGTCATGCCCACATACGACCTACTGAGTGGACCCAGATTCGTTGTGCCGATGGACGATGGTTTAACACGGGCGTACCTCCCCGAAACAAACGTGAATTTGCGGCGTTGCGAACCTGGGTTGAAGAACTCGGTCTGGTAGAGGAATGCTCGCCGTACGAGATCCTGAAACTTGGCGACAACTATGAACGCATCGGTCTCTTCGAACTAGACGCTGACCCTCTCGCCGGAGAGGTCTTTCAAGCGGGTAGAGACGTCATCGAATTTCTTGGGCAGCGCCTGTCGGCATACGAACTTTTTGTGGGACTGCAAGAACGAGGCATGGCGTGCGGCATCGTCTATTCGCCTGAAGAAATGATGCAGGACCCTCATTTCGTTGAACGTGGATTTCCCGTAGATATTTTCTATGAAGATCGCGGTACCAGCTTCACCCATCCGGGAGCTCCATACCGATTTGGGCGTACGCCCTGGAGGGCGAAGCGCGCTCCTCTTTTAGGGGAACATCAAACCCTGATCGAAGAGCTATCGGACTAGGTCGCTTGCCGCGATCAGGTTGACACTGACCCGGGGGTTTAGATGTCTGCAGCCTCGGCGCGTGACGTGGCGTGAGATCGAGCGGCTTTAGAGAGATCTCGTACCTCGTCCCGCTCATCGTCTGTCAGGCATTCGAAATCGGGTGCGTGAAGCTGATCTGTTAACGACTCGGTCTCTTCTCTTGCTGAGCCAAGCTCGCTGACATCGGGATATGGCTTCGGCCAACCGAAGAACTCAGCGTTCCATTCGCCAGCGGGACCACTGAGGATCGCTTCTAGGGGACCCATGCCGAGCGCCTGCACTGCGACGGCATGGCGACCGAAACGTAATTCGCGCATGCATTGAGCCAACTGAAAGGTACGAGCTGGACCAGCGTCATCTGGGAGTTCTTGATCTCGCCAGCCCACGAACGTCGGGGCCCCATGCGGCACCGCGTTCTGTACTACCCGATCAAGTAACTCGCCCAGTCTTTCGTTGCCCTCGAAATCGGCCAACGCCTCGGCCCCGTACTCTTGGCAGATTCTCGCGTAAACCTTTCCGCCCTCAATGGGGTCAAAAGCAGCTCGTCCTTCTTCCACCATCGACCGCATATGGTCAGGTGCCCAAAAGAAGGCGGCCCCGATCACGTTGTCCACGGGACAATTACCTAAGACGCCAAGACGACCGACCGCGTATGCGCCTTGCCCTTCCCCCATGCCGGCTGCTGCCGCCTTTTCCCGAGTTGACGGGGCCATAAGCCAGGCCATCGCCAACATTCCTAACGAACCTCGCATGCTGCGAGCAACCGTGACGCTATCCATAGCCGCGAAGCTACTCAGTCAAATCGTTGCCTGCCTGACTACCGGCCTGTTCGTTCGTCTGGACCTTCGGTACCATCGGCGATTCGAACGCGGAGATCAGCTCTTCGTGGAGTGTCGCCAGGGGATCAACCTGGTGATCGCGTTTACCCTTGGATGCGCAACAAGTCCACGACAAACAAAAGGGGAGTATTCGGCCCGATCGAGCCTGACCCGGACCCTGCTTCGCCGTAGGCTAAGTCGCTAGGAATTTTCAGGAGACGCCTCCCCCCTTCACGCATCCCCACGATTCCTTGATCCCATCCTTGTATGACCATGCCAACACCTATTTGGGTGGTGAACGGTCTTCCCCGAGTCCAGGATGAATCGAATACAGTGCCGTCTGTCAGAGTGCCCAGGTAGTGGACGCTGACTGTGTCTCCGGGCTCGACCACCTCTCCAGATCCTTCTGATAGGTCTTCGACTTCAAGGGAGTCACCGAGTTCGGTCGTGTCAGGAATTTGCGGCATGGGTAGGTCCACCACCGAAATTAGG
>DASCSY010000162.1:0-5103 GCA_034399415.1 Acidimicrobiales bacterium
CGAGAGCGATCTTCTGCTGAGATGGCATCTAGGCGAATGGTCCAATTCGTGTCCACCGGTACCGGAACAGCCCGACACCCTGCTAAGACCGCTCCCATCTCGTAGCTGGGGTAGCTAACAGCCGGGTATAGAACGGTGTCGCGGTCGGGGCGTCGTAATTTCATCCAATGAGGCAGCCCCACCACGAATTCTTTTGTGCCCACTGCGGCCGCAATTTCTTTGGCTGGGTCCAGTTCACAACCCAATCGGTGTGAGGTCCAAGTGGCGACCGCTTCTCGAAATTCGGGGGTTCCAATAGAGGGCGGATAGCCACGTTCGGCGTTTGAGTTACCTAAGGCTGCGATAACTCCAGGTGGTGGGGCGTCCATGGGCGTTCCGATTGAGCAGTCAACAATGCCACCGTCATGGTGAGCGCCGAGGGGCTTGAGTTCATCAAGCCGATCGTAGGGGTAAGGGGGCGGATTGAAGCCCTTCGACTCTGTCATCCGGATCCCTCTGAAACATCGTGGACGATGAAGTCCGACAGGAGTCGCTGAGATACCTCGTCCAAACGTGCGCTGATACGGGTTCCGTGCTCTTGGTGTTGCTCTAACAGGACTTCGCCTTCTCGATGTGCGGCGGCCAATACGTCTCCCCTGCTCCAGGGGATCAATAGCTCCACAATTTGGGTAAGGCTCCGCAGACGGTCACCTATGGAGGCCAGGAGATGGTCGGTTCCTTGACCGGTGCGGGCGGAAAATCCGATGGATCCTTCGTGGCGGAGGAGGAGGTGGTCTATACCGTCATCTTCGAGTCGGTCGACCTTGTTGAAAACGGTCAATTCGGGTATGTCACCAGCCCCAATATCGCGGAGGACCGATCGGACTGCTTGCATTTGTGCTTCGGGGTCGAACCCGGAACTGTCCACCACGTGAAGAAGCAGGTCGGCCTCCGCGACTTCTTCGAGAGTGGATTTGAATGCCTCAACTAGGCCTGTTGGCAATTTTTGGATGAATCCGACAGTGTCGGTGATCAGTACTGTTTCCCCACCTGGGAGGGGCAACCGTCGGGTGGTCGCGTCCAGGGTTGCGAAAAGGCGATCCTCCACCAATACTTCGGCACCGGTCAGACGGTTCAACAATGTCGATTTTCCCGCATTTGTGTACCCAACGATGGCGACCGTGTGAAAACGCGAACGTCGGCGAGATTTTCGTTGGTTTTTTCTAGTTCTTCTTAACCCAGTTAATTCCTTCTCCAATTTGGCTAACCGTCGCTGAATGCGACGTCGGTCTACTTCAAGTTGTGTCTCGCCGGGGCCTCGGGTTCCTATTCCTCCACCCTGTTGGCTGAGATGGTTCCCTCTACCGCGTAACCGTGGCAGCCGATATTTGAGTTGCGCTAACTCAACTTGAGCTTTGCCTTCCAAGGTTGTCGCATTCTGAGCAAAAATGTCCAGAATCAACGCCGTGCGGTCTAGCGCTGTTCGTTTGAGGATCTTTTCCAGGTTGAATTGCTGGGCCGGGCTGAGTTCATCGTCGAAGACAACCGTGTCAGCGTCGGATCCTTCCGAAGTGGCTTGGATTTCGTTTGCTTTGCCCTTTCCGACGTAGGTAGCGGGGTCGGGCGCGTCTCGCTTTTGGATCACTCGATCGACGGGGTCAGCGCCAGCGGTATCAACAAGCTGAGCCAACTCATCAAGGTTCGCATCGACTTGGTCACTAGAAAAACCCGGGAACTGTACTGCCACCAACACAATTTGTTCCCGAAATGACCTGTCGATGAGGCCAGTCGTTTCACCTGCGAAGTCCCCGAAACCACCTCGGTGCGACGCCTCGCCGTTCTGATGGTCGGGGCGTTCGTTCATGTGGAAAGTTCGATACTGGCAACGTAAACCGTTGGGCCGATGAGAAGCGGCTGTTCAGTTGCTATCACTTGGACCGCTCCGCCCGACATACGAACGTTGACCTTCTCGTCAACCAATCCCCACTCGTGTGCCCTTACCGCGGCGGCTGTCGCTCCTGTGCCACAGGCTTGGGTTACTCCGACACCGCGTTCCCAAACCAGCATGTCGAGGTTGTCGTCGGGGCGCGCCGTGATGCATTCAACATTTATTCCTTGCGAATAGAAAGCTTCGTATCGCGCACCAAGTTCGGCTATGTCGATTGTTTCGAGATCGTCGACAACGAGGACAAGGTGCGGGTTCCCTAACTCGGCTGTGCCGATCAGGGATTCTCCTGCCTCTTTGAGAATCTGATCGGCTACGCCAGGGCCAGAACCTACTGACCCCATATGGACAGTTGCTTTGGCACGGGCGCCGTCACTGTCGAGGTCGACGCGTCGGCGTCCGCCAGCAGTGTCAATCTCTAAGGAAGCGGGCCCTGTCTTGTGGGCCATGGCGTGTGCTTGAGCCAGACATCGAATGCCATTACCGCTCATTTCGGCCGCCGAGCCGTCAGCGTTGTGTAGCAGCATCGTCAAGTCAGCGTCCTCGACGCCTGGAAGGCCGAGGACAAGCCCGTCTGCGCCGATTCCGGTGTGGCGGTCACAGATTTCTCGAACGAAGGATGGGAGATCAGCAGGAATCTCGCCGACTAACCCGACGAGAAAGTCGTTGCCTAAACCGTGATGTTTGGTAAGCCGCATATCAAGCTCCTCACTCCATTCTCACAGTTTTGCGCGCAATTACTGCGACGAAATTTCATTAATCAATGTGCTGATCTCGCCATGTTCCACCCATTCGACCCGGGGATCCCGCCCAAACCAGCGCTGCTGACGCCGCGCGAACCGTTTGGTGCGCCGCACCGCATCTTCTAGCGCTTCGTCGAGAGAAATTTCTCCCCGTACATGGCAAAGCAGTTCTTTGTACCCCAAGGCCTGAGCGGCGGTATGAGACAGTTCACCTTCCGACAACGCTTGGACCTCCTCAAGAAATCCAGCTCCCATTTGTTGCGCGTAACGTTCGCTGATGCGTTGGTCTAGGTGCTGCCGACTGATATCGATTCCAATGATGCGATACGGAACTTCGGGATAGTTATCTAAACCTGGACCGAAAGAAGAAAAAGGCTTTCCGGTTCCCAGCGTCACTTCAAGCGCTCGAATAATCCGTCGCCGATTGGTGGCTTCCATACGCGCGGCCCCGCTGGGATCAAGTTCTCTAAGCCGTCTATGGAGACTTTCCGTATCGCCGTTCTTTTCTAGTTCCGCGGCAATGTCGTTGAAGCGAGGAGGAGGGGTCAGTCGATCGATCACCGCCCTCAGGTAAAGTCCGGTTCCTCCAACGAGTACGGGAATAGCGTCACGTTCTTGAATCTCTAGTAGCGCCGCGTCGTATGCACTCTGATAGTCAACGAGCGAAAAAGGTTCGTCAGGTTCCACTAGGTCAATCAGGTGATGGCGGACCTCTGATTGCTCCTCTGCACTGGGTTTTGCCGTCCCGATGTTCATTTGTCGATATACCTGCATCGAGTCAGCAGAAAGCAGTTCAACTCGTTCGACTCTTCGAGCAATTTCGAGGGCACACGCGGACTTGCCAGATGCCGTCGGCCCTAGCAGTACAACGGGCCGTTCGCACATCTCTGCCCTAGTAGTCAGGAGGCGACCACCGGTATTCGTGTTCGGTGTTTCGGTGCGGCTGTTACCTCCAACAGCTCTCCCGCCAGATTGAAGGTTCGGGCGGCTGTCACTTGCACCAACGCGTAGGAGCCAGGGCGAATCGGACGTTTCACGGGGAAGTGAACGAGACGGTTATGGCGCGTTCGGCCTGTCAACATATCCGCATCACGTTTTGAGTGTCCTTCGACAACGACCTCTTCGTGGCGACCAATCCTGGAGTGATTGCCGAGTCGAATGGAACGCTCGATCACCTTGCGTAAGCGTTCCATTCGTGTCGACGTGACCGCAGGAGACACGAATTTGTCCACAAGTTCTGCGGCTTCTGTTCCAGGGCGTGGGGAGTAGACAAACGTGTATGCGTTGTCGAAACGGGCTTCAGCCGCGACCTCTAACGTTTGCTCGAAGTCGACGTCGCGTTCTCCTGGAAAACCGACGATGATGTCGGTGCTTAGAGCCAAATCGTCGATTTGGTTCCGGGCGGCATACACCTTCTGTAGATAGCGGTCCACTGTGTAGCCGCGGTGCATGGCGGCGAGAACCTCGTCGCTACCTGACTGAAGAGGTAGGTGTAGATGCTCACACACTTCGGTGATTTCGGACATCGCAGTGATGGTTTCGGGTCGCAAATCCTTCGGGTGTGGGCTCGTGTAGCGGACTCGCCGGATACCCGGTATTTCGGCGACGGAGCGGAGTAGGTCAGAGAAAAGAGGACGGGCGGTGTGGCTTCCGTCTACCCAAGTTTCTCCCGCGAGATATTCGGCGTCTTGCCCCAGCTCCGCGCCGCGAAGTTTTAGGGTGAGATCTCGACCGTAGCTATTCACATTCTGCCCAAGGAGAGTGATCTCGGTGATACCCGCCGCTGCTAGCGCTTCGACTTCATCGACAAGTTCTTTGTAGGGACGAGAAATTTCTCGGCCGCGAACCGCTGGCACGATACAGAAGGCGCATGAGTTGTCGCATCCGATTTGAATGGTCACCCAGGCGGCATGACTAACGTCACGTTTGACTGGAAGCGCCGAAGGAAAAGATTCGGACTCTTCGATTATTTCGGTTACCGGGCCACTAACTCGGGCCTCAGCTAGAAGGTCTGTAGCTCGTCCGACGTTGTGTGTACCGAAAACAACGTCGACGTGAGGGGCTTTGTCTTGGATGATGTCTCGGTCTTTTTGAGCTAAGCACCCCCCTACTGCGATCTGTAAGTCAGGTCGTTGTTCCTTCAGCTTCTTTAGATTTCCTAGTTGACCGTAAAGTTTGTTGTCCGCGTTTTCTCTAATACAGCACGTGTTCAGAACAATGACGTCGGCCTCTTCAAATGATTCCGTTTGCTCTAAACCGTCCATTTCAAGCAAACCGGCGATGCGTTCTGAATCATGTTCGTTCATTTGGCACCCGTAGGTGCGAAGCACATACTTGCGACTCACATCCCACAGACTATTGGGCATTGGCTGCGGTGATGGAGTTGAATCTTCGCTGTGACCAATTCAAATGACGGCCGACGACCGTGGGCTGAAG
>DASCSY010000163.1:0-5088 GCA_034399415.1 Acidimicrobiales bacterium
CGACTCGCCACAGCGGGCAGCGGCGATGTACTAGCCGGAATCATTGCAACCCTTATCGGTCATTCCCCAACTGCTCTCGCCGTTGCAGCCGCAGCCCACTGGCATGGCCGCGCCGCCACGTTCGCCGAACCGGGCATGGTCGCTGATGACCTACCCTCACTACTCCAGCCAGCCCGGTCAGCGATGCTTTCACCATGAACGACAGCAGCCGCCCCACGTGGTGCGATATCGACCTCGCAGCCCTTGAACGCAACTACAGGGCAATCGAACGCCTCGTCGGGGCAAGCAAGATGATGCCAGTCATCAAAGCCGACGCATACGGCCACGGCCTCATCCAAGTGGCATCCCGGCTTGAAGACATTGGAGCACCCCGCCTAGCAGTCGCCTACGTCGAAGAAGGCCTCGCCCTTCGAGCTGGCGGGATCACAGTCCCCATTCAGGTCCTTGGGGGAGCGGTAGCTCGGCAAATTCCCTTGTTCTTAGAACAAGAGCTCACCTTCACCGCTCCATCAGTCGACAAATTGTTGCAAATCGACGAAGCAGCAAAGGCCGCAAAGACGACTGCCAAAGTGCACCTCAAAATTGATACCGGAATGGAACGAATCGGCGTACACCACTACAACGCTGACACTCTTTTCGACACGGCGCTCCGCTGCACGTCGTTAGAAATAGAGGGAGTTTTCAGCCACTTTGCCTCGGCCGATGACAACGATCTGAGATCCGCGCGACTACAACTCGAACGGTTCCTCGAAGCACTCAAGTTTTACGACGACCACAATCTCCCAACCCCCACACGACACATGGCGAACTCTGCCGCCATCGTCGCGCTTCCCGAAGCACACCTTGACCTCGTTCGACCCGGACTACTGCTCTACGGGGTAGAGCCAATAGAACAAACGTCACACATCGTGACTGTTGAACCAGTGCTGTCATGGCGTAGCGAAGTCATTTACTTCAAAGTTGTAGAAGCCGGAAATTCAATCGGCTACGGCGGAACATGGACGCCCGAGAATTCAACGCGAATTGTCACCCTCCCCGTTGGTTACGCCGACGGGTACCGTCGAGGCCTGTCAAACCGAGCCCAAGTTCTCATCAACGGCAACCGCCACAACGTCGTGGGACGGGTATGCATGGATCAAACCATGATCGATATTGGCGCGACGAGTGCCTACAACGGCGACCAAGTCGTCCTCGTCGGTTCCGACGGCATCAACAACATTACGATTCGAGATCTGGCGCAGTGGTCCGACACCATCCCCTATGAGATATTGACCTCAATTACGGCAAGAGTTCCACGCCGTTGGCTGCCGTAAGTGGCCGTACAATTGGAATACCTTCCTCATGTTGCACGTCCGAACCCGTTCAGTTGATGCCACCCGACAAGTAGCAGCCGCCCTCGAACCGCTGCTGCGCCCCAGCGACGTGATCCTTCTCTCAGGAGACCTCGGCGCCGGAAAAACAGCGTTCGTGCAAGGACTAGCTACCGCTCTCGGAGTCCGAGAACCGGTCACGAGTCCCACTTTCAACCTTGCATCTAGCTACGAAGGTCGCCTCCGCCTTCATCACCTTGACGTCTACCGCCTCGACAACCCCGCTGAAGTCTTAGATCTGGACCTCCCCGAACTACTCGAAGACGAAGCCGTTATGTGCATCGAATGGGGAGAAGTCGTTGTACCCGAACTTCCCAGAGACTTTCTACGAATCCGCATACAACTAGGTCATCTCGAAGACATTGACGACGCTCGCGTACTGGAAATTGAATCCACTGGTCCCTCTTGGATGTCAAGAGAACAAGAACTCAGCCGCGCATGGGCTAAATGGATCACCGACCAAACGGAAGATTCCTAGCGTGCTCGTCCTCGGTATCGAAACCGCTACTCCCCAGGCAGGGGTCGCGATCGGAGGTCACGAAGGCGTCATCGCTTCATTTCATACCGCCCGCGATCGACGTCACGCCGAAACACTCGCACCGGCAATCCAGTTCTTATGCACGCAAACCCGTATCGACCTCAACGAAATAGGTGTAGTCGCCGTCGATATCGGCCCGGGTTTATTCACCGGATTACGAGTAGGAGTCGCAACAGCTAAAGCCTTAGCCCACGCACTCAAGATCCCCATGATAGGGATCTCCAGCCTCGATCTAGCAGCCTTCCCAGCGCGTTTCTCTGATCGTCTCATCGTCTCCACGGTCGACGCCCGGCGCGGAGAAATCTTTTACGCCACCTATCGCAAAACTGCCGGCGGAATTCAACGAATCACCGAACCCCGCGTCGACCAACCCGACAACATCGCCAACCAACTCACTGCCCAAGGCGAAGACTGTCTCGTCGTTGGCGACGGAGCGCAAAGATACGCCCAAACATTTCAAATGCTGCGAGGAGTGGAAATCGGCGAAGAGGGATTCCGGTATCCCAACGCCGGCTCCCTCGTCGAACTAGCTCACCCGCGCGCTTTGCGAGAGGAATTCGTTTTACCTACCGAAATTGAACCCCTCTACCTCAGAGCTCCCGACGCCAGAATCAACTGGCAACAGCGAGAGCGATCGTGATGGTCCCAGACACCCACGTGCTGATCGAACCGATGCGAAAACGACACGTACGCGCTATCAGGACGATCGACAAACAGGTCTATACCAAACCATGGTCCGCGACGATGTACCACGACGAATTACGCCAACGTGACCGCCGCGTCTACTACGTAGCCCACCACAACGATCGACTCGCCGGATACGGAGGAGCAATGATCGTCCACGACGAAGGACACATCACCTCGGTTGCTGTCGCACCACACGCTCAGGGACTAGGAATCGCCACCCGCCTAATGGTGGCGATCCACCGCGGGTGCCTCAGCCACAACATGTCAGCGATGACTCTCGAAGTACGAATATCGAATCAACGCGCCCAAGATCTCTATCGCCGCTTCGGCTACGCCCCAGCAGGAGTCAGAGCAGGCTATTACGGAGACAACGGGGAAGACGCACTAGTGATGTGGTGCCACGACCTACAAGAACCCGAACACAACAAATTGCTCGCGACCATCGACAGTGAAATAGCTGGCACCACCAACTGGGGGCAACCGTGACCACCGTTCTCGGAATCGAAACCTCATGTGACGAAACAGCGGCCGCAATAGTCGTAGACGGCCGTGACGTCCTAGCGAACGTCGTGAGTAGCCAAATCGACCTCCATGCCCGCTACGGCGGTGTCGTGCCAGAAATAGCGGGTCGAGCTCACGAATCACTGCTCACACCTGTGGTCGCAGAAGCCATGGTCGAAGCCGGAGTCACCGACCACGACATTGACCTCATTGCTGCCACTCACGGACCAGGCCTCATAGGCAGCCTTCTCATAGGAGTATCAGCCGCCAAAGCCCTCTCACTGGGATGGAACGTTCCCTTCATCGGTATCAACCATCACGAAGCACACCTCTACGCCGCCCTTCTCGAAGAACCCGAACTGGAATTCCCGCTAGTGGTAATGCTTGTGAGCGGCGGACACACCATGCTGATCGAATTCCAAGACCACGGCCGCTACCGCCTCCTTGGGGCCACACTCGACGACGCCGCAGGCGAAGCGTTCGACAAAGTCGCCCGATATTTAGGTTTGGGATATCCAGGTGGTCCCGCGATCGACCAACTCAGCCAGGAAGGTGATCCCCAAGCAATCAAATTCACTCCACCAATGCGAAACGACGGACTCAATTTTTCGTTTTCGGGGCTCAAAACCGCAGTTGTCAACTATGTCCGTCAACATCCAGACGTTGAAACCGCCGATGTCGCAGCATCGTTCCAAGCGGCAGTCGTGGATGTTCTCACACACAAAGCGCGACGGGCAGCCCAAGAAATCGGCGCTACGGGTATCTGCCTAGCCGGCGGGGTTGCCGCAAACAGCGAACTGAGGGAAAAAACCCTTGATATCTGCGTCGAAGAGGGCATACAAGGCTTCCTTCCGTCGCGCGCGATGTGCACCGACAATGCTGCAATGGTTGCCGCTACGGCATGGTGGCGACTGCGAAGCGAAGGACCATCACCGCTTGATCTCGGTGCAGATCCGAACCTCCGGTTGCCGTTTATCGACTCTTAACTCCTGTTTCCGGCGAATTTTCGCGGAAACGTAGCCCCTACAGGTTGTTTCTCGGCAGGCGCGCGCCATATCGTTAGCACTCTCCTTATGAGAGTGCTAACGCTCCCATTGGGTTAAACCACACAAGCTATGGAGGCGAAAAGCTGATGAACCTGCAGCCACTCGAGGATCGCATTGTTGTGCGACCCGGCGACGCTGAGGAGACCACTGCTAGCGGTCTCGTGATTCCCGATACAGCCCAGGAAAAGCCCCAACAGGGCGAAGTCCTTGCGGTAGGTCCGGGTAAGCGATCCGAACAGACCGGAGAACTCATTCCTGTTGATGTCAATGCCGGCGACACTGTCATATACAGCAAGTACGGCGGAACCGAAATCACATCAGACGGCGAAGACCTACTCATTCTAAGCGCACGCGACGTTCTCGCGATTGTGAGCTGAGTCCGATATGGCCAAAATTCTTAAGTTCAGTGAAGAGGCCCGACGCGGCCTCGAAGCGGGCGTCAACCAATTAGCAGACGCAGTAAAGGTGACGTTGGGTCCGAAAGGTCGCAACGTTGTCCTTGAAAAGTCCTTTGGCGCTCCAACCATCACCAACGACGGGGTGAGCATCGCTCGCGAAGTAGAACTCGAAGACCCCTTCGAAAATATGGGTGCTCAACTCGTCAAAGAGGTCGCAACTAAGACCAACGACGTTGCAGGCGACGGAACCACAACAGCGACCGTTTTGGCTCAGGCCATGGTGCGCGAAGGTCTCCGCAATGTTGCAGCTGGCGCCAATCCGATGTCACTCAAAAAGGGCATTGAAGCGGCGGTGGCTTCCGCAGTGGACGCCATCGGAGAAATGTCAGAAGACGTGTCTTCCGATAAAGGAAAGATTGCCTCCGTTGCTGGAATCTCCTCTGCGGATCCCGCTATCGGCGAAATTCTTGCCGAAGCATTCGACAAAGTCGGAAAAGATGGCGTGATCTCGGTCGAAGAGTCCAACACCTTTGGTGTTGACCTCGAAT
>DASCSY010000164.1:0-5051 GCA_034399415.1 Acidimicrobiales bacterium
CTATCGTAAACTGTTGGAGTTCTCGCCCGAGGTAACTTGAATCGGGCGTTTGCGCCGTGAGCTGCGGACATTGGGCGAGTCTGGCGTACTGCCAACGGATCCATGTGTCGCGTTCGCCGACTTCTCCGTCGGGCACCCGTCGGAGGTGGTTGCTGAGATGGCGGTTAACCAGTTGGAATAGTTGGTCTGGATCATCCACGGGCGCACTGCCCACGAGATGAGCGCCGATGATTTCAGCCATAACTAGCCCGACCTCCTTCAGGGGGATCTACCCATGTCGGGCAATTCACTGTTGTCTCCTGCACCAACACCCGATCCGAGGGAAGTATGTCACCCGTCATCGAGTAGATGGAGCCGTCCCTTTCTTTCTCCTGTCGCGCCGAAGATCTCGTAGGCCCAAAACGAGGCCGAGCGTAATAATCGTTGCCGCGATTTTTCCTAAACGCCTCAAGGTTCGCTTAGCCGCCATCATCGCCCCGCTTCTCACCGCAAACTGCGACGCAGTGCATTCTCTCATCTCTGACTCTAGATAGTAATTACGTCAAGTAGACCAAACATCGAACTGTTGATCGCGTTATTCACCGACCGCGCTCCCCTGCGCTTTGGAATCTCCGTTGCTGTGGCGACTATTATTTGGGGTCTCGCCGACGTTTTATTTCGGTTCCACTACCTGTATGACAGGCTCGAAACACAAATTAGGATTGCCTTATGAGCGATTCGGGTGTCGCCGCTTCCGCGGGCAGATTAAACACGTGGCTACCGATTCAGCACTCTATTGGCGACTGGCTCATCCATGACTGAATCCTCGGACACTTCGAACACCCAGCTCGACGAATTCAATATTTTTGACCCTGAGATTCAACAGTGCCCCCACATGTACTACGCGATGATGCGGCAAGAAACCGCTGCCTATGAGACGCGGGCAATGGGTGGCTCGCTCTTCTTGGTCACCCGCCACGCCGACGTTGCCGATGCCGCGCTTGACCATTCCCACTTCTCGTCTCGATTCGACACTGGTTCCATGGAAGGCAATTCAGAATTCTCTCAACGCCTTAAGCAACTGTATGAGGACGAGGGCGGATATGAGCCGGTTGGAACGATGCTTACGGTTGACCCGCCCGTACACACCCGCTATCGCCGTCTAGTGACTCAAGCCTTTAGCCCAAAGGCGATCGCCAATCTGGAACCAGTGGTCCGCGGCCTCACCGCTGAACTATTAGACAATCTGATCCAAGCATCGTCAGATGGTGCTTCGATTGATTTCGTTGAGTCTTTCGCTGTACCCCTGCCGGTTCGAGTGATAGCAAAGGCACTCAACGTTCCCGACGACCGGTTGAAGGACTTCAAGCGATGGAGTGACGCTTCTGTGGCTGGAATCGGCACAAACATTTCCATTGATGAACGGTTGGAGGCCGAACGAGAGGTAATCGAGTTCCAAAAATATTTTGCGGAACAACTCGAACGGCGACGAATCACACCACAGGATGATCTCTTGACAGCGTTGGTGGGCGCCACCATTGAAAGAGATGATTCAGAAGCCGCCGAAGAGTTAGAAGGGGTTCCCCTCAACGTCAATGAAATGTTGAGCATCATCCAACAATTACTTGTCGCAGGCAACGAAACAACGACTCACTTGCTTGGCGAAATGTTTCGTCTTCTGGCCGAAAATCGAAGCGAGTGGGAAGCCCTAAAATCTGAACCAGAACGTGGCGGCGAGGTCGCCGAGGAAGCCCTGCGTCTGGCTGCGCCGACACAGGGCATGTTCCGTATTGCTACCGAGGATGTGGAAGTCGGTTCGGAGTTCATTCCGGCAGGTTCGCGGATGGTTCTGCTGTATGCGGCAGCTAATCGCGATCCAAGTGTCTGGGAGGACCCGGATGCTTTCCAGCCTGGCCGTGAAAATAGTGCGGCGCACCTAAGCTTCGGTCGTGGCCCCCATTTCTGTGTCGGTGCCGGGCTCGCAAGGCTTGAAGCGCGAATTGTGGCTGAAGAGATGGGTCGCAGATTGGAATCTATTGAGGTCTCTAACTCTGATCAGCTGCGCTATCACCCAAGCTTTGTGCTGCGTGGACTTCAACGTTTAGACGTCACCGTTTCCGCGAAGGAGGTGCCAGATCATGGTTGAGACAGTCACGGGAACGAACCGATCTGAGGGAATTAGCTACGCCGAACTTCTTCACTCGGATTCTCGTTCTGTACCCGCCTACCTAATAGATGAGTCACCCATGCAGCCCGGTCCAACCGAGGTGCCAGCGTGGGTGTACTACTCCAGGGCTTTTCATGAGCTAGAAGTCGAAAAGCTGTGGTCAAGGGTGTGGCAACTTGCCTGTCACGAAGACGAGTTATCTGAAGTCGGTGACCATGTCGTATACGACATTGCGCACCTTTCCTTCCTGCTTGTGCGAACTGGACTTGATCCCGACGACATTTGTGCCTACCGAAACTCGTGCCTTCACCGAGGCCGGAAACTTCGCGAGGTTGACGGAAAATGTTTCCCGAACCTCCGCTGCGCATTCCATGGGTGGTGCTGGAACCTTGACGGTTCAGTAAAGGAGATCCCGGGCCAGTGGGACTTTCCCGACCTTGATCCTCAGAATCTGAGCCTTCCCCAAGCTCGCGTCGAGCGGTATGGCGGTTTCGTTTTTATCAACCCCGATCCCTCATGTGAGTCCTTTAGTGATTTTTTGGGGGACTTTCCCAGTCACCAAACCACTCTCCCGCTCGACCGGCGATACAAAGCTGTCCATGTCGCGAAAACTATTGAATGCAATTGGAAGGTCTGCCAAGAAGCCTTCATGGAGTCGTACCACGTCATAGCGACCCATCCGACGTTGTTGGAGGCAATAGGGGACGCGAACAGCCGCTACGACGTTTTCGGCAACTTTTCTCGGGCCATGTCCCCATCATCGATACCAAGCCCGCATCTCGCTGGCATTGCCGATTGGAAAGCCGATCCCGATGGGCGGCTCTACACAAGATTTCGTCACCCCTTAAGCGGACACATCTACGAACGCATCGAAGAAGACCTGGTGCGAGTATTCGATGAAGCTGGCAACGAAAGCAAATTTCACTCCGACGGCCGCTGGATACATGGTGATATCACTCACGCAGACCCCCATCTCTGTCTCTGGGTGGGCGGCAAACAACTACCCGACTTCGAAGAAGTGCCCGTGCCGGCCACGTCTCGCACCAACCTGGCGGCACAACGTGCTGAATTGGCAGACACGAAACGAGCACAATTTCGAAGTCTCCTAGGTGAGCAAGCGGAGTTTGTGGATGTAGACGCCATCTGTGACGCGGAAATGATCGACTCGATTTTCTTTTCTGTCTTCCCTAACTGGCACCCGTGGAGCTGCGTCAATCCGATTCAATACCGTTTCAGGCCCAAGGGAGACGACCCGGATCAATGCATCTTCGAATGCATGTTGTTCTTGCCGTCGCCGACCGGAGAAGACAGACCAGCCCCAGCGCCGATTCACTGGTTAGAAGCCGATGAGGATTGGACACAAGCTCCACAACTAGGACTCCTAGCCAAAGTCTTCAATCAGGATTGCCACAATCTGAGCAAGGTTCAGCAGGGACTG
Source organism: Acidimicrobiales bacterium (assembly GCA_034399415.1). Taxonomy (GTDB): domain Bacteria; phylum Actinomycetota; class Acidimicrobiia; order Acidimicrobiales; family Poriferisodalaceae; genus UBA2110. The sequence goes on from DASCSY010000164.1 coordinate 3,585, forward strand.
AAAAACCTTGCTAGTCAACGAGTTCGCTTAGCCAACTATCAAGAAACCAAACTGCGTCACTTCCACGAACTGCTGCAACAACACTTGGAACTCGACTACAACGACATGCTTAGCGATGACCGATCTGAGGATTTCCTCCGTTAGACCCAAAAGCGTCGTGACACTGAGGCCCTGACTGCGGACCTCAACTAGGGTCGAATCGGCGCTCAAATTAAAGGACCGACAATGACCGATCGTAAATCGTTCTGGGCTTGGTGCATGGAGTCGGAAGAGCCGACCGATGCCGAGAGAACAAAACTCGCGGAAGATTTGTCAAAGCGATATGGAACCGCGGTCGATGCACGCCCGGTTCCAAAAGCTGAGGACGCGGAACTTCGAGCGCCACGCATCAACGTTCCCGACCTGATCAGCGACTGGTGTTCGAGTTCGACTTATGAACGTGTTACTTACACATACGGCGCTCACTTCACCGAACGAGTCCGAGCCTTCAATCTCGATTTCCCCAACCCTCCTGACGTGGTGGCGCATCCACGCAACGAGGACGAAGTATCAGCAACGTTGGACTGGTGTAACGAGAACCAATACGTGGCGGTGCCCTACGGAGGAGGCTCTTCGGTTGTGTGGGGTTTGAATCCTCCCGAAGACCGTGGGCCTACGGTCGTGATTTCCCTAGACCAGTTAGATCAGGTCATTGAAGTTGACGAAGTATCCCGGGCAGCGCGAATTCAGGCCGGAGTATTTGGACCACACCTGGAAGATCAGTTACGACCGCACGGATACACGTTGCGCCATTTCCCGCAGTCATTTCGCTTTTCGACATTGGGGGGATGGATCGCAACTCGCTCGGGTGGCCACTACGCAACCAACCACACCCATATTGATGAATTCGTTGAGTCGACAAGGATGATCACCCCAGCTGGATGGTGGGAATCGCGGCGGTTACCGGGATCTGGAGCGGGCCCAAGTCCGGACCGCATGGTGATTGGTTCGGAAGGAATTCTCGGCATCATCACGGAAGCATGGATGCGCATTCAGAAACGGCCTTCGTTCAGAGCGACGGCGGGCATTTTGTTTCCGTCCTGGGAAGCTGGATACGAAGCGGTGAGGAATATCGTTCAGGCGAAATTGTGGCCCGCCAACCTGCGAATTCTCGATCCTGAAGAGGCTCAACGAGCCGCTGGTCTGGACGGCAACAGTTCATTGGTGATCGTCGCCTTCGAAAGTGCCGAGCTCACTCAGCGTCACAACATTGCCCAAGCCGTAGAAATCGCTCGTGACGCTGGCGGAGTCATTCCCGACGACGAAATTCAAATTGATGATGGAACGGGAAGCCCGACGGGCCGAGCCGGCGCCGTGGGCGCCTGGCGAGACGCCTTTATAGGAGTAGGTAACGGTGTCGAGACGTCGCTCGGGCTTGTGGCGGACACCTTTGAGACCGCGATCACTTGGGATCGCTGGCCCGAATTC
>DASCSY010000165.1:0-5047 GCA_034399415.1 Acidimicrobiales bacterium
AAGAAGTTATCTCCGCTATCGAAAAGGCGAACTCAATCAACGATCGCCCTGTCGTCATCGACTTTAGGGTCGACGCGTTCGAAAAGGTCTACCCAATGGTTCCAGCCGGCGGATCGAACGACGACATAATTCTTGGGCCCGAGGGAGACGCGGACGCCAAATCGAAAGGTACGGCGCCTTCATGACAGAAACAGGCAGAACAGAGGTTCAACAAAACCTTCACATCCTTACAGTGCTTGTCGAGAATCGTTTCGGCGTTCTCGCCCGAATCGCAGGTTTGTTCAGTCGCAGAGGCTTCAACATTTTCTCGCTAGCGGTTGCACCGACTGACGATCCCTCCCTCAGCCGAATCAGCATTGTCGTCGACGTCCACAACACTGACGTGACCCAGATAGCTAAGCAACTTGACAAGCTCGTCAACGTCCTCGAAATCACTGAGCTGCAACCGGCCTCGTCGATCGAACGCGAATTGATGTTGGCGCGAGTAGCCGGTACTGACGCTGCAGCCGTGGAGCAATTGTTGGCGGAATACGGCGGATCAATCGTCGATTCCAACGACGAGGAGCTAATTGTCAGTCTCCACGCACACCCCGATCAACTAGATCTCTGCGAGACTGCACTTCACGAGTTCGGAATTCTTGAACTGCAGCGAACAGGTCGGATTGCACTAGGCCGCCTCGGTGGCTGAGAATCATCTTTAGAAACGGACCAACCCTCAACCGCACTGCGGTTACATGCAACAGGAGCACATCGATGCCAGCCACCATCTATTACGAAGACGACGCTGATTTGGGGTGTCTTTCGGGGCGCACTATCGCAATCATGGGCTACGGATCGCAGGGCCATGCTCACGCGTTGAACCTCCGCGACAGCGGCGTCAACGTCGTAGTCGGGCTTCGCGAAGGTTCCTCGTCAACGGCTAAAGCGGAAGCTGAAGGCTTGCGGGTCCTTACCATCTCTGACGCCGCGGCGGACGCTGATGTCATGATGATGGCACTGCCTGACACCGAACAGGCTGCGATCTACACAGAACAAATTGCCCCGAACCTGTCCCCTGGAAACGCCGTAGCGTTTTCCCACGGCTTCAATATTCATTTCGACCAAATACAGCCTCCCGAAGACGTTGACGTGTGGATGATCGCTCCGAAGGGCCCCGGACATAACGTTCGCCGGACCTATGTAGAAGGCGGTGGCGTTCCGGCGCTTGTCGCAATCCATCAAGACGCGACAGGTAACGCACTCGCCGACGCACTGGCCTATGCCAAGGGAATTGGAGGTACCCGAGGCGGAGTTTTGACCACTACCTTCGCCGAGGAAACCGAAACCGACCTATTCGGTGAGCAAGTCGTGCTTTGCGGCGGATTAACTGAATTAATCCGAGCCGGTTACGACACACTTGTTGAGGCCGGATACCAACCAGAGTCCGCCTATTTTGAAACACTCCATGAAGTGAAACTCATCGTGGACTTTATCTACGAGGCTGGAATCGCCGGAATGCGTTATTCCATTTCGACAACCGCCGAATACGGAGATTTAACGCGAGGACCAAGAATCATCACAGACGAAACACGGGCAGAGATGAGACGGATCCTTGCTGAAATCCAAGATGGCAGCTTCGCGAACGAATGGATTGATGAGAATCGCAACGGGTTGCCCAATTACAAGCGCCTCGTGGAGGAAGGAAAGCAGCATCCCATTGAAGCCGTGGGAACCGAATTACGGGCGATGATGCCGTGGATTACGGCCGGCAAGCAGGACGTTACGGAAGCATCCGGCGGCAACGTCAACTAGCCCATTTCGAAGGCGCTCAGCGGTCTCGTGTCGACATCTTTGGGAAGGAGTGACCCAGTGACCGATGGCATGACGACCCCAATAAGTGCTCCGCGACGTGGCCGACTGCTAGTAGCTACTCCCCAGCTAGAGGACCCTAACTTTCGGCGTTCAGTAGTGCTCCTCCTAGACCATGGAGAAGAAGGTTCTCTGGGAGTAATCCTCAACCGACCATCTGAGGTTCCGGCCGAACGCATTCTTCCCGGATGGACCGAAAGTGGCGGAAGCACTCCAAGAGTTTTTTCCGGTGGCCCAGTGCAAACCAACTCCCTGATCGCACTCGCTCCTACATCAGCTATCTGGAGAGCTTCTACCCCGATTACCGAACAAATTGCATTGTTGGACCTCGAAGAGGACCTCGAGATCTCCCCGGAAGACTTGGGCAAGGTGTGCCTGTACTTAGGCTATTCCGGCTGGAGTTCAGGTCAATTGCAAGCCGAACTTGAAGAAGGAGCCTGGTGGACCTTCGAGTCAGATCCAGCCGACCTCTTTTCGGACCCAAGCCAATCTTGGACTAGCGTTCTAAGCCGTCAAAACTCCGCAGCTCGCCTTGTCGCGTTTCACCCCGATCACTCATATCTAAATTGAGTCAAACAAATCGGGTCCAGCGATGTTGGTTAGCGCAAGGATTCGACGATGTAATCGACGCAAGCGCACAAGGCGATTACATCATCAGGATCGATCGCTGGGAAAGTAGCAATCCGAAGTTGATTCCGTCCGAGTCCGCGATATGACTCTGTGTCGAGAACCCCGTTGGCTCGAAGTATCCCGCTAATCACGTCCGCGTCAACACCATCAAAATCAACAGTGCAGACCACGGGTGAACGTTGACTTGCGTCGGTGACGAAGGGCTGGGTGAAGGACCTTTCATCTGCCCATCGGTAAATAGTGTTGCTACTTTCCTGGCATCGAGCTTCAGCCCACTCAAGACCACCCGACTCGTTGATCCAATCAACCATTTCCGCCGCTAGAAAGATCGTCGCGAGACTCGGCGTGTTGTAGGTCTGGTTCTGGCGAGAGTTGGTAAGAGCAATCCCCAAATCCAAACCCGCAGGGATCCAACGATCTCCGGAAGTGAGCCGTTCGATGCGCTCAATAGCGCGAGGGGAACACGCGGCAAGCCACAATCCGCCATCGGAAGCTAAGGCCTTTTGTGGGGCAAAGTAATAACAGTCGACCGCAGCAGAATCCCAACAGATTGCCCCCGCCGCTGAGGTTGCGTCTACCAGCACTAACCCCTCTTCAGAAGGACGTGTCAAGCTTGGCGACACGCCCGTTGATGTCTCGTTGTGCGTAAGCGCGTAGCTATCAACGGCTGCTTCCACAGGAACTGGGTGAGTACCCGGTTCACTGCTAATGATTTGAGGCTCTCCAAGATGGGGGGCGGCTTGAACTACCTTCGCAAATTTTGACGAAAACTCGCCGAAGGCCAGGTGCTGGCTGACATTTTCGATTAACCCGAAAGAAGCCGCATCCCAGAACAGAGTCGTGCCCCCATTACCTAAAACAACTTCCCAACCGTCCGGCAAATCAAATAGGTTCGTGAGGCCGCTACGTAGCCTTGTTACCTGGTTCTTAACTGTCATCCGGCGGTGACTGGTCCCCAAATAGTCTTCAGCGAGACTAGAAAGGGCGTGAATGGCCTCAGGTCGGACTTTGGAAGGGCCTGACCCGAAACGCCCATCTTTAGGGAGTAATTCGGTGGGAAGGGAAATAGAGGTGTCGGTCGCGGTCATCGCCTGTCACTATGTCGGTCGGACGTCTGCGACACGTCCCGATTACTGAGGAGCCTATCCGTGACCACTCGAATTTCGTCAGCTGTTGGACAGATCGCAGAATCGGCGACACTTGCTGTTGACGCGAAAGCCAAGGCTTTGAAAGCTGCAGGTGAGAACGTCATCGGCTTCGGCGCCGGTGAGCCAGATTTCGCCACACCGACCCATATAGTAAATGCTGCCATGGCTGCCTGCGCCGACACCAAGTATCACCGCTACTCGCCGGCGGGCGGGCTCGCTGAACTCAAAGAGGCCCTTTCGGAGAAGACGAAGCGTGACTCAGGGTTAGATATTGCGCCCGGCCAGTTCCTAGTCACTAACGGCGGCAAACAGGCTGTTTTCAACACAATGATGACTCTGTTAGACCCACACGACGAGGTGCTGCTTCCCGCCCCATACTGGACCACCTATCCAGAATCAATCCGCATGTTTGGCGGAGTTCCGGTCGAGATCTTTGCGGGAGCCGACCAAGGATTTCGGGTGACCGTCGAACAACTGGAAGCGGCGAGAAACGAGCGAACCAAAGCGCTCGTTTTCGTGTCGCCTTCGAACCCGACCGGTGCCGTCTACCCGAGAGAAGAAATCGAGGCCATAGGCCGTTGGGCCGCGGCCAATGACTTATGGGTGATCACCGACGAAATATATGAACACCTTGTATACGGCGATGCGGTCCACCATTCGATGCCTGTCGTAGCTCCAGAAATCCTTGACCAATGCGTCGTATTGAACGGCGTCGCAAAGACGTACGCGATGACGGGATGGCGAGTCGGCTGGATGGCAGGCCCGCCTGATGTCATCAACGCGGCCTCCAACATGCAAAGTCACGCGACCTCCAACGTTTGCAACGTGGCTCAAGTCGCCGCAACGGCGGCCCTAAACGGGGGTCTCGACGACGTAAATACCATGCGAGCTGCTTTCGACGAGCGCCGCGTCGCAATCCACGAAATGTTGAACGACATCGATGGAGTTGCGTGCAGTGAACCCCAAGGAGCCTTCTACGCCTTCCCATCGCTACAAGGGCTGCTTGGTCGCACAGTAGGGGGACGTGAAGTCGAATCAACTATTGATTTGGCAACAGTCGTGTTGGAAGAAGCCAACGTCGCCTTTGTGCCCGGCGAAGCCTTCGGCGCGCCCGGATACGCCCGATTTTCCTTTGCTTTAGGCATTGACGACCTAACTGAAGGAATCAACCGGATAGCTGAATTGGTCGGACGCTGAAATGGCTCGCGTTGTGGTGTCTGAGAAGCTGGCGGAAGCAGGCCTTGATCTGCTGAGAGCCCGTGGGCATGAAGTTGACGTGCGTCTTGATCTCTCGGCAACAGAACTCCGATCAATAATCACCGACGCGGAAGCCCTAATTGTTCGCTCTGCGACGCTGGTTGATGATCAACTTCTCGACGCCGCGAAGCGACTCCAGGTGGTGGGGCGGGCAGGCGTGGGCT
>DASCSY010000166.1:0-4924 GCA_034399415.1 Acidimicrobiales bacterium
ATTTTCCTTCGATTCGCTCTACGAGCATGGTTCCTCCCGCATTCTGCTAGCGCGAACGTAGCGCCCAACGCCCCACTTAAACACCGATGTCTTCAAATCGATCGAGATTCCTGAGATCGGGTACGAAAACGGCGAAGAGCGCTACGACTACCAGGGTAGAAAGACCAGCGATAACGATTGCGGGTCGTAGACCAAACCATTCGGCGGTAATTCCCGATTCAAAGGCACCAAGTTCGTTTGACGCTCCAATGAAAACCGCCTCCACGGCGAGAACTCTTCCCCGAACCGAGTCAGGGGTCGCTAAGGGAACGATGCTGGTCCGTATGAACACACTCACCATGTCGGCCGCGGCTGCACCTGCAAAAAGCAGCAAAGTCAATAGCAGCGATGAGCTAAATGCGACTCCAATATGGAGAATCCCAAATATCGCAATGGCCTGCATGAGCCGCGGACCAATCTTGCGTCTTAGGGGCATCTTCGTCAGAAATAATGCGGTAGCGGCTGCACCAATCCCACATGCTGAACGAATCCAAAAAGCCGCGGACGCTGGTGCATCGACAAGGTCCACACAAATCGCTGGACCCAAAGCGATGACGCCGCCGAGTAGAACCGCGAAAAGATCTAAACCTATTGCGGCCAAAAGAAGTGGTGTTTTTCTGACGAGATGAAACCCTTCGATAGCTGTGTGGAAGCCCGATGTCTGGATGATTCGTTCTTGTAGGGAATGCAACCGCACGGTCTTTACCGCGCAGGCAGCTACGAGGTTGAGAAATGCGATAGCCGCGAACGTGTACTCGGGACCAGCCCCGTACAAGACACCGACCAGAAGTGGTGTGATTACGATTCCCAGTTGCCAAACGGTTGACTGGGCTGGAATGAGTCGAGGCAGATCTTCGCGTGAGACAACGTTCGCCGGTAACGCTCTGGCGGCGGGATTCACGAATCCGCGAGCGGCGCCATAGCAGACTGTCAGAAGAAGCAGGGGCCACACAGCGGTTCCACCAGCTAGTACATACCCAACGCCAGCGAGGGCTACTAAGGCCTCAGCTGTATACCCGACCGCTGCGAGCGAACGCCTATCGACCCTGTCTGCTAGAGCACCCGCAGGAAGTACTAGCAAAAATGTTGGAAGAAACTCGGCCAACCCCACCAACGCAATATCAAATTCTCGGCCGCTCAACGAATAGACGTGAACCCCCATCGAAATCGCCAATGTGACGAAACCAGATACGCCGCAAGCACTTGAAATCAAAAGGTTACGAACACCGGGTCGACTAACTAGTTCCCAAACACCAGGATTGTTGGGTGTTTTCATTAGAGATGATCGCGGGGGTCTAAGTCTGTGTCATGTAGATGGGCGGAATCGTTGTAGCGACGGCAAATCCATCGGCGACCTCTGAGCGGGCTTGACCAAATATCCAACTCAGTAATGGAAGTGACGGTGGGAGCTAGCTCGGTATGCCACTGATTTGCTCCCAAACCGAAGGCGGTTGCCATAGCCGCGGAAATGACTCCTCCGTGACAGCCAACAAAGATGGTGGAACCAGGGTGGTTCGCCGCAATGTCGCTAAGGGCCTGCGCTACTCGATGGCGAAATCCGGCTCGACTGTCGGCTCCGGGAATAATGGGAATAAACGGGTCCCTTTGCTCGAAGTTACCCAAATCGTATTTCGTTCTGACCTCATCCCAGCTGAGACCGTCAGCTTCTCCCAGATTGAACTCCTCAAGATCAGGATGAATGTTCATTTCCAAATCCAATGATGCTGACGAGAGGACAATCTCGGTGGTTTGAACGGCACGGGGTAAAGGAGATGAGTAAACAACGTCGATTGAGTTCTCGTTGCCCGAAGCGAACCTCGAAGCCAACCGTTCAGCCTGTGCTCGGCCGCGGTCAGACAAGCCAGTACAAGTTTTTGGACCCCCGACGACGCCATCGACCATGACTTTGGATTCACCGTGACGGACAAGGAGAAAACGGGCGACGAGGAGATCTTCAGTCTTAGCATCAGCCATCGGGGCACTCTAGGGCCCCAAGGCAGGCCATTGGTATCTCGGGAGCTGCAGCCCGTAGCCTGCAAAGAATTACCGAACCGTGAAATTAGGGTGTCGAGCTATGGAACCTATTGATGTGGAGTTGGATCCTTCCGAAGGTGGGTTTGATCCAGAGCGTTTGGAACGACTCGGTACTCATTTGCGACGCTACGTTGACGATGGCCGCCTTCCGGGCACCAACGTGCTTGTTAGTCGCGGTGGCAAAGTGGTGTACCACGATGTGTATGGATATCGCGATGTAGAGCGATCGTTACCCGTCGAAGGCGACACGATTTACCGGTTTTATTCCATGACGAAGCCCATCACTTCTATAGCTCTGATGCAGCTGTATGAGAACGGGTTGTTCCAACTGAAGGATCCGATTTCGAAGTGGATTCCGGCCTTCGCTGATACCCGAGTCTTTGTGGGCGGCGATGCGGTGAAGCCAGAAACTCGAGAGCCCGCCAGGGAAATCTCTATTCACGATCTACTTACTCATACCAGCGGCCTCACATATCACTTCCATATGGCTAACACCGTCGATGAGATGTACCGGAGAGCGGGGTTTGAGTGGACGAAGAGTCCTGGTGATCTTGAGCGTCAATGCGACCTTGTCGCATCTCTTCCTTTGCTTTTCGATCCCGGCACCGAATGGAACTATTCGTACTCAACTGATGTAGTTGGGCGGATCATTGAGTTGGTATCAGGGGTTAATCTGGATGAATATTTTCAGCGACACATCTTTGAGCCGTTAGGCATGGTCGATTCTGGCTTCTCCGTCCCCGAGAGCGAGAGTTCTCGCTTTGCGTCGTGTTATTACCCCGCCGCGAAGACGTTGAAAGCGACGCTTCTTGATGACGCACAAAGGTCTCGGTATCTGCGGGAGCCACCCGCCCTTTCTGGAGGAGGGGGTCTTGTTTCGACGCTTAGGGATTATCACCGCTTTACTCAAGCACTTCGCAATGGGGGAGAGCTAGACGGTTACCGAATCATCGGCCGAAAAACGCTTGAGTTCATGACCACGAATCACCTGCCAGGGGGAGCGGACTTAAGTGAGTACGGGCGACCTCTTTTCTCTGAGACTGCTTACGATGGAGTTGGCTTTGGTTTGGGCTTTTCAGTCGTGATCGATCCAGCCAAAGCGAAGGTGCTGAGTCAAAAGGGTGAATACGCGTGGGGTGGTGCGGCGTCTACCGCCTTTTGGGTGGATCCCGTTGAAGACTTGACCGTTATTTTCTTGACCCAACTTCTCCCGTCGAGCACGCACCCGATCCGAGCAGAAATGAAATCGCTGGTGTACCAGGCGTTGGTCTGAACCGCAGACCAGCAGGCGCTAACGAGCTTCACGTGTAGCTCAGCCTCACGCGAATCTGCTCCATTGGGGACGTCGGGCTGATTGACTCTTTGTATGAGCCCTGCGTCAACAGAAGAATTTGATCTGGTAATTGTCGGAACTGGATCAGGAAACAGCATTCCAGGCCCCGAGTTTGACGATTGGAAGATCGCCATCGTTGAGAAGGGGGTCTTTGGTGGTACTTGCCTGAATGTTGGCTGCATACCGTCGAAGATGTTCGTCTACGCGGCTGACGTCGCTGAAACTATTCGCAATGCCTCCACCTATGGCATTGATGCTGACATAACCAGCGTGGATTGGCTTTCCATTCGAGACCGGGTTTTCGGCCGAATTGACCCGATCGTAGAGGGAGGGGAGAGGTACCGGGTAGGTGAGGAATGTCCGAACATCACAGTCTTGAAAGGTGAAGGCTATTTTGTGGACGAACGAACACTTGAGGTGACTGATCTAGCGGGAAAAGTTCGCCGAATATTTGGTCGGCATGTAGTCCTTGGCGCAGGGGCACGTCCCTTCATTCCTCCATATCCAGGTCTTGCGGACATCGATTTCCACACTTCTGACACAGTCATGCGCCTTAACGCTCTTCCCGAAACCATGTTGATTTTTGGGGGAGGCTATATCGCCGCAGAATTAGGTCACGTCTTTTCTGCGTTCGGAACCAAGGTCACACTGGTCAATCGTGGTGACCGATTGTTGAAGCGTGAAGACGACGACGTTTCTCAGCGTTTCACCCAACTCATGGCCCGCAGATTCGATCTTCGTTGCGGAAGCGAAGTCACTGGCGTATTTCAAGATGGGAATACGTTTCGGACTGAAATTCAGCGAGATGGAGTAACTGAAACTATCGAAGCTGAGGTTGTCCTCGTCGCTACTGGGCGTATCCCCAACGGTGATCTATTAGGGCTGGGGCACGCAGGAATTTCCCACGACAACGGCAGAGTATTGGTTGACGAGTTCTTTCGGACCGATGCTCAAGGAGTTTGGGCCTTTGGCGACCTTTCGAACATTCATCAACTGAAGCATTTAGCGAACGCTGAGGTGAGAGCCCTTCGCCGAAATCTGCTCGTCGCCGAAGGCAAGAGTGAAGGTTCCATGCAGTCGGTTGATGACCGGTTCGTTCCCCACGCTGTTTTTGGGCATCCTCAGGTTGCCTCAGTGGGACTCACTGAACGTGATGCCCAAGAACGTGGCCTTCCGATAAAGGTGGCAACAAAGGACTACGGGACGACCGCGTATGGCTGGGCTATGGAAGACACACACAGTTTTTGCAAACTCGTCGCGCACGCCGATACCAGGCAACTATTGGGTGCCCATATCATCGGTCCTCAAGCGGCAACGCTCATCCAGCAGCTGATCCAGGGGATGGAATTTGGGCAAACAGTAGATGAACTTGCCTCGAAGCAGTTTTATATCCACCCTGCTTTGACCGAACTTGTTGAGAACGCACTCTTGGATCTGTGAACGCCGTGACGAAAAGTTCGTTAGAGATTCCTAGCCCTCGCTGAGATTGATTTCCCAGAGCACCTGGTCGAGACAATC
>DASCSY010000167.1:0-4906 GCA_034399415.1 Acidimicrobiales bacterium
TACGTTTCATTGGGGCGGTAAGTCGGTCACGACCGTTTTGGTAGTGGTTGACTCGTAAACCCTTCTCGCAGGTGTACCCCTTGCTTGCAGGATGAGCCTTGTCGCCGCGAACTCGGATGATCTCGCGGTCATCAATCCGAACCTCGATCCCACAGTTGGCAGAACAAAGCACACATGCCGTTTTGTGCCACACCTTGGTCGGATCGGTTTCGGTTGCAATTTCTTCGGTCGATCGCTCGAGGCCACTGTCGCTCATTAGTCCGTCCCTCCGACACAACCATGCTAGAGCGACGAAACACTCCTGGTCGATCCACACCGATCCAGAAACTATCGCTCCTGAGATTAGTAACGTGCAGCCATGAGCGCGAATACGAGGAATTACGTAAAAGCCATGTACGGCTTCGACGCGGTGGTCCAACGTGTCGAACCGTCACGTTGGGAAGCGCCGTCCCCATGTGAGGGCTGGTCAGCGCTTGATGTACTTGCTCACAACATCGGTATGTGCAGAATGATCGCCGAAATAGCGAGAGGAATATCTGCAAGCGGCGCGGAGCACCCGGTTCTAGACGACCCCCAACACGAGTGGGCAGAGGCCCGTGACGACGTGCTCGAAGCCCTTGATCACCCAGAGGCACTTCAAGTAGAGGTCGGAACTCCTTGGGGGCGCTTAGCGGTCGACCGCTTCGTGGGCATAGTCGTTGTTGATCCCCTGCTGCACACTTTCGACCTAGCTGAAGCTTCCGGTCAGTTGGTCATTCTCGACGAGGATCTCGCTTCTGCGGGATACAAGCAACTCGAAAAAGCTGGAGACATGATTCGAGGTGAACGATTCGGTCCGGCCGTACCCGTCGCATCCAACGCTTCCGTTACCGATAAATTGATAGCCATCGCGGGTCGTACCGCGACCTAGGGGGAGGCCCAGTATGCGCGTTCAGGTCGATACTGAAAAATGTCAGGGACACAACCGCTGCTTTTCGTTAGCGCCTGAGTTGTTCGATGTAGATGACTACGGATATGCGACGGAACTAGGCGACGGAGAGGTACCAAGCGACCTTGAGGACAAGGCACGGCTAGCAGCTGCAAATTGTCCCGAATTTGCTATATCCATCGAAGAATGAGAACCAACTCAAATGATCTCAGGACCCTCTGTTGACGCACCAGAGTTATTGGTTGCGCAGTTTGCTAACGGTTTGACCTGCGCCCCATTGGTTTGCTTCCAGAGCCAACAAGATGTCGACAAGGTTGTCGTCCCGAATTCTTTCGAGTTCATCAATCGTGTGATGCCCTGATTGAGCATCAGATTGCTCGCCGATCCGCTGAGTTAGCGTGTCGGTAAGTTCAGGGGTGTCTGTGAGCTTGGACCAAGGCCACGAAAGAGTCGGACCGAACTGGCTAATGAAATGAGCCATGCCGCCCTCACCACCGGCGATCCGGTAATTCTCGAACAGTCCCATTTGAGACCAACGCAGTCCGAAGCCGAAACGGATGACGTCATCGATCTCTTCAGTCGTAGCGACCCCGTCACTTACCAACCACAGAGCCTCCCTCCAGACTGCTTCGAGGAGACGGTCAGCAATAAACGCGTCGATTTCGACCCGAACATGCAGAGGATGCATACCAGCAGCGTTATATAGCGCCATCGCTCGAGAGATCGACTCGGACGAAGTCGACTCGCCTCCCACCACCTCAACCATAGGAAGCAGATACACCGGGTTAAATGGATGACCCACGACGAGTCGTTCGGGATTCCTCAGGTCTGCTTGTAAGACGCTTGGCTTCAGGCCCGAAGTGGAGGAAGCGATCAACGTTGCTGCATCGACGGAATCCTCGATTTGTCCCAGAATTGTCTTCTTCAACTCAAGCATCTCGGGGACGTTCTCTTGCACAATGTCGACATCTCGGACGGCAGCGTCAATCGAGTCAACAAAAGTCAACTCTCCTTCGCGTTCAGGTTCGATGCCCATTCGGGTCCAGGCATGCCGAGCATTGTCGACAACATGAGAAACAATCTTGGGAGCAGTAGCCGATGGGTCGGTCACGGCAACATCCACTCCGCGAAGGAGCCAACGAGCGGCCCAAGCAGCACCAATAACTCCAGCCCCCACGATCGCTACACGTTCAGGTAATGCGGTTTGGTCGGTCATTGATGGTGTGCAGTGAGTTCCAGTGTTTCGCGAACCCGGTCTGGTCCGATCACCTCGAAATTCAAGGACTCGAGAATTTGTTTCGCGCGAGCGGTGAGACTCTCATTTGTTGCGAGCTGTCCGCGATCTAGATACAGGTTGTCTTCAAGACCAACCCGCGCATTTCCTCCCGCCACAGCTGCCAGAGCGACGTACGGCAACTGGTCTCTGCCAAGTGAAAATGCCGAAAATGTCCACTCCTGGGGAACATTGTTCACCATCGCCATGAACGTGTTGAGGTCATTGGGCGCTCCCCATTTGACTCCCATGCACAGCTGGACCATTACGGGTGAGTCGATCAGACCGTCATCTACTAATGATTTCGCTTCCCACAGTTGGCCCGTGTCGAAGATTTCGATCTCTGGTCGAACACCAAGTTGTTGAATCTGACGGGCCATCTCGGCGAGGGTGTCATGAGTATTGGTTGCTACGTAGTTCCCTTCCCCAAAATTCATGGTTCCACAATCGAGGGTGCAGATTTCCGGTAGTAGTAAACGGACGTGATCGAGTCGCTCAGTAGCACCAACTAGATCGGTTTGTCGAGAGTCAAGCGGTAGAGGCTCCTCCACCGAACCGATCACTAGATCGCCGCCCATACCCGCAGTCAGATTGAGCACGACATCGGTGGATGAAGCCCGAACTCGTTCCACCACTTCTTGGTAATACGCGATCTGGCGGTCCGGATCTCCCGTAATTGGATCCCGGACATGAACGTGGGCAATAGCTGCACCGGCCCGGGCCGCGGCGATGACATCGTTGGCGATCGCCTCGGGAGTGAAAGGAACTTTGTCTGATTTCCCGACAGTGTCTCCTGCGCCGGTGATTGCACAGGTGATGAAGACTTCAGTCATCCTCGGCCTCCTTTGAGTGAGTGAATCCTAGAGAGTTAGGCCGCGTGTTGAGGGTTCGGCGTAGCACTCGCACCCTCGAATAGACCTCGTCGGCATCGAGGTAAGTGCCGCGGAGTTGGCGGATACCTTCGTGACTTTCAAAAGCCTCTCTTCCGTGCAAGATGCGACGGTTGTCAAAAGCGATCAAATGGCCGGGTTCTAAGTCATAACGGATTTGAAATTCGTCGCTGTTAGCGATGTCACCGAAACGCCGCAGCGAATAATAGGCGTCGTCTAAAGCATCAGAGGCCATGGCCGGAAATCCGCGCACCGGGTGAAATGCCCTGAATGTCCATGGAATTCGGCCATCCCCCTTATCGATGATGGGCCCAGTCCAACGGTGGTCATGGTTGCTGTCGCGGTTAAAGAAGGTCCACTCAAGGGTCGTCAACCAACGAAATACGTCCGGTTCCGCGGTTTGGAGGTACTGGCCTACAGCAAGCCCGTCGGTCATGGTCGACTGTCCACCGGTCACGTCGTTCTCAAGACAATGTAAGAGTTGAAACCCGGGTGGGGTTTCCCTCGTGGGTAGGTCACTGTGGGCTGGGAGTCTCGAGTTCGTGTTCGCCGTTGAGTTTGGGTCTAGATCGACGCTCACGTGCCAAGTAAGACCAAAGTTTGAATCTCGCAAAGCTCCGATACGAGCACCTACCAACCCCACTATTTTCCGCTCGCAGGGCAGACCAGTGAGTCTCGCTAATCCGATCTCCAAAAGATCGTGCAGCCATGCAGCCAGAGCCCTGTCGTTGTCAAGAACGGACGGCCCATCATGAGTTGGCGGTTCGTGTAGGTCAGCGACAACCCAAGGTTTGGGTTCCGGCAACAAAGCGAACGGACGGTGTTGCTCATCGGCGACATGGCGCAGCCATCCCGGATGGAAGCTTGCCCGACGATTTTCCGGGACGAACTCGACTACCAACGCCCCGGCATCAACCGATGCGGATCCGATTGTCGTGGACATATCCATATCTGTTACGTCCAGACCATTCTCTTTGGAGCGAGGATCGATTCCATCAGGACCCGCAGCATTTTCTCGAAGCCACAGTGGGTGACATTCGAGTTGTTGACCATCGGGCCAGACGACGAGAACAGCGCCTCGCGGCAGTATTTTGACGGTCTCAAGTGCGGCCCATGGATACCGGTAATAATCGGGAGTGAGTAGATCCTTCATCTCAATGCCACTTGCACTGGTGACGCACACGGAGGTGGGTGGTGAGTTTGCATTGGGTCAAACTCGCAGCTTTCGACGCGGGGTGGGCCTTCTAATAGTGAAACCGTAGTCAACGAGAATTGGTAACTGGATCAATCTTCTCGGGTGACGTGGAGCGTCGGATCTCCTAGCTTTGCAGCGATGCCAAAACGCGATGTCTACACACACGGCCATCAACCAGCTGTTGTCAATCAACATGCGCGACGCACAGCTGAACAGTGCGCTGCTTTCGCCCGTGACGTTATCGCCGAAGATTCTCAAATATTGGATGTCGGATGTGGTCCAGCTTCCATCACCGCAGGGTTAGGTGACTGGGTGCCAAACGGTACTGTCACAGGAATCGAAATCGCCTCCGACATCCTTGAAGTGGCGAGACGTACCATCAAAGCTTCGGGGTTAGAGAACGTCGCTGTAGAGCAAGCTTCGGTATACAAATTGCCTTATGAAGATGGCTCTTTTGACGTCGTATACGCGCACCAAGTGTTGCAACACCTGACCGACCCGGTTGCGGCTTTAAAGGAAATGGCTCGGGTGGCACGTGTCGGGGGTTACGTAGCGGTCCGGGACGCGGACTATTACACGATGTGTTGTAGTCCGGAATCACAAATGATCGACGAATGGCG
>DASCSY010000168.1:0-4882 GCA_034399415.1 Acidimicrobiales bacterium
TCAAGTAACGTTTTTCTGGCTAACGGAGCGCGCCTATACCTCGACGTAGGTTCGCATCCCGAGTATGCCACTCCCGAGTGCGACTCTGTCTACCAAGTGATCTGTCACGACCGAGCCGGAGAGAGAATTCTTGAGAAACTGGTGGAAAATGCTGAAGAACGGCTGGCTGAGGAGGGCATCACCGGAAGCACGATTTACCTGTTCAAGAACAACACGGACAGTGCCGGCAACAGCTATGGGTGTCACGAGAATTACCTGACGAGCCGTCGTGAGGACTTCTCGAACTACGCCGAAGTACTGATCCCATTCTTGGTTAGTCGACAGATTTACACCGGCGCAGGCAAGGTTCTACAAAGCGCCCGCGGAGCGATGTACAGCATTGCTCAAAGAGCGGAACATATCTGGGAAGGAGTATCGAGCGCCACCACTCGTAGTCGCCCGATTATCAACACGAGAGATGAGCCACATGCCGATGCAGAGCGCTACAGGCGTTTGCACGTCATCGTCGGCGATTCAAACATGAGCGAATACACCTCGTTTTTGAAAGTTGGAGCAACGTCCTTACTGCTCCGAATGATGGAAGACCCAGCGGTCGTGCTCCGCGATCTGACGCTCGAGAATCCCATTAGAGCTATCCGTGAAATCAGCCATGACATCACATGCACGCGACGTGTCCGCCTAGCAAACGGACGAGAAGCGAGCGCTTTTGAAATCCAAGGAGAGTACTTGGAGAGGGCGCAGCGGTTCGCTGACGCCAACGAACTAAATGAAGAAGAAAAGCGAGCTCTCGCAATGTGGGAGCATTGCATGCGAGGTATTGAACAGGATCCATTAACTCTCGATAGAGAAGTCGACTGGGTGATCAAATATCGCCTCTTGGAGCGATACAGAGAAAAACACGATCTGGAATTAAGCGACCCGCGCACCGCACTGCTAGATCTTCAGTATCACGATGTGAATCAGACTCGAGGAGTGTTCTATTTACTCCAGCGAAACGGCCTAGTTGAACGTGTGCTAACCGACGCCGACGTCGAAATAGCGGTGGAGCAACCACCCCAAACCACTCGTGCCCGCCTTCGCGGGGAATTTGTGAGGCAAGCAAAGGAAAGAAAGCGTGACTACACCGTTGATTGGGTTCATTTGAAACTTAACGACCAAGCCCAAAGGACGGTGTTATGCAAAGACCCGTTTCTTGCTCAAGATGAGCGAGTGGACGCCCTAATAGCGTCACTTTGAGGTAACCACCGTGCCATCGTTTCAATCCCACCGGGTAGCCCAAATTCTCGAAGAACGGGATGGATTCCAGCGAATGAAACTAGAAGATGGGAGCAAGGCGTACGCCTTACCAGCGGTGGTTGGAGCGGTCGAGGTCGGTGACGTTGTAGTTGTCAACACCACCGCCGTGGATTTGGGACTCGGTACAGGAGGGTGGCATGTCGTCCATTCGGTTGGCCACAGAACTGAGTGGACCACCCCAGGAGTAGGACACCTGTTGAAAGCGCGCTACCTGTCCGAGCAGTTGCAGGTCGATCCACATGTTTCAGAGCGGGTGGATTTGGTCGGTGCGCGAGTCCTGTTGTGCGTTCTCCATAGCCATCTTGGGGCCGTATCAATTGCATTAAAGTCGTCGGATTTGGGTTACCTCATGACTGACCAAGCGGCACTCCCACTAAAGCTGAGTGATTTAGTCGCCCAACTGCAAGCGAAGAATTTGCTCAAATGCACTGTCACCGCGGGCCAAGCATTTGGCGGGGATATCGAGGCAGTGAGCGTCGCGTCAGGCACTGCAGCTCTTCTCGACAACGGTTGCCCTCGGATAGTTCTTGCGGCCGGGCCTGGCCACGCCGGAACCTCCTCCAACTTCGGATTTTCAGCAATGGAGCTTGCAGGCCATGCCGCTGTTCTCACCGCCTTAGGTGCCAAAGTCGGCCTGTGTGTGCGAGCCTCGGGTACTGATGAGCGTCAACGCCATCAAGGGATAAGTCATCACGCCAGAACGATCCTAGGAGCTATTCCGGTACCGATTGACGTACCGCTCCCGCTTGACGGCGACGACTCATGGGTCGTGAGTAGTGGCCACCACCCATGCCGCATCGAGCCGATAAATGTCTCGGCGGTTATCGCCGAATCAGAAATCGAAGTAACAAGCATGGGGCGGCCTATTGCAGGGGATCCCGTAGCCTGTGCCCATCTTGGTGCGGCTGCCGCTTGGCTAGGGAAACCCAACTGATGACTGTTACGCCTGGTGATAATGGCGAAAACGCGACATTGAATGCCAGACCGCTGTGGGGATCGATGCGCGAATGGATCGTGGTAATCGTCTTAGCCCTGTTGGCAGCCTTTGCTCTTCGAGCTGTTGTAGTTCAGACCTATTTCATTCCGTCGCGTTCGATGGCGCCGACGCTAGAAGTTGGTGATCGCCTGATGGTTTACAAACTCGCGTTCCGCATCGGTCAAGTCGATCGAGGTGATCTGGTGGTGTTCAACCGACCGCCTTCGGTTGCGGACTCCCAGCTCAAGGACTTTGTTAAGAGGGTCATCGGGTTACCGGGTGAGCGAGTCCAAGCGATTGACGGTGTGGTCCATATTGACAATGTTCCACTTCGTGAGAGCTACCTTCCTCCGAATTTATCAACCGCTGACTTCGGGCCCCTGGTCGTACCAAACGATCAAATCTTCGTAATGGGGGACAATCGGGCTAACAGCCGGGACAGTCGCTGGTTTGGTGCAGTAGATGTTGATTTACTTGTCGGTGAGGTCTTCGTCCGGATATGGCCGCCCAGTAGCGTCGGGCGGCCGTAGGTCTGTTTCGACACCCGACTGCCACTCAGCTTGCTCGAATCCCGCGTGCAGACGGTCAACATGGTCGCTGTGAATGGCGTCAACACCCATGCGAACGAGAGAAGAAATCACACGTTCGTGCTGAGCGTCCCAAGCGATGCAATACCGCCCGAAGCGATGGAAGAGGGTGGTAAGCCCGCCGGTCCAATCGGCGTGATGAAGATTCACAGCATCAACGCCACTAGCCGTGAGTTCCGCTGCGCGCCTTTCGGGACCATCTTTCATCAGACGCAAGCGAGTTGAGTTCACCAAACGCGCACCCGTCGACTCACGCCATTTGGCAGTAAGTCGCCAATCACCATGGCACAACCAAAGCTTGGTTTCGGCTTGAAAATCCCTCGCCGTGTTGAGAATGGCTTGAAACGCAGATGGATCCTTGACATCTATCGACAACTCAAAATCATTTCCACACGTTTGATAAAGCTCCTCAAGTCTTGGCACACGCGGCGGCAACTCTCGGTATCGCAAAGTCCCTATCTTCTGGCGCCGAAACCCTTTTCGGAGAAGGCCATCGTGATCCAGCACCGGCACCCCGTCAGCGGTCAACCAAACATCAGACTCGAGACCGGTGGCGCCCAGTCGGAGAGCTGTCACAAATGCATCGATGGTGTTTTCTGGTGCGTGGGCCCGAGCGCCTCGATGAGCAAACTTGATTGGGGGGTGACGTAACGAAGGCAGCCGCTGTTGCACGCGAGCATCCTGCACGATGAGCGCGAAGGCTTGCAACTGAGCCTCTAACGTTATGTCGTGATCACCGTATGGTTCGCAGCGGCAGTTTCAGTTGTGGGTTTAGCCTTATTTATGTGGCGGACCGTGCTGCGTGTGGCTCGAGAAGCCGAACATTCGTTGGCAAGCGTCGACCGTGCTGAGCTTGCTTTGGGGGGAATGGGAATTCAAGTCGGACGCGCCAAGCGACACTTGGCGCGCATGTCGAGAACACGGTTTCGTCGGATAATTTTTCGCCGAATGACAGCACTTAGCACGAGAGTGTCTAGCCACCGCAGCGACGACCTAGCATCAGAGACGTGAATCTCACACCAAACGAGGTGCTGATCATCTGCCTAGTAGCCCTCGTAGTACTTGGCCCTAAACAGCTTCCGGGAGCTATACGAGGTATAGCAAAAGGACTTGCAGACCTCCGTCGCTTCAGCTCCCAGGTCCGCAGCGAACTTGACAACGTAGTTAAGGGGGAACTTGACAACGTAGTTAAGGGGGAAGTGGAACAGTCTCACGACGAGAAATTACGCCAAGAAAGTGCACCGCTGCCCTCACCAGACACCACCGAAAGTGACGGAGAAACCAACAAGCCTCCCCCCTCACAATGAAGCTTCGCCGTCGCTCCGCACCCGCACCCGCGACTTTTTGGGATCACGTAGCCGAACTCAGGATGCGTCTCATTTGGAGTATCGGCACCGTCGTCGTTGGTGCCATAGTTGGCGTGTTTCTATATGACTGGATGCTCGATCGGATTTTCCTACCCCCTTATTGCAACGTCTTGGAGGCCCAGGAAATCAACAGGCCCTGCACCCTGATAATCACCGAACCCTTAGACGGGTTCAAGACGAGAATTCGAGTTTCCATCTACGTGGGCCTCGTACTCGCGATGCCGGTCCTGCTTTGGCATTTATGGCGTTTCGTGACTCCGGCATTGGGTCGCAGCGAAAAACGTTACGCGGTGCCATTCGTACTCAGCGCCGTGCTGCTGTTTCTTTGCGGCGCACTGTTGGCCTACTCGACCTTCGAACGGGCCCTTGATTTTCTGATCTCTTTCGGCGGAGAATCAGTCGATCCCTTGTTCTCACCGGGTGCCTATCTTGGGTTGATCACCTACATGATGTTGGCGTTCGGCATTGGTTTCGAATTTCCGATCCTGCTCCTATTCCTTCAACTTGCGGGTGTAGTGCAACCAGCCCAACTGCGGCGAATTCGGCGATACGCAATTGTTGGAATAGTCGCACTGGCGGCCATTATGACGCCCTCAGGTGACCCAATTTCTCTGGCAGCGTTGTCAATACCCATGTACGTGTTTTTCGAACTATCG
>DASCSY010000169.1:0-4765 GCA_034399415.1 Acidimicrobiales bacterium
GGACTGCTGGTCTTCAACATTTGGCGGCGAGGATTTACCTACCCCATCATTGCTGTCGGTCTTTGGGCGCTCGTCGCCAGCCTCGCGGGAACGATTTATCCGGCTTTAGTGCAGCGCTTTCAAGTTGAACCGTCCGAATCAACAAAGGAAGCCCCGTATATCGAACGAAACATCGAGATGACACGCATCGCCATGGGACTCGACCAGGTGACATCGCGAGATTTCGACTATGAACCCACTCTTAGCGCGAGCGAAATAGAAGAGAATCTTGCGACCGTCCGCAACGTCCGACTCCTCGATCCGGCAGTGATGCGTGACACCTTCCAACAGACGCAAGGCATTAAGAGCTTTTACGACTTCAGAGATATCGATGTCGACCGATACGACATCGATGGCCGAACAACCCAAGTAGTTCTCGCGGCGAGAGAGCTAAAACAAACGGATCTTCCAAATAGCTCCTGGGAATCGCAACATATCGCCTTCACTCATGGGTATGGACTTGCGGCCGCGCCAGCAAACGCCATCGATGCAAACGGCCGACCGGACTACGCGTTAGCGGACATCCCGACCAGCACGAGAGACGGAGCTGACGCGTTAGCAGTGTCCTCACCCGGTCTTTACGTCGGTGAAGGCCTAAAGGGTTATGCAATCGTAGGGGCAACCCGCGACGAGGTGGACTTTCAAGACGATGATGATCGGACAGAAGTCACCAGGTACGACGGTGCCGATGGCGTTGGGATTGGGTCATTCGCCAGGAAACTTGCGTTCGCCCTTCGCTTTGCCGAGCCAAACCTGGTGGTTTCCAATGAGCTTGGTTCCGATAGTCGCATCCTGTACAAGCGCGACGTTGTTGACCGCGCAAAGACCATCGCACCATTCCTAAGGTTCGATCGGGATCCCTACCCCGCCATTGTGGACGGCGAGGTGAAGTGGATACTTGATGCGTATACAGCGACCGATATGTTCCCGTACGGGCAGACAGTCAACGCTCGGGCCGTACGTTCAGGTGATCTGCGTTCTTCGTTCAATTACGTGCGTAACTCGATCAAAGTTGTGATCAACGCGTATGACGGAGCACCAACTTTTTACATCGTCGATGATGACGACCCACTTGCAGAGTCGTATCGTCAACAGTTCCCTGACTTGTTCAGCGCAACGCCACCCCCCGCAGAGTTGGCTGAGCATTTCCGATACCCCGAAGATCTATTCCGGTTGCAAACCGATTTATGGGGCCGGTACCGCATCAGTGGCGCCGCGGAGTTTTATGACGCCGCCGGAGCTTGGAGCGTCGCTCAAGACCCGGGAAATTCAATTGGGCAGACTGCAGTGGAATCGGTCGTAGATGCCACTGGCAAAATCATCAGTAGTTCAGAGGTTCGGATAGCTCCTCAGTATTTGCTGATGCGGTTACCAGGTGACGATGATGAATCGTTCGTCATCTTCAGGCCTTTCGTGCCGTTCTCCGATGATGACTCACGCAAGAACCTTGAGGGTTTCATGGTCGTTCACAATGACCCAGATCGGTACGGCCAGATCGAGGTGTACGAGATCCGATCCTCCACCCCCGTTGACGGACCGGCCCTGTTTAATTCCAACATTCAAACCGAGGAAGAAATATCAGAGCGGGTCACTCTGCTAAACCAAAACGGATCAACGGTCGTGCCAGGCAACCTTCTGCTTATCCCCGTCGGGAACTCTTTGCTGTACGTCCGACCGTTGTACATAGAAGCCACCGGTACGACGGCCGTGCCCGAACTGCAACTCGTCATTGTTGGAGTAGGCCCAGAAGTCGTTATCGCGGACAGTTTCGAGTCAGCGCTCGCTCGCGCAATCCCGGGACTCAACGTCGATCTCAATACGGGACAGGCGCAAGAAGACATGACTGTGTCTTCGGAGGGCGAAGATGAGGAACTTGACGAATCTGACGGAGATCTAGAAAGCGACGATGCTGACCCTGACGACAAGTCCGAGGAAAAGTCGGTTGAGGAGTTATTGACACTTTCGGCAGACGCGTTCGAACGTGCCGATGCTGCTTTGCGCGCGGGCGACCTTGCTGCCTATCAACAATGGGTAGAACGCGCGGCGGGGTACATAGCCAAGGCACAAGAGCTGCTTTCTCAATCACCAACCCGAGACGACAGCGACGCGGCGTAACGCCGTGTCAGGCACCATCCCTACAGCGACGGGAGACATTGAGGCCCCCGGACGAGTTCTTGTTGTCGTAGCACACCCCGATGACGTTGACTTTGGAACTGCGGGGACCATGGCTGCGCTAGTCAACGCTGGATCGCATGTCGCATATTGCCTGGTCACCAGTGGCGAGGCCGGCGATGATGATTTGACTCAAAGCCCCAACGATCTAACTGCTCTTCGCCAGGCCGAACAACACGCAGCGGCCGCGGCCGTGGGAGTCGAAGAGCTTCACTGGTTAAGTCACCCTGACGGGCGGGTCATCAACAGCCTTGAGCTTCGCCGTGATCTCTCTCGCGTGATGCGAATTGTTCGCCCTGATGTTGTCGTGACCCAGCCAACCACTGCGAACTGGGATCGAATTTATGGGTCACATCCCGATCACTTGGCCACAGCATGGGCAACCATGGCCGCTGTTTACCCCGATTCACGTAATCCGCGTGCGCACCCTGAACTTCTTGGGGAGGGCCATGAGCCGCACACTGTCTCGCAGGTATGGATGATGTGGATGGCGGCACCAGAAGGAACAATGATGCATGTGGACATCACCGATACCTTTGACCAGAAGGTAAAGGCATTGCAGTGCCACTCCAGTCAAACGGACCGCATGGAGGATCTGGAAGACTTGTTACGTGAATGGGCGTCGGGAGTGGCTTCAGCAGCCGGGATGACGCAAGGCCGACTTGCTGAAGGCTTTCGAGTCATCGCTACCAATCGAGAATAACCAAAGGTGGGAAACAGGGGACTATGAGCGACGAACATCTCATAGATTCGCCGCGTGCATGGCTCACCGTGGTGGCTACCTTCTTGTCTTCAGCTGTTGCTCTTGGCAGCGTCTACAGCTTTGGTGCTTTTTTTCAGTCGATGGCAGATGACTTCGGAACTGGGAAAGGTTCAACGGCCGTAATCTTTGGAGTGACGACCTTCTCCTTCTTCTGGTTGAGTTTGGTTACTAGTCGTCTTGCTGATCGGTACGGTCCGCGGCCGGTTCTGGCCTTTGGCGCGGTTGCTCTTTTTGTTGGCCTTTGGACCACAAGCAATGTGAATTCAATCAGTGTTGGATACGTCACCTTTGGTACTGGCGCGGGAATTGCTGCAGCTTGTGCTTACATCCCGATGCTCGCGCATGTCGGTGGCTGGTTCGAAAAGCGCCGTGCGACAGCGGTGGGTATCTCCGTAGCTGGGATAGGTGTCGGCACATTGGTTATGACTCCATTGGCCGCTCGTCTAATCGACTTATATGGATGGAGAACCACATACCGAATCTTCGGTGTGGTCGGCTCGCTAGTGCTGGCTGTGTGCACTTTGATGATGGCGCGAGCTCCGGGGGTAGCAGGTGCGGCTCCGTCGAGAATCAAAGAGGCGTTCAGGTCTGCGACTTTTCGCAAACTATGGGTAGCGGGCCTTTCGTCGGGTATGGCGCTCTTCGTTCCGTTTGTGTTCGCGGTTCCCTATGCAAAGGAACGGGGTGTCTCGTCTGTTGCTGCGGCCACTTTGGTGGGTGTGTTGGGTGGGTCCAGTGTGCTCTCGCGAATCGGTTTCAGCTGGTTGACGAACCATTTTGGTACTTTCCGCGTCTTCCGATTTGGTGCAGCGTTGTGTCCTTTATCGTTCGTGATATGGCTGTTAGCCGGTTCCTCATTCGCGACTTTGGTGGTCTTTATGGCTGTGTTGGGGGTGGGGTACGGCTCTTTCGTGGCGGTGAGCCCGCTAGTTCTCGCTGATTTATTTGGTGTAGTTGGCTTAGGTTCATTGATGGGAATTTTTTACACAGCGCAGGGCTTAGGTGCATTGATTGGCGCCCCCGTCGCCGGGAGGTTGATCGACGTGTATGGCGGTTACACGATGCCGCTTTTGGTGGCTTTGGGTTTCGGCGTCATTTCGTTCTTGCTGTTGACGCTTCTACCGACTACACCGTCGGGGAATCTTGCCGTGGCCGGTGTACATCAGGCTGAAGCTGGCGGACCCGGGAGCGATCTTGCTGTCGCGTTGAACGCGTTCGATGAAACGTTGCTGGAGTTAGAAGACTGGGCCGACACCTAGCGGATTTCTCAGAACTTGGGGGAGGTCTTTAGGCCCCGAGGTTGTGGATAGGTTCACTCAGCGGCCATACTGATGTCTTCGCCGCGGGGTGGAGCAGTTTGGTAGCTCGTCGGGCTCATAACCCGAAGGTCGTTGGTTCAAATCCAACCCCCGCCACTACACGGAAACCCTGCTACGGCGGGGTTTCCTGCTTTTTAGGAACGACTCACGCGGAGTGCCGTAGATCGTCCAGGCCGCGTACAGGCCGCGAGACATCGCGAAACACCGCGAATCAACGAGAAGTGGTAATCAACGAATTGCCAGGTAAAAAGCGGGTTTCGGAGCGTTTCCCCTGGTCAGCGCTTTGGGGTGTATCGATCTCATAACCCGAAGGTCGTTGGTTCAAATCCAACCCCCGCCACTACACGGAAACCCTGCCACGGCAGGGTTTCCTACCTTTTGAGAATGACTCACTTGCCGTAGAGGACGCGGTCTAGGAACTCGTACATCAAATCGTCGACCGTTCGACCGTTGGCGGCTGTCTGCTCCACTG
>DASCSY010000170.1:0-4734 GCA_034399415.1 Acidimicrobiales bacterium
TTCTCGAGCTCGAGAAATTGCTGTGAGTGCAGAGTTGGATTTGGGAGCTGTGGCCAAATGGATTACCGCTTGAGACAAGTTCAGTTGAGCTTCGGGCAGTCCCACAAACTCAACGGCACGAGCTGCTGCATCCGCAATAAGTAACGACGTCGGGTCGGCCATCCCGATGTCCTCTGACGCGAGGATCACCATTCTCCGCGCGATGAAGCGAGCGTCCTCTCCTGCTTCCAACATGCGCGCCAACCAATGGAGTGCTGCGTCAACGTCGGACCCTCGCATGCTTTTTATGAACGCTGACACGACGTCATAATGATCATCTTCCCCGTAACGGTGGGCTCGAGTATCGAGCGCCTGTTCCGCGTGAAGGAGTTCGATTTGGGAGCCCTGTCCGCCGGCAAGTACAACCGTCATCTCTAACGCTGTGAGGGCGCGCCTCGCGTCGCCATCGGCTCGACTCGCTAGATGCTGTAACGCATCTTCTGTGATTGAGGCTTGTTCATGATCGACTCCGCGGAGGAGAAGTTCGCATACTGCAGCATCGGTGAGTTCATTAAGGCGGAACAGATTTGATCGAGACAGCAGAGGTGCATTGACTTCGAAATACGGGTTTTCAGTGGTGGCGCCGATAAGAACAAGCAATCCTTCCTCTACTGAAGGCAGCAGAGCGTCCTGCTGCGCTTTGTTGAACCGATGGACCTCGTCGAGAAAGAGAATGGTGCCGATACTTCGTTCCCCTAAACGGCGGCGGGCGTTTTCAATGACTACTCGCACATCTTTTACAGATGCCGAGACGGCTGACATCGTCACGAATTCTTTTGCGGTGTGGTTAGCGATGAGACGGGCAAGTGTCGTCTTGCCGCACCCTGGAGGACCCCACAAGATAAGCGAGGTCAGCCGATCAGCCTCAATAAGGATACGGAGAGGCGCTCCTTGGCCGAGTAGCTCTTCCTGACCGACAAGATCGTCGAGTTGGCGAGGCCGAAGGCGGGCAGCCAAAGGAGCGCTCTGTTGCAGGGCGTCGTCGGCCGCGGACGCAAAGAGGTCACTCACCACAGTGAACCTAGTGGGCGGCGAACGCTTCGTCGGTCAGTTCGTAGGAGGCAGAAGTCTCAGACCGAGTTCGTCAAGTTGGGCTGAGTCAATTGGTGTGGGTGCTTCGGTTAAGGGGTCGGTGCCGGATTGACTTTTCGGGAACGCTATGACTTCGCGAATGTTTTCTTCGCCGACCAGCAGGGCTACGAGTCGATCAATCCCGAAAGCAAACCCGGCGTGGGGAGGTGCTCCGTAGCGAAAAGCATCCATGAGGAACCCAAATTTTCTTTGAGATTCTTCCTCTCCGATTCCGAGAAGGTCAAATATTCGGAGTTGGATATCTCGACTGTGGATACGGACGCTGCCTGAACCTAATTCCCAACCATTGAGCACAAGGTCGTAAGCCTGTGACCGGACGTCGAGTAGTACCGATGGGTCTTCGGCTGATGCTGTTAGGAGTTCGAGGTCTTCGTGATGCGGCATGGTGAAGGGGTGGTGAGCCGGGACTGGATTTCCGGCATCGTCAATGTCTTCGAAAAGTGGAAAATCAATCACCCAGAGGAAGTGGAATCCGCCCTCGTTAACGGGAGGTTTGCCGAGTTCGAGCCGGAGCAATCCCAGTACATGAACTGCGGGCTTCCACTCATCGGCAACGAGATAACAGATGTCTCCGTTGCCCGCTCCCAGCTTCTCGATTAAGCCGGCTATCTCGGCATCGCTCATGAACTTTGCGACGGGTGAGCTGACCTCGCCTGATTCTCCAACCTTGATCCACACCAGGCCTTTAGCGCCCCAGGTCTTCGCCTTATCCGTCAATTGATCCAGTTTGTTGCGACCAGTCTCCCCGCCACCTTCAACTCTTATGCCCTTGATGCACGGAGCTTTGAATGCGTTGAAGTCTGTTTCTGAAAAGATCTCGGTGAGATCAACCAGTTCGAGGTCAAATCGAATATCGGGCTTGTCAGATCCGTAGCGATTCATAGCCTCAAGCCAAGACATTTCCGGTATCGCTGACGGCTTTTGCCCGGTGATTACTTCCGCTGCTTCGGCCACAGCCTGAGAGACGACAGCTCTTACTTCTTGGCCATCAACGAAGCTCATCTCCATATCCAACTGAGTAAATTCGAATTGGCGGTCTGCGCGGAGATCTTCATCTCTCATACATCGCGCTATTTGGTAGTAGCGATCTATTCCTCCAACCATGCAAAGTTGTTTGAACAGCTGCGGGCTTTGTGGAAGGGCGTAAAAGTTGCCGGGGTTTAGTCTGCTGGGGACTACAAAATCGCGGGCTCCTTCAGGTGTCGAAGCTATAAGCATCGGAGTCTCGACTTCTACGAACTCTTGTGCATCCATGGCTCGTCGAATAGCTGCATTTATTAGAGCTCGACTTCTGAGGTTTCTCTGCATCCGGTCGGTGCGCAGATCCAAGTATCGATGTCGTATTCGAATGGTTTCGTCTACTTCGACCCTGCCACTGAGCTGGAAGGGGGTCGGTTCCGCTTCAGAAAGAATCTCGACGGTGGCTTCACCAATTTCTATGGCACCAGTGGGAAGTTCGTCGTTGATGGTTTCGGGAGGTCGTTCGCGTACGGTTCCTGTCACTGCGAGCACGTACTCGCTTCGAATGTCGTGAGCGTGGTCAACGACACATTGGATTATTCCGGTGCGGTCTCGTAGGTCTACGAATGCCAGAAATTCGCCGTGTTCTCGCCGTTTCGACACCCACCCACAGACCGTTACTGTCCTACCGATGTCATCAACAGACAGTCGCCCGCAGTAGTCAGTTCTCATTGCCATGGTCCGCCTCGCGAGTCGTAGCTCATAAAGGGTCAAGCCCCAGTAAGCGCTGGACTTCTGTCAGGGTCGCGTCGCGTGGAACTACTGCCTGTTCTCTTTCGTCTTCACGCAGCATTCGTATCGCCACGGTCCGATCCGCTAATTCCTGCTCCCCTACGATCAGCGCAATTTTGGCACCCGATCGGTCGGCGCTGCGCATTTGACTTCGCATAGATCTACCGTCAAAAGCGCGGTCGGCCACTATCCCCTGACTTCGCAGTTGGTGGGTGAGGTCACGAGCGGAGCGACCGTCAGCGACATCCACTACCCAGACTTGGGTGTCGGAACCGGGACTAGGGAATGACTCCTCCGCGTCACAGGCTAAGAGCAGTCGCTCAATTCCCATACCGAAACCGATTCCGGGTGTTGGTGGTCCTCCGAGTTCTTCGATTAGACCGTTGTAGCGGCCGCCTCCACACACGGTGTTCTGTGCCGTTTCGAGGGCCAAGCTTTGAAACTCGAAGGTGGTGTGCGTGTAGTAATCAAGACCGCGAACGAGTGTCGGTTCAATAGTAAACGGAATGTCTAGGGAGCCCAGTCCGTCCTTCACACGATCAAAATGTTGTTCCGCGTCTGTGGTAAGAAATTCCCCGATTTTGGGGGCATCGTTGGTGACTGCTTGCGTCGCTGGTCGCTTGGAGTCAAGTACGCGGAGCGGGTGAGACTCAACCTTTTCTTTGTCTTCTTCGTCGATTTCGCTCAAACGATTGCTCAGGTAGTGTCGTAACGCTTCTTGGTATCGGGCTCTGGTGTCTGAGTCGCCCATGGAGTTGACGGCCAATAGAACTCGTTGAAGCCCGACGCTGCGTAAGACTTCCCATGCGACAGCGATTACCTCGACATCAATATCGGGGTCATCTGAGCCGATGCTTTCGATACCAAACTGGTGAAACTGGCGAAACCTTCCTGCTTGCGGCGCTTCGTACCGAAAATATGGGCCCCTGTAGTACACCTTCCAAGGCACCGCAGGACGGTGCTGGGCAAAGGCCCTACAAACCGAAGCAGTCCCCTCCGGACGCAATGCCATCGGGCGGTCGCTTCGATCGCGAAACTCGTACATCTCTTTCCCGACGACGTCAGTGCCTTCGCCAATGCGTGAGAAAACACCAACGTCTTCAAAGATCGGTGTGTCAACCAAACAAAACCCTGCGCGGGACGCAACATCGGTGAAAACGTTGGTTGCCGCTTCCCAACGCGCCGATTCCGACGGCATGAGGTCGCGTGTCCCAATTGGGGTTCGGAAGATATTTGCCTTCTTCGACATGAATCATCCTCGGGAGCGTCGGGGGGTGAGATGAAATAGCTGCCCGATGAAGTCCCCATCGTAGATGGTTGGACCACGAACTCCCTGCCTCTTAATCGATCTATACCCGGCTTTATGAAGGAGGTCTCACGCTATTTGGAACGACTCGATGAGCGTCAAATACGCCGTCAACATCTCTTACGGCGGCAAGCAATTGCTCAAGTAGGGTCGGGTCGCCCACTTCGACGTCGACCTGCAGCACCGAGACCTGGTCTTCCCCTGTAAAGGTGTGGGCGCTGGAGATGCCCAAATGATGGTCTGAGATCACAGAAACAACGTCGGCGAGTAGGCGGTCTCGGTCAAGGGCTCGAACTTCGAAGGTTGTGTGGAACTGGCCATCGAATGCGACGTCCCAGTCGACTTCGACTTGTCGGGCTCCCGAAGCAGCGACCAATTCAACAGCGTTAGTGCAATCGTCGCGATGTATCGAAATCCCTCTGCCTTTAGTGACAAATCCGAGAATTTCATCGCCTGGCACTGGGTTGCAGCATCCGGCTAATCGAACCAACGAATCGTCGAATCCCTCGACATGCACTCCACTGGTTCGTCGCCGTCGGGAACCG
>DASCSY010000171.1:0-4728 GCA_034399415.1 Acidimicrobiales bacterium
AATGGCCTTGCCGATCCCTTGCTGTGCACCTGTGACCAACGCGACTCGTCCCTCAAGCATCATCATGTCGCCACATTAGTTACGGCTACGCCTGAACTGTCTTGATCGAACTGTCTCGATCGATGTTCACGCAGATTCGTTGTCGACCGATGGGGGATAATGGAACACATGGACCTAGTCATCAAGCACGGCACCGTCGCGGCAGCTAGCGGCGCTTCCGTCACAGACGTAGGAATCGATGGTGGCCGAATCGTGCAACTAGGCGGGACCATGTCTGGCACCCGAGAGATCGATGCCGAAGGAATGTTCGTCCTGCCAGGTGGGGTCGATGCCCATGTTCATCTTTCCCCTCCTCGAACGGGACCGGGCATCGACAGTTGGACTGACGATTTTGAGATTGGTAGCCGAGCCGCGTTGGCAGGGGGTGTGACGACGGTGGGCAACATGTCCTTTCCTCGTAAGGGCGAACAAATGGCTGAAGGGCTACGCCGCGACATCGATGACGCACAAGCCAACTCCCTAGCCGACTTTTTCCAGCATCCCGTTCTGTTGGATCCTGACGAAACGGCGATGGCTCAGATCCCTGAGTTAGCTGCATCAGGGCACCCGAGTATCAAAATCTTTCTCTCCTTTAAACGTTTCGATCGCAATGTTGAAGGATTTCTTCGGGCGATGCGCGTAGCCGCAGCAGCGGGATCAGTGGTGCTCTTGCATTGCGAGGACGCGGCCCTCATGGGTTGTTGCGGCGAATTAGTGCGCGAAGCAGGCCTGACCGAACCGCGGCATTATCCCGAGACACGGCCGGTTGTAGCGGAACGAATAGCAACTGAGCGGGCGGTCGGATTCTGCGAAATCAGTGGCGCAGCCACCTACATTGTTCACCTATCGAGTCAAGCGGCGCTTGATACCTGCCGAGCAGGCCGGGCACGCGGACTTCCGCTGTACGTTGAGACACGCCCGATCTACCTCCACCTTGAACGTTCTCGTTTCGACGAGCCCGACGGAGCGAAGTACGCAGGCGCGCCACCATTGAGAGAAGAACAAGACCGCGATGCTTTGTGGGCAGGGGTCGCTGACGGGACGGTGAGCACGGTTGCTACAGATCACGCCCCTTGGACCTTGGAACAAAAGCTAGATCCGAGTCTGGGTCCCGCAGAATTGCGTCAAGGTATGGCTGAGCTAGAAACCGCCATGCCAATGCTCTGGTCCTTGGGTGTAGCGCGCAACCGTATTTCGCTGGCCAGATTCGTTGAAGTTACTAGTAGCAACCCGGCGAAGCTATTTGGGATGTACCCACAAAAAGGTTGCATAGCACCGGGCTCCGACGCCGATCTGGTCGTCTTGGATCCTGCCGAAACACGCGTCATCGATGGGGCCAGTATGCATTCCGCTTCGGGCTACTCGCCCTATGACGGCTGGAAGATCACGGGTTGGCCGAAATTCACTATCAGCAGGGGAGATGTTGTCGCTGAACGATCATCAGTGGATGGGGCCCCGGGGCGTGGCCTGCTGGTGCCAAGGCGACCCTTTGAAAGACCGTAAACCCCCCTTTGGCGGGGACTTCAAAGATTTCGATTTTTGAACGGCTAGACCGGAGCAGCGAGTATCGGTTCCCGGTACGACTGGACGTCCACCACGTCGCCAACCGTGAGCGTTGCACCGATGGGGCCGATTCGGCAACCCATACCGAACATGCCATTGCCCTCCATCATCGACTTCAAGTTGCCGTCAAGGGTCGGAGCTTCGCTGCACCAGCGATAGGCGCGTAAGGCTAGAGCCGGTTCACGTTGCCGCTCACCGGAGTCCTGATCGATTTGGGGAATCGCGCAACGAGGCCATGGAAGCTCCGCAGTCATCACAGCCGAACCAATAGTCATTTCGCGCCAGGTGTCTTCAACCCAGGGGTCGGTTGCATCCACGATCACGTTGGCACGGAACCTATCCATACCGAACGGCTCAACAGCGCGTTCCTGCAGCCACCTCAACGAAGCAGAATTCGCCAATAGGACCGGAGCCAGGTCAACAAAGGTCAACGGCTGCTCGAACACATCAATAGAAGATGGGGCGCGGTGATTGGAATCAGCAGTAACCGCTGCGAACCGGTGCGACTCGCCAAGGAAATCAGATATCCACGCCGCCGCTTCGTCGCCCGCGTCGACACCCGCAACGGGCCGTCTTCCGACCAGGGGTAACACGGTCACCGGTGGAGCACCGTCGCGACTTAAGGTCGTTGAACCGTGTTCTGGTGCCGACAACACGATGATGTCACCGTCTAAAGCGGTCTCGATAGTCGCGAGGGATGCGTGTGTGCGCTGAGTTACGCATGCGCCATCATTATCGACTACTTGCCATTCACGGTCGTGAGCCAAACCAGTCGCAACGATCTCAGCCTCGCCCACTTCGATTCGACGACATGACTTCACCGGGTGAATATGAATCGCCTCGACTGGTATTTCGCTCATGATTCGACCGTAGCAAGCAAACTGAGTGCGCACATGCTGCAACCACCATGGTCGACCCCGAGTCGTCACATAGACAGGTATTGAGATCTAGAGTTTGTCTTCGGTGAACGACTGGAGCAGGCCTGAGGCCTGGGAGAACATTCGAGGTGACGTAGCGACTTCGACAACGTTGCCTCCAGCCGCGTACACAGACGCCGACTATTTCTTTCAAGAACGAGCAGCGATCTTTGGAGGGGGCTGGTGTGGCATAGCCATGGTCGACGACGTTTCCCAGGGCAGAGTTGTCGTTCGCGAAACTGCTGACACCTCAGTCATAGTGACCCGCAACAACCGAGGCGACCTTCGGGGTTACCTCAATTCATGTTCGCATCGAGGCACCGAACTAGTAGAGGACGACGGCGAGATCGACAATGTTCTTCGATGTCCCTATCACAGGTGGACGTTTGATCTCGACGGCACACTCATTTCAACGCCGCTCTTTGACACCGAGTCGATAGAAGACTTCGATCCGAACGTCTTTGGCCTTCAAGAAATTCGGGTTGGCGCATTCGCGGGCGTTGTCTGGATCAGCCTCAACCCTGACGTTCCCGATCTCGTGGATTGGTTTGGTGATCTAGGTGATCGGCTTGCCGGTTATGGACTTGAACGATACGAGGTGCGCCGAAGCGTCACTGTCAACGTACAAGCAGACTGGAAGCTTCTAACTGAAAATTTTCAAGAGTATTACCACCTGGCATGGGTCCATCCAGAACTGGCCAAAGTGAGCAAGGTTGATGACCACTACCGATTCCAAGGACCCGGTCGATATTGCGGCCAAACTACGACACCAATTTCAGCGGGGGACAACGATGAGTGGACCACTTTGCAAAACGGGAGCGGTCTTTCATCATCCGACGCTGAAAGCGGACGTCATATCGCACTATTTCCTAATGTGATGTTGACATTGCTCCCTAACCACGCCTGCACTTTTCTCTTGGAGCCCGTAGAACCAGGGAAAAGCCGTGAACACATAAGTTGGTCGACCCCCTACCAACCCAGTCCCGATGATCTTGACAAATTGGTGGACTTTTGGGTCTTAGTGAACGATCAGGATATCGATATATGTCAGAAGGCTCAGAGGGGAATCGAGCGGGGCCGATTCAATGGCGGGCGTCTATCCCCTCGATTCGAGGAGCCGTTGCATCGCTTTTACAACATGTTGGCGGATCGCTTCGAAGGCATTGAGCGATGTCCCGAAGGAGACCTGGATTAGCACCGATCCGGCGTTGGCGCGGCTAGTGATTTAGCCGATTAGCGCTAGCGTCGTTTCGCGATGAATTCCCGAACCTTGATTGACGCCTGGATCGACCTGAACCTCCACCCGATCGACGACACGAGCTACCGACATCGTGAGCGAACAGCGTTCACCAAGGGTGGAGCGCTGGTTTTACGAGACTTCTTTACTCCGGCGTTCGTTAGTCGCGTGGTGGGCGAATCGGCTGATCGGCACACGGAAGCGTTTTACGCGAACTCTACGCACAACGTCTATCTCACCCCGAACGACACACAATTCGCTGATGATCACGCGATTAACCGTCAAGTGGTGAGCAGCAAAGGTCTTATAGCGGATGATCAAGTGCCCGAGGACTCGCCGTTACGCGACGTCTACGAAGACAAACAATTCCAAGAGTTTCTCTGTGCTTTGCTAGAAGTCGAAGCCGTGTATCCGTACGCCGATCAGCTGTCCTCTATCAACGTTCACTACGCCCCTCGCGGACGCGAACTTGGATGGCATTTCGACAACTCGTCTTTCGCTGTGACCACACTGCTTCAAGCCCCGACAAACGGCGGAGTTTTCGAATATGTTCCAAATGTCCGGGACTCCGATGTCGGCGAAATGGCGTTCGATCAAGTCGACGCAGTTCTCGACGGTGCCGAGAACGTGCTTCGACTCAGCTTTGATCCGGGAGACTTAGTGCTTTTTCGTGGCCGCAACGCATTACATCGAGTCACACCGACCGAGGGTTCAGTCACCCGGGTTCTCGCAGTGTTCGCCTATAACGACAAACCAGGTGTCGGACTGTCAAAGTCGGCACTTGAAACCTTCTACGGAAGAACGAAATAACGCCGAATCTTTTTGCCGCATTCGCTGGCGCTAACCGAATGGTGTGGGTGAGGCGACCGACTGTAACTCCACACCCCCGCCCCACTTGACTAAAATAAAGATTGGTAAAGTGTGCCCTTAGCGGGAGTTGTGCGAGGGGACTCATGACCGCGGTTGAGGGGG
>DASCSY010000172.1:0-4719 GCA_034399415.1 Acidimicrobiales bacterium
CGAAACCTTCATACTCAATGCGGGCGAGGCCTCTACCAATTCCGAGAATCATGCGACCATTCGACATGGTGTCAAGCAAAGCTATGTCCTCAGTAATTCTGAGCGGATCATGCCACGGCAACACGATCACACCTGTACCTAGAAGCACATCAGGGTGTTTGCCTGCCATGTACGAAAGAAACTGCACGGGCTCAGGACACATCGTGTAGTCATCAAAGTGATGTTCAACGGTCCACAAAGACTTAAAACCGAGTTCTACCGCGAGATCACATAATCGAAGTTCCTCGGTGTAAACCTCCTGGTCGGGTAGCCCGTTGAATGGGTTCTGAAAGACGACGGTGTAACCGGTGTGCATGAGATGTCCCCCCTCTTGTGCGACATCACGAAACTACACCGCCTCGAACGCTGCCTGTGGGTGTTCTACCCACGGCAAGATGTGCAACGGGCTGAAAGAATGGTCGACAGCTAGAACCGGAGAGGACCGCAATGACTGAGAACGGATCCGCTGAAGCCCACGCCGCCTGGATCTCGACGGTGGTAGAAGAAGTCTTAGAACCTGAACTTCCAATCTTGGATCCTCATCATCACCTCTGGCTCGATCAGGGCCACACTGGGTGGCCATACACTCTCGATGATTTACACAATGACACCGGTAGCGGCCACAACGTCGTTGGAACTGTGTTTCTTGAGTGCCGTGCCCAGTACCGAACTGGTGGCCCGAATCATCTTCGACCCGTGGGGGAAACCGAGTTTGTTATCAAGCTCGCCGAAAAGAGCGCTTCCTCAAACGGAGCAGAAATTAAGGCGATCCAAGCCCATGCTGATGTGTCGTTAGGTGCAGCGGTCGAGGAGGTGCTCCAGGCCCACGAAATAGCTGGAAGAGGTCGCTTCCGTGGGGTTCGATATATCACCGCTCAAGATGATCATCCTCCCTTAGCGATGCCTTCGAGTGCCGTAATGAACGACTCGGCGTACCTAGATGGGGTTCGTCGAGTGGGTGACCTCGGTTACACCTACGATGCGATGGTCTATCACCCACAATTAGCTGAATTTGTTGACGTAGCTCGAGCCTGTCCTCAGACGCCCATCGTTCTTGATCATCTAGGTGGAATATTGGGGACAGGTCCCTACAAGGATCAGCGAGGGCAAATTCTTGAGGAGTGGAAAGCGCAAATGACCAAGATTGCTGCTTGCAGCAATGTTTTCTTAAAGCTCGGCGGTATTGGGATGCCGATGATGGGATTCAGGTGGGATAAGCGTGACAGGCCAGCAAATTCTGTTGAGCTAGCCGATGCTTGGAGCGACCCAATTCAATTCGCTATCGAACTATTTGGGTCAGAGCGATGCATGTTTGAATCCAATTTTCCAGTTGATAAACGGGGCGCCGGTTATGTGCCCTTGTGGAACAGCTTCAAACGCATCTCCGCTGGTTATTCAGCCGATGAGAAAACCGACCTATTCCACGACGCGGCTGCTCGGGCATACCGACTCCCCTTACTTGCCGAAAACTGAACTCGAGCTATCTAACCGAGACGTCAATTCTCGTAGATTGGTGACTTGCCTTAGGCTGCCCTTCTCCTGTCCTGACAGACTCTTCTTATGGTTCATCGAGTAGGCATCATTGGTCTTGGGACGGTCGGCTCTCGTTTCGTCGAGCAGTTCAACAATCACCGCGAATTCGACCTAGTGGCTGCATGGGATGTCGACCCGGCAGCGTGTTCATTTCATGAAGACTCTGTCAATCTTTGTTCGGGTGCCGATGAGGTAATCGCCAACTCGGATCTGGTGTACATCGCAGTTCCCCCACGCCACCATCGCGGTTATGTGATGAGTTGCATTGCTGCCAACACGGCAATTTTTTGTGAGAAACCTCTTGGGATCGACCTAGTTTCAAGTCGAGAGTTGGTGGATGCCGTAACCAGCAGCGCCTTACCGGCCGGAGTGAATTTTGTGTTTAGTGCAGCGCCTTCAGCCCATGAACTTCAACGCAAGATAGAGAACGCAGAATTTGGAGATCTGACTCGAGTGGATCTTCGATTGCATTTTTCAAGATGGCCACGTGTTTGGCATGAGAAGGCGCAGTGGCTGCGTCTACGCGATCAAGGAGGATGGATCCGTGAAGTCGCCTCTCATTTCATTTTCTTGGCTTCGCGCTTACTTGGTTCCATCACCATGGAAAGCGGGGATGTTTATTTCGAAGACGGCCCAAACGGCGTCCTCTGCGAAACGATCGGCCTCGCCCGCTTCGCGTCAAGTTCGGCACCTCTCACCTTGGCTGGCACAAGCCAGGGAGCGGGACCCGACGTCGTTGATCTCACAGTCAGAGGCACCCATGGGTCGGCAAGAATCTGGGACTGGTATCGGCTTCAACAAATCGACGGCGATGATTGGGTGGACGTCTTTAGTTCCGAGCGCGAGGTACTCGGCGTCGACGCGTATACCTCTCAGTTAGACCAGCTAGACCGAATGATGAGGGGCGAGAAACACACCATCGCTACATTCGCGGAAGCCTTGTCGGTTCAGGAGTGCGTTGAAGGGTTGTTAGCCGTATGAAATTCGGCACGGCCCACCACCCAAACTCGCCGCCTTCAGGGTCAGTTAACACCACTGCTATAAAGCCCAGATGGGAAGCAATCAGGCCGCCATCTAGCTGTGCGCACTTACCTACAGGCGGTGGGTATCCGAGTTCGCCCGGGAAACAATTCTCTCAGACTCACGTTGAGCCTGGCGCATAATCAACTCAGCAGGAGTGTTGAGTTGAGATAGTCCCGCTATTCCATAAGCCCATTCGCGGTAGGAAGCGATCTTGTCATTTCGAAGTTGAAACTGAGAGCACCCGAGGCGAGCGAAAATGGACCCAAGATCCTGGGTACAGATTTAGGGGGATCGATAGTTACGCCCATAGCGTGAAGCCCCATGTCGATGACCTTAGACAGCGTCGATCGGTGACAAGTTGGTTGAATGCCTTCGGAATTCGTTAAGTTAAGCACTCGGTCGATAGGAAATGAGAACTCGGGATGAACACTGACTCGTTCAAACAAATGGTCCAAGAGCGTCGCAGTGTGCGGGGCTATCGAAGCGATCCGGTCCCGCGGGAAGTGATCGAGGAGATCATCGATGTCGCCGGAGGTGCCCCATCTTCTATGAACACTCAGCCATGGCATTTCCATGTTTTGACAGGTGAACCTCTCGATTTGATTCGACAGGGCAACACCGACCGAATGGTGAGCGGGGCTGCCCCTCAAAGGGAAATCTCACTCAACCACGGTTACGAAGGGGTACATCGCGAACGCCAAATCGAAATTGCGGTGCAGTTGTTTGAAGCGATGGGGATCGCTTGGGAAGACAAGGAACGACGTCGCGACTGGGCGATGCGCGGCTTTCGTCAGTTCGATGCGCCGGTATCGATTGTGGTCACCTGCGACCGCACACTCGAACACGACGCAGTTGGCCACTTCGATTGCGGGGCGGTGACTTATGGTCTGGTGTTATCAGCTTGGACTAAAGGGCTCGGCTGCGTGATCAACGGTCAAGGCATCATGCAGTCCGACGTTGTCCGAGAGCATGCAAACATCCCAGAAGATCAAGTGATCATGACCTGTGTAGCGATGGGGTACCCCGACGATAGCTTCGTGGCGAATGACGTGAAATCAACTCGACGTACCGTCGACGAGGTTGCGAGCTTTGTCGGATTTGATGACTAGCTATAGCTCTCCAACTCGATGTTCAAACGAGTCTGGTTGATGCGGTCCTCGCGAGCGATCCTCGGAGCATTCGTCGCAGCACATGTCTTTAATGACTTTTACGCCACCGTTCTCCCAGCTTTCCTACCTGCTTTGGCAAGAGAATGGGATCTCGACTACGCGGAACTGGGACTCTTATCTTTTGCCTTCACCCTTCTCACAGGAATCCTTCAACCCTTGCTGGGTCACGCAGCAGATCGAGAAGGGAAAAGAAGGTTCATCGTAAGCGTAGGCTTTTTCGTAGGCAGCATTGGATTTCTATGCATGGCAGTCGCCCCATCATTCTGGGTAATTACTGTCGTAAGTCTTCTCTGTGGTCTCGGCACCGCCACCTATCACCCTCAAGCAACTGCGTTTATCGTGAACGAGTACCCCGACGACCGGGGCCGCATGCTCGGCATTCATGGCTGGGGTGGTTCAATCGGACATTTTCTTGCCCCAGCTGTAGCGACTATAGCCATCGCCGTTCTGGACTGGCGATGGGCGATGGTCATCATCGCGATCCCGTTGACCGCCACCGGTCTCGGCCTTCACTTCTTCCTACCTGAGAGCACTCCCAACCCTCAAGCCACCCTACGCGGCGCTATCGGGCGACCACTAATTGTCGCATCGTTAGCCTTTGGTCTCTCAAACATCGTCCTATACAGCTTCGTCACTTTCGTAGTAAAGATGCTGGTAGATGAAGGCTGGGCAGAAACAACTGCGGGAGCCACTCTTACCGCCATGCTTCTTATCGGAGCAGTCGCTCAACCGGTCGGCGGACGTATTTACGACCGTTTTGGTGGGCGACGGCTCTTCGTCGGTGCCAACCTCGGGATCATCACTGCGGTGCTGGTCTTTTCTCAAACTACCGGAGCTATCTCCCTAATCGCCGTTGGCACAGTAGCCATGTTCGGATTCGGTTTATTCCCAGTCTCTCTAGCCATGGCAAGCAAAATCGGAGGCGAAAAACGGACTGGCTTCTCCGTTGGAGTCC
>DASCSY010000173.1:0-4703 GCA_034399415.1 Acidimicrobiales bacterium
GTCAAGGCTGGCTCCAGCACCTAAGGCCATTGCGATCTTCACGGGGAACTCCATTCGGTTTTGGCCCATCTAGATTGTGTTTCGGTAACCCGATAAGGCACGACGTCACCCTGGATAGTAGGAAATGGGAGACCCTAAATGCGAAGGAAAGTGCGATGACCGATGTCGACGTCGCAAATGAAATAGTTAGCACCCTGAGATCCTGGGTCGATGATGAGGTCATTCCTCACGCGTCTGAATTCGAATTACCCGATGAGTACCCCACTCAGATGGCGCTTCAAATGGCCAGTTTTGGTCTCTTTGGTGCGACGATCTCAGCCGATTACGGCGGGCTGGAGCTCGACAACATTACCTATGCCCGTGTCATCGAGGAATTGTCTCGGGGTTGGATGTCGCTCGCGGGGATTATTAATAGCCATCTGATTTGCGCCAGGCTCATCACCCAGTTTGGTTCAGAAGAGCAATGCCAAAGGTGGCTGCCAACGATGGCTACCGGTGAGTTGCGGGGCTGTTTTTCTTTGTCGGAACCTGATAGCGGTTCTGATGCCGGGGCGTTGCGATGTCGAGCTGAACGCGATGGTGATGAGTGGATAATCAACGGCACCAAGATGTGGGTAACGAATGGAGAGAAAGCTGGAGTCGTCGCATTGCTGGCTCGCGTCCCTGACGGCGAGAAGCCTGATAGCGGCGGGATCACTTGTTTCATCGTCGAGAAGACCCCGGGTAAGCAGAGCGGTGGGATAACTATTAGCCACAAGATCGACAAACTCGGTTATCGGGGCGTTGAGACCGTCGAAATGTCCTACGTTGATCACCGGCTCCCGAACGATCAGCTTCTTGGCGGAGACGAGGGGATCGGCAACGGTCTTCGATGGGCGTTAGCGGCGCTCGAACTTGGGCGAATCAATGTGGCCGCCCGAGGGGTAGGAGTCAGTCAGGCCGCTTACGACGCCGCTCTCGCATACGCCAAGCAACGAGAGGCTTTTGGTCGGCCCATAAGTCAGCACCAGGCGATCGCGTTCAAGTTGGCTGAAATGGCTACCAAACTGGAGGCAGCTCGGCTTTTGACCTACGAAGCGGCCCGTAAAGCTGACGCTGGTGAACGCGTCGATCTTGCGGCGGGAATGGCCAAACTTTTTGCCTCCGAAACAGCTAGCGAGCTGGCCCTCGACGCTATGCGTATCCACGGAGGTAACGGTTTCAGTACCGACTACCCGGTGGAGCGCTATTACCGGGATGCTCCGTTGATGATTATCGGGGAAGGAACGAGCGAGATTCAAAAGCTGGTGATTAGCCGGGCTTTGCTTGCAGAGGACTGAACTCAATAGCGTCGAGCCCGCCGTTTCGCCACGCAGGTCGGTCTATCTAATGCCTCAAGGCCTTTCGTCCACCAACTCATGTAGCGCCCCACGGGCACGTTGGCTTAACGGCGACCACTCTGGTCTGTGCTCAGGGCAGAGTTCCTTGCGGCGATGTGGACAACAAAAGGCGGAAGGACCGCCGGGTTTTGCCCGGCGGCCCTTCCGATATTGATGGCGTTACGGCCAAAGGCCGTTCACTTCTGAATCAACTGATCAGCAGCCGCCATTCTCCTTGTCCCATGCACAGTTCGGTGAATTACCGTTGCCGTCAACAATGTTGCCGACCTGGTTCCAGGTTTGCGCAGTGGCGTCGAACTGACTGAAGTCAGAACCTTCAATGGCGAAGGCATCTGCCGCGCCATTCAACTCATACGCCACACCATCCATCATCAGAGGGTGATAGATGTCAATGCTTCGAGCAGCAAGCATCACGTTGGTCCGAGTAAGACCACCAGGAAGCTCGTTAGCAACACGAAGTGTCTCCGTCCATGGATAGGCAAAGAAGTAACCGGTTGCCAGAAGCGAAATCGAAGGATCAAGTCCACCGTCTTCCAGATTCTGGTTCAGGAACGCGATAAATGGCTCGTCGGAGTACTTCGGGTCCGTGGAGTCCTTTACGCCTCCACCGACGACCCACCAGCCATTAGCAGCGTCACCAGCGGGCGCCATATAGGCGGCGATCGCCTTGCACACCGATGGGGTGAATGCAGCGGAAAGTCGCTCCAAAAGACCGGACGCTTCCACTTCTTGAACGGCCAACAGACACGGGTTACCCGCGGTCATCGAAATGAACACGTCAGGGTCAAACGCCGCGATGGTCGTGACCTCGTTAGTCAGCGTCGGTGCTGCTGGGTCGTGACGAACCGGCAGATACTCCGATACCACATCGGGGTTGTTCTCGGCGTAGAACTCGAAGCCTTTCTCATAGGCAAGACCGAAGTCGTTGTCCATGACCAAACCAGCAACCTTGACAGGAAGCTCGTCAGGCAGGTTTGTCTTAATCCACGTGCCCCACAAAACCGCCTCAGTCAGATAAGACAGCTGGTTGCTTGTAGTCCAAGGATGATTGACCGGGTCACCCCATGCGGGGTGGCCAGATGCGTAGAACAGGTGAGGCACACATTCATCATTGATCTTGTCGTATACAGCAAGACCGTTCGGGGAACCGAGACCGTGAAGGGCGAATATGTTCGCCGATTCAATCAACTCGTCCACGAACTCAATGGTTTGAGCAGCGACATAACCATCGTCCTTGATGATCATCACAAGATTACGGCCGCCGATGCCACCGTACTCTGCGTTAAGCCAGTCCCAATAGTTTTCCCAACCATGTGAGATGTTGCCGTACGCAGCAAGGTTGCCCGACATCACTGTTGTCTGTCCGACACGAATGGTGGTGTCGGTCAGGCCGTGAGTGTTCGACCAGTCTCCTGGACAGTTGTTCAGGTCGGCTTCATAGCCAGCTGGACCTCGGAGAATGTTGTCGTCTCCGACACCCCAGTCACCGGATTCCATGTTCTCAGTGATCTCGTCGATCATGAGCTGGCGCCGATAAGCGGCTTCTTCCCAAATGCCATCGAGGGTAGAGCGATCAAAGGTTGGAGCGTCTTCGTCCACCTCTTCTTCTTCGGCATCACCTGAAACGGCTTCTTCCACCGCTTCTTGAGAAAGCGCGCCAGACTCTTCCTCTTCTTCTTCAGCTTCATCGCTGTCGCTGCTGTCACTACTCGAAGCAGCTGCGGTATCAGAACCGCTGTCGCTCGAAGAGTCGTCGTCACTATCGCTGCCACCGCATGCCGCGGCGACCATGGCGAAAGTAAACAGCACCGCCAGCAAACGCAAAATTTTGCGTTTGAATCCCATAAATACTCCCCCTCAGGTGGATGTATCGGTGGACCCCATCTGGACCCACTCACAATTAAACGATCGTTCAGATCGTTCCGCACAACCTAGTGGGCTGCCAAGGCAGTGTCGCCCTGAGGACTGTTTCGTAACAATCCCTTGCGATAAGCGCCAATTTTCACCAAAATTCGAGGCCGGCAAACGGCCATTTCTTAACAATTCCGACCCGCCGGCACTCAATCGGCGGCAAAAAGGAAGGACCGCCGAGCCGAAGCCCAG
Source organism: Acidimicrobiales bacterium (assembly GCA_034399415.1). Lineage (GTDB taxonomy): Bacteria > Actinomycetota > Acidimicrobiia > Acidimicrobiales > Poriferisodalaceae > UBA2110. Next base: position 3,483 of record DASCSY010000173.1, read on the forward strand.
CGGTCCTTACCTTGATCTGTGAGTGATCAGAGAACACTCACACGTTGTGCCTTAACTATCGGCAACCACCGTTGGCTTTATCCCACGCACAGGGCGGGGTTCCACCGTTGGCATCGACAATGTCGCCAACCATGACCCATGTCTGGTTCTCCGCATCGAACTGGCTGTACTCGGAGCCTTCAACGAAGTAGGCGTCCGCGTTACCGTTCAATTCGGTGACAAGACCATCCAGGAGACCTGGGTGGTAGATCTTGAAGTTGCGAAGGGCAAGCATCAAGTTGGTACGGCTGATACCTCCAGGGAGAGCATCGGCGATGCGGAACGCCTCGGTGAAGGCGTATCCACGGAAGACACCTTCGCCCGTAAGCGAAATACCTGGGTCTTCACCGGATGATTCAATGAGATCACGTGCGAATGCAATGAACGGCTCTTTCATCTTCACACTGTCAGTGGTGTCTTTACCACCACCTCCAACAATCCAGTAGCCGTCTGCTGCCATTCCCGCTGGAGCCATGTAAGCGGCGATGCCCTTACATACCGATGGCGTGAACGCCGCTGAAAGGCGGTCATAAAGACCAGAGGCCTCTACTTCTTGTACCGCTAACAGACACGGGTTACCTGCGGTCATCGAAATGAATACGTCAGGGTCAAACGCTGCGATGGTCGTCACCTCGTTGGTGAGCGTTGGGGCCGCCGGGTCGTGACGAACCGGTAGGTACTCTGCCACCACATCAGGGTTGTTTTCTGCGTAGGCCTCAAAGCCCATCTCATAAGCAAGACCAAAGTCGTTATCCATTACCAAACCGGCAACTTTGACTGGCAGTTCGTCGGCCAGGTTGACCTTGATCCAGGTACCCCACAGAACAGCTTCAGTTGAATATGACATCTGGTAGCTAGTAGTCCATGGGTGGTTGACAGGGTCACCCCATGCCGGGTGACCTGAGAGGTAGAACGGGTGCGGAATGCATTCCTCGTTGATCTTGTCGTAGACAGCAAGGCCATTCGGCGAACCGAGGCCTTGGATCAAGTGAATGTTGGCGGACTCAATGAGTTCGTCCACGTACTCAATGGTTTGAGCGGCGACGTAACCATCGTCCTTGATGATGAATTCAATGTCGCGTCCGCTCAATACATCAAGCGAGTTGATGTAATCGAACCAAATCTGCATACCGACACTCAAGTTGCCGTACGCGGCAAGGTTTCCTGACTGCACGGTCGTTT
>DASCSY010000174.1:0-4636 GCA_034399415.1 Acidimicrobiales bacterium
GACGCCGTTGGGTTTTGACGGATATCTTCACACGACCATCCGTGGGGCGGGCGGAATCGATCGGCGTGGTAGCCGCACAACTCTAAAAGGTTCGAATCGCTCACCCTGGAAGGACTTTGAAGCTCAACCAGTCGAGCTTGATAGTCGAAAAGCAACAGTACCTGGGCATCATTTGCGCACAAGGGCCGGCTGCACTGGCGGGACTTAGACGTGGTCACTTAGCTGAAGATACCGAACGCACAGCCGCTGTCTAGGGACCTGGGATGGTTTCAGTTCACTACTCGCAGATGATTGATGCGGGGGTGCCTCTAGCATGAACATATGGCTTCCGAGGCTCAAGGACCCGAACCACAATCCAACGAACGGCGGCGCGGCACGGGTTGGTCGCGATGGTCCGTGTGGGTTCTAGTTGCCTTGGTATTGGCGTCGGTTGCGGTTCCGGGGCTACTTAATCGAGATGACAGCACCGAAATTGATTACAGCGGTCTGATAGATCAAGTAACGGACGGCAGAATCAATTCAATAGTTGTTACCAACGGAACTGGTTCTATTGAGGCCGAAGCGATTGACGGCACGACTTACTCCAGCAAGGGTCCCGTCGAGTTGCCTGAAACCGATCTACAGCTGATTCGTGATCGCAATATCGATGTGCAGTTTCGAGCTGAGAGTTCTAACCCGTTTCTTAACTTGCTCCCGATTTTGTTGCCCTTTGTCTTGATCATCGGCTTGTTCTGGTGGATGCAGCGCCGGGCCCAAGGTCAGATGAGTGGGATCATGTCAATCGGTCGAAGCAAAGCTCGAACGTATACGACTGAACGTCCCGATGCCGGCTTCGATGACGTTGCTGGCTATAAGGGCGTAAAACAAGAAATCACTGAGGTGGTCGACTTTCTTAAAGCTCCGGAGCGATTCGCCGCGGTGGGCGCCCGAATTCCCAAAGGCGTATTGCTAGTCGGGCCGCCAGGCACGGGCAAAACGCTCATCGCTCGCGCTGTGGCCGGCGAAGCAGGGGTCCCGTTCTTGTCAGTAACTGGATCCGATTTTATGGAGATGTTCGTGGGGGTTGGGGCCAGCCGTGTCCGCGATCTATTTCAGACAGCTAGAAAGCTGGGTCGAGCAATTATTTTCATCGACGAAATAGATTCAATCGGACGTAAGCGAGGCGCCGGTTTAGGTGGAGGGCACGACGAACGAGAACAAACTCTCAACCAGATGCTTGCGGAAATGGACGGGTTTGAGGCAACTGAGGGAATTGTGATGATGGCCGCGACCAACCGACCGGACATTCTCGACCCGGCACTTCTACGCCCAGGTAGGTTCGATCGACAAGTGGTGGTACCCCTACCGGAATTTGAAGAACGGGCGGCGATACTGCGGGTCCACGTTCAAGATAAAGAAGTTGACGAAAGCATTGATCTTGACACTCTCGCCAAGGGCACCCCTGGAATGAGCGGCGCCGATCTCGCGAACCTCGTGAATGAGGCCGCCCTGCACGCAGTGAGATCCGATCGAGAATCCATTTCTCAAGCTGATTTCGAAGCAGCGCGTGACCGAGTCCTTATGGGACAACGCAGAGAATCGGTGGCGATGACCGATCGCGAGCGAGAGGTGACTGCATACCACGAAGGCGGCCATGCATTAATTGCAACGTTGTTCGCTCATGCCGACCCTGTCCACAAAGTTACGATCCTTCCCACAGGTCAAGCGTTGGGTGTCACAATGCAGCTGCCGGAGGAGCGGCACACCTACAGCCAGGACTACATAGAGGACCGACTCGCTGTTCTGTTCGGTGGCCGCATGGCTGAAGACACAGTGTTTGGCGTGACCTCTACTGGGGCAGCCAACGACCTCGTCCAAGGAACGGAACTAGCCCGAAGAATGGTCGCCGAGTGGGGTATGAGCGACAGGGTTGGACCGATGGCGTGGGGTACCAACAACCAAGTCTTCTTAGGCGAAGACCTCGTCAGCGGACGCGACTACAGCGACGAGACAGCACGAGTAATCGACGAAGAAGTTGAGCGGATCTTGCGAACTCAGGAGACTCGCGCCCGGCAAGCGTTGATAGAACACCGAGGAGCGCTCGATCGAGTCGCTGCGGCGTTACTGGAGAGGGAGACTATTGCTGGCGAAGATGTCGCAAAGTTGATCCCCGAGCCAACTGAAATAGACGACAACCCGGAATCAGCGGATGTTCCACCAAACTCTGCGTCACTAGATCAGTCAGGGTCAGACTGAACTACCTGAGCCAACGCCACGGTAAGTTCACTGAGGTCAATTCGGCCTGTCCACCCGGCGACAACACTTCCTTCCTTGTCAACAACAACCGTGGTCGGGACCGTGTCGATACCAAAACGCTTGTGCAACTGAGGCTGCGCACCGTACTCAACATCCGCGACAGGGAGACCCGCGCCTGCGGAGCCCCGAACCACTCGGATTGAGTCCCGACAACTGACACAAGTCAGTTCGGTAAAGACGATGATGGCTGGGCCGCTATCTAACCCAACTTCGGCAGCCGGTATCTGCGTGGGAAGAACGCCTCGGCGAACAGCGAGGGGATGCGAAGTACGACGCCGGTCGACAAACCAAGCAACGAAACTCACTACGGCAGCCAAAACAGCCGCAATCAACAGCCGGGTCACTGGCTTCCTTCAAAAAATTTGATCCCCAGCATTGAACTCTTGCCCGCCCCATTTGGTTCTTGATGAACCGCTGCCACCGCAATGGGTGCATCAGCGTCAATTTCCATGGTGATGCCAGCGCCTACGCGAATCTGCTGGCTCGCGTGGGCACCCAATGAAATTTCGTAGCGGTCTCGTCGCCCATAACGGAAAAGGGTGACAGTGGCCGTGGTGGCGCCGCCATTTTGAATTCCGACAATCACTTCTCCTGCTAGTTCTGGCACGGTTAACAGCCATTTATTTGAACCGTTCGGTAACCCCGAAGTGATGGAGAGTCCGCTGACTCGACCAACTGGCAGCTCAGACCGGTGACCTTGTTCATCGGTCAAAAGGAGGTCTTCCTCTGGGCTTTCACGGCCGGGAGAGCCGTCAGGGCCTGAGGCAACCTCTACTCCTGACACGATGGGAACTCCATCAGAAGATTCGACAATGACTCCGAAGAGTTCGGGGACGCCAAACAGCGTTCCGGTCGGCATGGCTTCTTCGAAATTCGATCGAACATCCACCCTGGTCACGTCGTAAGGGCCAACACTGATCGCAACAGATTCGGTCTTTCCTTCTTGCGTGACCACAGTTACATCTACTGCGGCCACCACATCAGTCGAGTTAGCCACCATGACTGATACGCGTTGATCTTCGTCTAGTTGAATGACGGGGTGATACCAAAGTGTCGAGTTCGTAGCAGTAGCCAGATGCGCCGAAAATCCTAAACGCCCTGAGGACCCATCGAAGGTTTGGAGATGATCTACCACAACTCGACCCAAGCGAGCCTGCACCGTCGCGGCAACTACGTCCCGTCGACGAACGTATTCGCCGATCCCCACCAAAATTGAACTAGCTGCCGGCACAACCAATCCCACTAACTCAGGTGACAGATAAGCGCCAACCTCAGCCTCGCTGGCAAATCGTAAATCGACAACCGCGTCAGTAGGCAGGGGGTTGTAAATCACCAGTTGATCTGCGGCATCTGCTTGAGTGTCAGCAGAAACTACGTACCACTCATCCGCGACGACTGAAGAGCATGTAGCTATATCTGAACCTACGCCCGAACGAAGGTGACGGCTTACTACAACGCCCGAGATTGGTGCTTCAACTAGCGCTGATACAAGTTCATCGTCGGTGTGGGCTGCGACCTTAAGCGATCGGGTGGAAAGCCCCGGTACCTGAAGGTGTAACAACTGACGGGGGCTGGTGGGACTCAGCAAATAGACACTGGCCCTGGTCGGCTCTGCAGCTGTGTTTGTCACAAAAAGGTCGACTTCCGCATCAACTCCAAAGCCCGCGACTTGTCGACTGTGCACGGTTGGGCAGTACCAGGTAGAAGTCAAGGATGTGTTGCTCGGCACCTGCACTTCAGTTTCCACTAACGCGGCATCATTGCTCTGCGAGCGAGGGCGGCTGATGCCTTCGTCCGCGATGAGGCCAACAATCAACAACGCCGGCAATGCGAGTCGAGTGAGCCAGAGCACGAATGTCATGTTGGGGGCCCAATTTGGGTTGGTTTGCGGCGCTCCGACACGGCGATCCTCGCTATGACCAACCATAAGACAATTTGCACAACAACTCGATCCGCAACCCAGTCGGGTCGGACGTGCCAAAGGGCCGCTGGTCCCTCTAAAGGGCTGTCGAAGCGCATGGCCCATCCGAATGACATCTCGGGTGCGACGATTCGCTCCCCTACAAGTAGCTGCCACTGTGGATCAAAGGCTTCAGCGACAAGTACTTCTCCGGTTCCGACAAATCCATGTTGTTCCGTTGAAGATTTACGATCAGTGAGAACAGGAATGCCCGGTGTTAGGTCGGTGACCACCAGTTCTCCTGGCTCGTCGAGACCAACCAACCGCACCGGTTCGGCGAACTGGGCACGACTTGCCATCCAAGATTCGTTAAGTAGAACCATGACTGAAGGATCGGCGGCGAGGGGCCGAAGATCGAGTTGAGAGTTCAGGGCTTCTCGA
>DASCSY010000175.1:0-4496 GCA_034399415.1 Acidimicrobiales bacterium
TCAACGCTCGAGTTCAGGCACATTTCGACGCGGGAGCCGATCATGTGTGCGTCCAAGTCCTCACCGAAGAACCTGACCAAGTCCCCGATGGATGGCGAATTCTCGCCCCTGTTCTGATCGGCTGAAAACGATGGCTTCCGTTCGCACTGAAATCACCGAGCTTGCGACAGGCCTAGGCATGCTCGGGTACGACAATCCGACGGAAGCTATCTGCCGGCTCCCCGAACAATTCGTTGATGTGACTGACACGGCGTGGGAACAGTTCGCCCAGGCAGTAGACGAGTCACTCCATCGCGTCGACTTCGCGGGTGCGTACCGAAATGGCCAAGTGTTTCTCGAAGCCAGCGACGGTCTGAGAGGCCGCCCCCCTCTCCTCATCGAATGGAAGGGTAGTCATCGAAGCCCCGGCCACGACCAACTGCCTATCGACCTAAGGGTCGACCACGTATATCTGATCTCGTGCAAATATTCGTCGAAAATATTATTGAACGCGGCTCCATCGAACCTCTTCGCTGCAAGCAGAGACGTAGGGGACTGGTACGACCACGCAGCACCAGAACAACACCAAGCTCTGTATGCAGCGGTAAGGGCAGAAATCGACACCAACACTGATTTACCGCCCTTTGTAGGTGATCTAGCAAAACATCACCGAACTGAACTCAAAACTGTTTTGGCGGAAAGTGAATGGAGCCCCAATTGCGCCGCGGCCTACCGCGATCTAGCCGCTGAAGTCGGTCGCGTTACCGCTAACCAGTGGCGCAAATCGGTTGCTACCAAACGTCAAAGGGAAGCCCTCTTATGGCGCCTGTTACGCATCGGTCCGGCTCCTTACTACGTCCTCGGATCAGCGAGAGATCGATCACTGAGACTTCTGGTGACGACGCCCTGGGATTGGCGTCGCCGCTTTGAATTCCGAGACTTGGAAATGTGGGGCGAAGAAGCAGGCCAACCGAAAATCGGGTGGCGGGCTACGGTCCGCGATCATGAGGCCGCAATTGAGACCAAAGTTGATGGACACGTTGAAGTTCGGTGGAGCCACGGGCGGTTCGCTCAAGCCCCCGAGGCGAAGGTGTATCTCGATACCCCCCACACGCATGTGCCGGGTTATTTGCATCTCGATGACGCTGAAACTTGGTCGGGCACAATTAGTGGGTCAGAAATACAATTACCACTATCCTGATAGTGATAAACCCTTCGCATGGGAGCCCCGTGACTGACACTGAGCCGAATGTCGCAATTGATCTAGGTAAGTATCAACTCGGCTGGAGTGACGAAGAGGACTATGTCTACAAGCCTCAAAAGGGTTTGAACGAAGACATTATCCGGGAGATGTCGTTCCTGAAAAAGGAACCCGAGTGGATGCTGAAGTTCCGCTTGCGTTCCTACGAAATCTTCAAGCAAAAGCCGATGCCCAACTGGGGTGGCGATACATCCGAAATATATTTTGACAACATCTACTACTACATCAAGCCCACGGAAGGGCAGGTGGATGCCTGGGAAGAGCTACCGGATTCGGTTAAAGACACCTATGAAAAACTTGGAATACCCGAAGCGGAGCGCAAATATCTGGCCGGAGTGACGGCCCAATATGAGTCGGAAGTGGTGTACCACCGAAATCGTGAAGACCTAGAAGCGCAAGGTGTCATCTTTTCTGACATGGACTCGGCCATTCGTGAACAGCCCGAACTAATTCAAAAATATTTTGGAACAATCATTCCCCCGGGAGACAACAAATTCTCCGCTCTTAATTCAGCCGTGTGGTCCGGCGGGTCGTTCATTTACGTCCCCCCTGGCGTTGAAGTCGAGATGCCTTTGCAAGCGTATTTCCGTATCAATGCGGAGAACATGGGTCAGTTTGAGCGAACTTTGATTATTGCTGATGAAGGTGCGACGGTGCACTACATCGAAGGATGTTCCGCGCCGGTCTACAGCTCTGACTCCTTGCATTCGGCGGTAGTTGAACTTTGTGCACTCCCTGGTGGGCGCATCACGTACACCACCGTTCAAAACTGGTCGAACAACGTGTTCAACCTTGTTACAAAACGTGCAGCCGCATATGACGAAGCTCATGTCGAATGGATTGACGGCAACATCGGATCGCGTCTGACAATGAAATATCCGGCCGTGTACCTCATGGGTCCAAAGGCCTCGGGGGAAGTGCTGTCTGTTGCATACGCCGGGAAGGGCCAACACCAAGACGCTGGCGCGAAAATGGTTCACGCGGCTCCAGAAACGACTTCCAAAATCGTGTCCAAGTCAATTTCCAAAGACGGAGGTCGAACGACTTACCGCGGTTTGGTAAGGGTAGAAGAAGGCATGGATCGCTGCCGGTCCCATGTGCAATGCGACGCGCTCTTACTTGACGAAATCAGTCGATCGGATACCTACCCGTATCAAGAAATCGGTGCCCGCGACGCAGAGATTGGTCACGAAGCGACGGTCTCCAAGGTTGCAGACGAGCAACTGTTCTATTTGATGAGCCGCGGGCTCTCTGAAGAACAAGCGATGGGAATGGTTGTGAACGGCTTCATCGAGCCGGTAACCAAAACATTGCCAATGGAATACGCCGTTGAATGGAGTCGACTCATCGAGCTACAGATGGAAGGGTCCATCGGCTAACTATGCGAAGCGAGTTCTTGCCCAAGATATAGAAGAAGGGGATGTGTTGGAGTAGCCATCTGGACTTTGGCTCGCTACGGTCACAGCGTTGGTCGCAACGGAGGTCCTTGTTTGTGCGCACACCCAAAAACTTTTTCGCACCGTTAACGCTTGGCGCGCCCGAGCCACTCAAAGAGATCCCATTTCGTCCGTCACGGATGATCCATTTCTTCGATCCATCGAATGAAAAGATGCGAGCGAAAATTCCTGCCATAGCCCCTACCGTTGACGTCTTACTGGGCAACCTCGAAGATGCAGTTGCCGTGGAAAACAAAGAGGCGGCGCGAGCGGGATTAGTGGAAATAGGACGAAGCTGGAAAAGCGAAGAGACACAGCTATGGACGCGCGTCAACAGTCTTGATTCTCCATGGTTCCTGGATGACTTGATGACCCTAGTCAGCGAGATCGGCGACACGCTCGACGTGGTGATGATTCCCAAAGTCGAAGGAAGTGAAGATATCCACTTTGTGGATCAGCTGCTCGCTCAACTAGAAGCGCGAGCAGGATTAGATACACCGATCCTTGTGCACGCCATCCTTGAAACGGCTCAAGGAGTGGCCAATGTTGAAGAGATATGTGGCGCAAGTCCGCGCATGCAAGGTCTTTCGCTGGGACCCGCCGATCTCGCTGCAGATCGACGCATGAAAACCACGAGAGTTGGTGGTGGCCATCCTGGTTATTTGGTGCGACAAGACCCTGAGGAGGGCCGAGATGACTCCGAGCGAGCGTCCTATCAGCAAGATCTTTGGCACTACACCCTCGCCCGGATGGTCGACGCTTGCGGTACCTACGGAATCTTGCCCTACTACGGGCCGTTCGGAGATATCGCCGACACAGTCGCGTGCGAAGACCAATTTCGCAACGCGTATTTACTTGGCTGTGTTGGTGCCTGGAGCCTTCATCCAGTGCAAATTGAGATAGCCAAGAAGGTGTTTAGCCCCGAACCCTCCGAAGTCGCGTGGGCCATGAGAGTGATCGAAGAAATGGGAGACGGTACCGGAGCGGTGATGATCGACGGAAAAATGCAGGATGACGCGACTGTTAAGCAGTGCCACGTCGTCGTCAACCTTGCACGTCAACTGGCCGCAAAGGACACGGACCTCGCAACTACCTACGGGTTCTGACTGACACTGTCCGAACCGCTCGATTCTAGGAGATGTAGATGAGCGCTAGCTATCGACCCAGACGTTCGGTCCTTTACATGCCAGCGGCTAATGAACGCGCCCTCGAAAAGGCGAAGGAAATACAGGCTGACGCGTTGATCTTCGACTTGGAGGATGCGGTATCGCCGGAGAGTAAAGAAGTGGCCCGCGCACAAGCCTGTGCAGCGGTGTCCTCCGCTGAATATGGCAATCGTGAATTGACGATCCGATGCAACGGACTTGAGACCCCATGGGGAGTGGACGATATCCTGGCCGCCGCCTCTGCAGCGCCCGCAGCGGTCGTAATACCCAAAGTTGACGGGCCTGAATATCTCGACAGGGTTTCATCTCTGTTGGACGAAGGCGGAGCTCCTGCTTCAACTCGAATTTGGGCGATGGTTGAAACTCCATCCGGACTTCTGGAAGTCGACCAAATTGCTCGACACGAACGAATGGAAGTCATGGTGATGGGCACCAATGACATGGCCAAGGAGTTGCGAGCAACGATTACCCCTGACCGTCAAGCCCTGCTTCCGCATCTCGCCAGATGTCTGGTCTCGGTGAGAGCCGCCGACAAAGGAATTCTCGATGGTGTCTACAACGACATTCAAGATGACACCGGCTTCGCCTCGGTATGTCTTCAAGGAGCACAAATGGGGTTCGATGGAAAGACTCTCATCCATCCGAGCCAAGTCG
>DASCSY010000176.1:0-4492 GCA_034399415.1 Acidimicrobiales bacterium
TAGCCCGACAATTCGCAAAGCGACTGCGCTCGGAGAAGACTCATTGAAACGTCGGGGGACGCGGGTTCGATTCCCGCCACCTCCACCATCGTTCTGTTATTCACGCGGGGCACATTCTGCTGGCACATCCACTGTGTTCGTTGGATGTGGAGCTATTCGATAGTTATGCCTTCGTAACCCTCTTGAGCGACTTGTTGTAGACGAGACGCATAGCGCGGTCCACCTCCGTTGTAGATGTTGTATCGAGTTTTCCCATACTCGTGTCCCTCGAGGTTCGAGTTGTAACCAGTGATCCAGCTCTGCGCGGTTCGCAGTAAGAATGGCTCATACATTTTCACCACGTGATCGAACCATCCCTGTTCTGCTGCAAGGTCGGTTTCGAAACGTTTCTTACCTTCGCTCCACATGTGTCCAAGCAAGCCAGTCGCCCAGTCAACTGAGAGTTCGGCTCCGCGCGGAAAGTTGGTTGCCGCGGTCTGTGGTCCCGAAATCATGACCAAATTTGGAAAGCCATGAACTAAGAGCCCTAGATAAGTCACCGGGCCGTCAGACCACTTCTCTTCTAACGTCACCCCGTCTACTCCGCGAATGTTGATTCGATCGAACGCTCCGGTGAAGGCATCAAAACCTGTGGCATAAACGATCAGGTCAAATTCGTAGTGTTGGTCGCTGGTTTGAATCCCGGTTCGGGTAATTCTCTCTATTGGGGTTTCGCTGGAATCTACGAGGTGAACGTTGTCGCGGTTGTAGGCCTCGAAATAGTTGGTTTCAAGGGGAACGCGCTGAATTCCGAATCCGTGGTCTTTGGGGATGAGCTTCTCAGCTAGTTGCGGATCGTTGACGCGTCGACGGGTTCGCTCGGCGATGTAATCAGAGAATTCGGCGTTGGCGTCCTCATCCATAAAGATTTCAACAAAGTTTTGTAACCAAATTCCGAACCCGGGCCCGTCATAGAGCCGGTCCCACAGCTCAAGCCGTTCTTCACGAGAAACGCTGTAGAAACCACGTCGGTCGGGTTCATGTTCGAAACCGCCTGGGGTTCGGGCACAGGCGGCGAAGATTTCGTCGTAACGCTTTCGGATGTCGGCCATTTCCTCCTCAGAAATATCCCGATTGTTGAGTGGCGCCGCCCAATTCGCTCTGCGTTGGAACACCGTCAGAGTTTCGGCTTCCTTCGCCACCTCGGGAATTAGCTGTATTGCGGTCGCACCGGTACCGATCACCGCAACTCGCTTGCCCGCTAGTTCGACCGGCTCAATCGGCCAGTGGAAGGTGTGGAACGACTCTCCTTCAAAACTATCGACTCCTTCGATACGAGGCATCGTGGGCACCGATAAGGGTCCTATTGCCGTCAAGACGAAACGCGCGGTCATCTTCCGCCCGTCTCGCAGGTGGATAACCCAACTACATGAAGACTCCTCAAAGACCATCTGCTCGACGTAGCAGTTGAATTGCAGGTGTTCGCGTAACTCGAACTTGTCCGCCACGAAGTTCAAATATTTTAGTGTCTCGGGTTGTGGCGAAAACATCTCTATCCAGTGCCACTCTTCTAACAGTTCTTTATCCCACGAGTATCCGTAGGTGAAGCTTTCCGAATCGAAACGAGCTCCGGGATACCGATTTCGGTACCAGGTGCCGCCTAGGTCGTCGTCGCCTTCAAGAACCGTTGCCCTTACCCCGAGGTCGACGAGTCTTTTGATCTGGTAGAGACCTCCCACTCCTGCGCCAATGACCACGACTTCGTAATCGGGCTCAGTAGTCACGTCCGAAACGTTTTCGGGCGTAGTCTCGGCAATCATCTGATCAGTCATGAGCTTTGCTCCCGTCGTCTCTCCGAACTTGAACCAGGCCTGTGCTGAGGGAAGCGTACCCATAGATGAGATGCGTTTGCTGGAGTAGCCAGATACATATTTAGCGCCTGAACGGCAACAGCTTCAGCCGGACGTCCATGTTGGCAAACATTTCTGGGAAGACGACGTTAAGACTGGTGTGACGGTGTCTGCTTCTTCAAAGTTGTGGACAGACAAGGCTTTTCCCTTGAGTGCTCATTTGGGAGTAGTTGTTCATGCCGTCTATGTCGAGGACTGACTCCAAGGACACCTTGTCGCTGTACGAACTGGCGAAGGTTGTGGTCAGTTCCGCCGCTACGCGCTGACGCAATTCATTGCTACGTTCCGGTCCTATTTTAGCTAAGAAATTAGGGAGCAACCAGCCCGCCAGACCCCAAGCCATCCCGTAGTTTCTTCGAAGCATGGTTGGCCCTCGGTCTAGTCCGCCGTATATGTACATCTGCTTATGAGTGGTCGATCCGTAGCGGCTGTATTCGCCATCATTCAAGTTTGCTGCCACTTCCATTGCGTGAAGTACCTCCGTGGTCAATTCACCGCCTCCAACCGCGTCAAAGCCAATGGTTGCACCGGATTCTGCGATAGCGGCGACCAGTACCTCGCGAAAATCAACGGAACTGGAGTTGACGACATACTCCGCGCTTTGTGAGTTCAGAAGTTTGATGTGTTCTTCACGTCGAACGATATTGATGAGAGCGATCCCATCGTCGATACATATGCGGTTCAGCATCTGACCTAGATTCGAAGCGGCGGCGGTGTGAATGAGCGCTGAGTGGCCTTCAAGTCGCATGGTTTCGGTCATACCTAAGGCTGTAAGCGGGTTCACGAAACATGATGCGGCGTCAATGGCTTCAGTGCCTTGTTCGAGGACCAGGCAGTCCCTTGCTTTCACTAGGCGATGAGTGGCATACATTCCACCTGCGAGCGCGGCAACAACCTGCCCTTGGAGCGCCTGGGCTTCGTCTGAGGTTCCCGCGTCGATCACTACACCGGCTCCTTCATTTCCTACCGGCATCGGTACATCGAGCCGACCGGTGAGGGCGTCGATGGTTCCTTCGGGAAGCGACAGGATAAGACCGGTGTCTGATTTCGAAACGGTCGAGATATCCGCTCCCGCTAAGAGCATCCCCAGGTCACTCGGGTTGATTGGTGAAGCCTCGACCTCAAGGAGAACTTCGTCTGGGCCTGGGGAAGGTATCTCAAATTCTTCAATATCTAGACGGACCGTCGATTCTGAGGTGACGGTCGAGGTCAGTCGTTTACCGTTAGACATATGCGTCAATTCCTTTCTTGGGTTGGAATACTGGTTTCTATGATGGAGAACTTCGTTGTGTGGGTACCACCAACACTGGTCGCGCGGTCTTAGGGGCGAACTTCGTAATAGCTGTTCATAGCGTGATCGATATCCAGTTGACGGAACTGGGAAAAGCCGGCTCGCTCAGTAAGTTGTTGCATCGCTGGGGCCGGCAATCCGAATACGCCATGCCCAGCTCCCCCAGATTCACTCATCCCTGACTGCAGGCAACCGGCAACGGAGGCTGCGTACCCAAACACCGCGAGTGGCAGTTTCAAGTTTTCTTCCAGACTTCCTTTACTTGTCGGATCCACAATGAGCCAACGACCTTCTGAATTCAACGATTTGTAGATGGCTGTAGCTAGATCATCCGGTGAGGTCATGTCGTGAACACAGTCGAAAGTGGCTACAAACGAGAAGCTGCCGTCTTCTGGTAGACCTCCGTCACGAACGTCGTGAAACGTCGCGTTTGTCACTCCCGCCTGTATTGCGTTCTCTCGACAACGATCTAGTGCAAGGGGTGCGATTTCCCAACCGTGAAAGTCTGACTGTGGGAATGCTTCTGCCATCGTGACAACGGCCACTCCGCTTCCACACCCCACATCGGCAACTCGTGCTCCGTCGTTCAGGTCGTCGATGAGGCCGTCGAGTTCGGGCAGCACACTCTGAACGAGTACCTGCTCATACCAGGGCCGAAGTAGCCGCTCCATCCACTGCACTCGTCCTGAAGTTCCACCGCGTTCGGTGTCTGCCCAGGAGATACCTACACCGGTCTTGAATGAGCGGGGAATCTCTGAGAGCAGTGCTGTGCGTTGGGGAAGATTGTCGAACCAGCGCGCCATTGAGCGAAGGTCGTCTTCGTGTGCCAGGAGGACTCCAGCTTCGGCCGAGAGATGGAACATCCCGTCGCCCTCATATTCAACGAGACCGACAGCGGCTTGAAGACATAGCCATTCATGCACAAAACGCTCGTGTAGTCCGGCTTGAGACGCGACTTCGCCACTCGTCATAGGACCCCGTCCGTCCATAGCCCTATAGAGACCCATCTCGTCACCTAGATAAACCATTCCTGAAACGAGGGCCCCTTCATAAGCTCCCATGATTTTTTTGGATAGCTCACCTAACTTCTTTTGGTTCATTGTGGATCTCCCTGGATTCAACAGAGCGGCTTCGTTGTCACCTCTTGCCGCCAATATCTTTTCACAACGACCTGTTGAGGCTCCAGCCGACCGTGGACCGGCTTGTTGTCAGGGTTTCGACCCTGGCTACCCAAATCAACTTCTGGGTACGCCCATAGGGATGTCTTAGTTGGTCACCGCACCTTTTGACAAACGTTCGTGCTGAGGTTTTT
>DASCSY010000177.1:0-4492 GCA_034399415.1 Acidimicrobiales bacterium
ACCGGAGAACCACTGGGCGAACTCGCCGACCGGATTGTTACAGCAAACGCATATATCGGATGTTGGGGAATTGTTGAAGCGTTGAACCAAGGGGCAGACATCGTAATTACCGGCCGCGCGACAGATGCCGCGGTAGTAGCGGGACCTGCAGCGTGGTATCACGGCTGGGAACGCGATCACTGGGACTCTTTAGCTGGAGCGATTGTCGCCGGACACGTAATTGAATGTGGAGGGCAGGCCACTGGCGGCAACTATTCGTTCTTCACTGAGATAGAGGATCTCACCTACCCGGGCTTTCCTTGGGCTGAAGTGTTCGAAGATGGAAGCTCGATCATTGGCAAGCACGATGCGACCGGCGGCGAAGTTTCAATTGGAACGATCACCTCTCAACTTCTCTATGAGATTCAAAGCGAACGCTATTTCAATCCCGACGTAGTCAGCAGGTTCGACACCATCCAACTCGAACAGGTCGAGAAGGATCGCGTCAGAATTTTCGGAACTCGCGGAGAACCCGCACCCGAAGAACTCAAGGTTGCCATGAACTATCAAGGAGGCTTCCGTAACCAAATATCGGTCGGCCTCACCGGGCTAGACATAGAAGAGAAAGCTGAACTCATCGAACGCCAGTTTTGGAATAGCTGCCCCTACAGTCCAGATGACTACGAGACCGTGGTGCGGAAATTTCTACCCACCCACAAGACCAATCCCGCTACGAACGAAGAAGCGGTGGCTGTCTACAAAATCATCGTCAAAGACCCTGATGAACGCAAAGTTGGCAGAGCATTCTCCAATGCTGGAACGGAAATAGGTCTGTGCTCTATTCCGGGAATGTTCGGAACCGCGGGTGGACCAGGCCCCGGGCAGCCATTCGGCGTTTATTGGCCAACCCTGTTGGATTCGACGCTTGCGCCGATGGATGTCGTCGTCGGAGGTAAGCGCACCGTCATAGATAACACCCCGTCGGCACCGGCACCCGATATCGAGCCTCTGGAAGTAGCGCTCCCGGACCTTCCTCAAGGAGTGACGCGTTCTGCACCGCTCGGAACACTGTTCGGAACCCGATCGGGCGACAAAGGACCGAATGCAAATCTCGGCGTTTTTGCGCGAACTCCCGAGGCATTTGTCTGGTTGAGCGACTTTTTGACCATCGGCCGACTCAAATCGCTAATGCCCGAAGCCGCAGATCGACGCATCGAGCGATTTGACCTGCCCAACTTGTGGAGCCTCAACTTCATCTTTCATGGATTACTTGAAGAAGGTGTAGCCGCATCAACCAGGCAAGACCCTCAGGCTAAAGCGCTAGGTGAATACCTGCGGGCAAAGGTCGTCGATATCCCCAAAGTTCTTTTGCCTTAGAGAAGCTGGGTGTCTGGCTCACTGATCACCGGATTGGTGAGCGTACCTATTCCGTCAATTGTTATCGAAACTTCGTCTCCAGGTGATAGCAGCTTGGGGGGATCCCAAAACAGACCGACTCCCGCAGGGGTGCCGGTGGCGATGACGGTTCCAGCTTCCAAGGTGAAAGCGGTCGAAAGATGATGAACGATGTCGAAACAGTCGAAGATCAAATCATCAGTGTTGGAATCTTGGCGCACCTCTCCGTTCACGCGCGTGGTCAGTTGCAGATTGTGCGGATCCAATGAGTCGCCACTAACCACCCACGGGCCCAAGGGTCCATGGGTATCCCAGGACTTTCCCATGAGCATCGTCGGACTCGCCCGCTGCCAATCGCGAACGCTGACGTCATTCATAATGCTGTAGCCAGCAATTACCTCTTCTGCTCTTTCCCTCGGAACGTGACGACATCGTCGGCCAATGATGATCGCTAACTCGCCTTCGTAGTCCACCATCTCCGATGCCACCTCCGGAATATGAATTCCCGCGCCTGGCCCGACGATGCAGTTGTGATGTTTAGTGAAAATGACTGGGGTTGTGGGTACCTCTCTGCCACCTTCTTCGGCATGAGCTCGGTAGTTCAACCCCACGGCAAGAATCGCAGGCGGAGCCCCAACAGGGGAGAGAAGTTGGGCTTCAGACAAAGAGGTTCGCTGCCCCCAAGCCAGATCTCCTATCGGTACTCCAGAAGCCAATAACCCTGGGAGATCATCGTGTTCAGTTTCAAGATCGATGAGTTCTTCCCCGTCTACGAGAGCGATACGAACGGAATTATCACGGCGATGTCGAGCAATAAGCATGTAGGGACCATAGTCCCGCTCTTGTCGTCTTCGGCGTCCTCTGGCACTCTTACTCATCAGACCTGCGTCGCTTGTGACCACGGTTTTACGACAAGGAGCGTGGCTTGATGCGTGGACCTGAAACCAATATGGATTCAATCACCGACACCATCACCGGTCTACCCGACGCTCGTGTGCTCACCGTCATGCTCGATCGAAAAGTTGCTCTAGCCAGACGAACCCTCAAACCCGTGTCAGTCGTTTTCTTCGAAATCGACGACTACGACTCGTTCGCCCCTTACATCCGCGAACACGCAACGCGAGTCACCTCACGAGTCATCACTAACACCCTTAGAGAATCAGACACGGTCTGCTGCCTGGGCGGGGGCGTACTTGTAGCTCTATTAGACGACACATCTGAGTCGGGGGCCGTATGGGCTGCCAACAGGATCCGGCAAGCTAGTGCGGAAGCCCCTTCCCGAGATGTTGTGAGCCTCTCCGCTGGAGTCGCGTGCTACCCCTCTCACGCCATGGACGGAGAAGATTTGATGGAGGCAGCTCGCGCTGCTTGCATAAACGCACTGAGCCATGGTCCAGGTCGGATCCAGATCTCTGACGGCACAGACAGCTTCTAACCCAAGAACATTTCGCGCTGTAGTGTTCAACCTCCGACAAGTGAAGCGAAACCATGGAACAGTCCTACGAAAATATTGTTGTCGACTCTCCGCAGTCAGGCGTCGCTCGAATCACGCTGAACCGGCCAGAACGCCTCAACGCACTCACGCTCGGCCTCGTCGATGATTTACACGACGCATTGGATCGAGCCGATAATCACCACGAAACCAGAGCCATCATCATTACCGGCGCCGGACGAGGCTTTTGTGCGGGACTTGATTTAACGGGATTCGGAACTATTCCCGGAACAGAGACATTCGGCCAGCAGCAGCAGGGTATGGCTGTGCAGCAACACATCGCCGAGATTGTTCATCACATGCGAGATGTGCGTCAGCCGATCATTGCGGCAATCAACGGCGCAGCGGCGGGCGGAGGATTTGCCATCGCCTGCGCTAGCGACATCCGTTATTGCAGCACTTCAGCGAAGTTCGGTACCGCGTTCGTTCGCCTTGGAGTCTCTGGCTGCGACATTGGAGTCAGCTGGATGCTGCCACGACTGATTGGTGCCTCGCGTGCGTGGGAATTGATGCTCACCGGCCGAGTTGTTGATTCAGAGGAAGCCAACCGGATCGGTCTCGTCAGCAACGTCGTTTCTGACGATGAGCTCATCGATACGTGCTTAGCAGTGGCCGCCGAGATAGAGAGCAATAGCCCCTTCGGGGTGTGGATGACAAAAGAAGTCATGTGGTCAAACCTTGAAATCCCGAGCCTAAGAGCGGGGATTGACATGGAAAACCGGACACAAATACTGGCTTCGGGGACTGAAGACAGCAAGAAGGCCATGACTTCCTTCCTGAGTAGAACCCAGGTTGATTGGAACAACCGCTGAAAGCAACTTGCGAGAGCGTTCAACCGAACTAACTCGACACAAATGCGAAATTGGTCGACCAGGCCGCTGCACGTATTCGGATCGCAACCAGAGCTGGGACCTAATTAATACCCTGCAGTTCCACCGGTTAAGGCCCGAGGTTCCGCCGCTCCAGCTAACCCACCGTCCTGTACCTCAATTATGTGCGCGTGCCCGAAAGCGCTGTTGTGTGGCGGCATGGAACGAACGACGTGACCCAGTCCAGTCAGCGGCGTTTCCATGGACGCCGCTGAACCTTCAAGTTCGAGCACAATTTCCCCGGGATCAGCCCAAGTATGAAATCCGGTCGGATTGGAGCCTGCGAATCGCCACCGAGGGGCCGACAAAGCCTCTGCTGGACTTTGCTCAACGGCGAGGAGTCTGGCGAGCAACTGAAGAACTATTTGCGGCTGCGAATCTCCACCCATCGTTCCGACGGCAGCTCTGAGAGTTCCGTCGAAGTTCTCCACCAAGGTCGGGGCGAGGGTGTGAGGAGGGCGACGACCCGGACCGTAAGCCGATTGGTAATTCGAGTCCGTCGAAAATCCAATCCCTCTGTTGTGGAGAGATATCCCTGTCTTAGGCATAAACGCTAGAGCGCCCCAACCTGAAGCGTTTGACTGAATTAGCGACACCCCCATCCGCTGCCCGTCCACCGCATTTAAATAGATGGTTTTCTGGTTTTGGATCACAATACAAACCAAGCGACCAACCACCATATGTATTAACAGCTCTCATATGAATACCACACATATCGTTTTCCTTTGGTTTCGAAGAACATTGTTTTGCAAAGCCT
>DASCSY010000178.1:0-4441 GCA_034399415.1 Acidimicrobiales bacterium
GTTTCCAAGGTACCTGGGACCGATACTCCCCCTCGTGGGTATTCCCAAAACCCGTAGGGGGAACAGTACCAATCGCCTTGGGAAACGCCGGACCGCTCGGCATACAACACGCCGCTGAATACGCCGACGAATGGGCGCCTATCGACGTTGGCGTAATGAATGTCGATGGCAAACCGGACGTGCTGGGGGGAATCGAATTATTTCGGGGCCTCGCCGATGAAGCGGGTCGCGACGGCCCATCAATTCCTATCAGCCTGTACATCTGGGGGCGCCCCCAACTGCAACGACTTGAACAATATGCCTCGGCAGGCGTGACCCAGTTTGTCTTCACTCCTGTGAGCTTCGACCTGCCGTCGGCAGACGAGACGCTCCGCTATCTCGACGAACTCACCCCTACCTTGGAAGCGTTCAACTCCTAATATCTGGAGGGCTCCGAGGCCAAAGAAAAACGCCACTGGAAGCTCTCGCCTCCTACATCGAGACGCTCGATTAGATCAAGTCGCATAGTCGGATGGGTGACACATACAACGCCCTCCCACAGTCCTCGGAGCCCGTCCATCCATTCGGGCAAGCTTTCTTCTTCTAAACCATTCATCAACTTCCAGGTGGTTTGTGAAATCTCGTTTCCGTCGCCTGAAATTTCGTCACCTTGGGCGCGAAAGAGTGCTTCGAGGACTTCGACCGGATTATCCAAGCCCAGCATTGTCCGAACTGATTCCGAATATTGCATTCCGATCTTGCGGCCAGTCCGGTACAAAACTCCTTGGGCAACCAGTGGACCCAATTCCTCGCACATCACAGGAACAATATTTCTGATGTAGTCCATTGAATAGTTGCGAGCTGCTTTACTGAGACGCTCATCAGGCCATTCCTGGTGGTCCAATTTGGGCAGGGCCTCTTCGTTGATGGGAGGGCAGCTTTCCCCGAAACGAAACCTGAGCCGTTCGTCGGCTTCAAGGAGTCTGTTTTCCTGTATGTAATAGCCCTCAAGCCCGGCCGCGCCATCCATCGTCTGGCCTGTGCATACGAACCCCAAACTCGGATTACCCAACAACACTCCGTTGTTCGCATGCCAACCCCACAACATCGCCCGAGCAACTTGGGTGGGGATAGCAGCGATGGCAGTGCCATCAAAGATCCAGCGCGGTGGCAAGTATCGAATCCAGGCTTTGGTATTGGACTCTTCCACATATGTAACTGAAACCCCTCCAACGATGTTGGAGAGGAAATGGTATTTGGCACATGCAACGGCATCCGACTCATCGGTGAGGCCCAACTTTTCCAATCCGGGAAGGAAACGTTCCTCCTGCTGCCGGCGAAACAATGCCTTCACCACATCGGCGGCTCTGTCCTCGCCTAGTTCAACCACAATCGCGAGTATCAGACCAGTTAGGTAACGGTGAAACAGTTCGGTAACAGCCTCGTATCCGAACTCTTTGCTTTCGCCAGTCACCGTTACCTCTTCTCACGATCGGAACTATTTACCAACCGCCACGGTGGACAACGCTATCGATCGTTCCGTTGAGTGGTCGTCGCTCCTGGTTCGCTGAACGGCCGGTCTCTTCAGTTTCCAGGTCTGGCCAGCCCACGGCAATGGTGCCCACCGGCAATCGATCACTTGGAACCCCTAAAGCCTTCGCGACTGCTTCGCCGTGCTCAAACATCCCGAAAAAGAGCACACCTAGACCTTCGTCGATCGCGGCGAACTGTAAAGCCATAGCCGCAAAAGCGCCGTCTATCAGCCAATAAGGCGTCGACCATGCATCGAGACTTGTGCCTAAGCCTGTCTCGGTCTTATCGGGGCGGCTGTAGCGGCGAAGGTACGCCTGCGGGTCCGCCCAGATAGTCACGAGAACTGGGGCGAGTAGGAGGCCTTGCCAGCGAAACGCTTCCCTCCGTTTGTGTGGCAAGGTGACATCCCAGTACAGAGCAGTCTGTTCTCCTTCAAGGACTACAAAGTCATAGCCTTGGCTGTTCCCCGCTGATGGGACTCTACGCCCCCGCTCTAAGACGCGGTCTAAGACGCTTGCTGATACAAGGTCGGACCGAAACGACCTCGTCATCCGGCGCTTGCGACTTAGATCTGCGAAGTCCACAAGTTACGTCGCAGAGTCAGAGTAATTTTGCGAGTTTCTCGCGTGTTGCCCATCCAAAAGCGACCAAGGCGTCACCCTTGGATGCCTCATGCCCATCAAAAAGGGCTACTACTGCTGCATCCATGGCTTCGGGTTTCGAGGAACAGTGGTTCAGAACCAACGACGGTGAGCCCTCGCCGTACACACGGAATTCTTTTGCTTTGTATTCCCCACGCACGTCAAAACGTTTCGCCAGCCGCCGTCCCCACGCTCTATCTTCGCCGTTTGCTTCATATCCGGGTCGGGGCACCACGCGACTGAGCAGTTTGTACGCATCAAATGCGGCGGGGTCGGCCATCTGTGAAGCTACGAGGACATCCTCATCCGGAAACGCCAACACTGCTCGGCGCATCTGGTCTGTGACCATTGCCTTTAAGGCACTCTCGCGACGGCTGGTGCGTCGCACAGCAGCTACTCCAATCAATACAGTTGGGTCCCCGCCAACGCGTTCAAGCGTGCAAAACCCATATGCCGCGAGTTTGTTTCCGTCTCGCACCTGTGTAACTAGTACCCAGGCATCTCTTTGCTTAGATAACTCCCCCACATCGAAAACGACAGGTTCGTCGTCGATGAGGTCGGCCATCTCTTCAATTTCAGCATCGCTCAGAGCAGTGCAGTCTTTCGTTTCGACAGTCAGAGCCATCAGGAAGTTTCCTTCATACGTAGGCGTCGTCGGCTTACCAGTCCAGCCGATGAACGGCCATTGAGCAAAACGGTGATACCTCTCATAAATAAACCCCTCCGGGTCGTGAGCCTTGAGCGCTCACATCGGGGCCACCACCGCCCACGAGTCCGGGTGGTAAAGCGCCTTGACGCATCTCCATAAGTTGCCGTTGAGCCATCATCTGCTGTGCGGCTACGGCAGCTTGGATGCCATGGAATAATCCCTCCAACCATCCGACCAGTTGAGCTTGAGCAACCCGCAGTTCAGCTTCTGACGGGGTGTCGGAACTAAACGGCAGAGCTAGGCGTTCTAGCTCCTCTCGGAGCTCAGGAGCCAGCGCCTCCGAAAGTTCGTTTACCGACTGTTCATATATTTCTCTCATACGGTCGCGACTTGCCTCATCAAGGTCGGCTTCGCGTACCTCGTCAAGCAACGTTCGAATCATGGAGCCGATGCGCATCACCTTGGCCGGTTCAGAAATCGCAGGCGGCTCTTCTTCAGCAACAGAGGCGTGATCCGGTTCAATCAATTCAACGTCGTCTTCGACGACGCCGGAAGGCGATTCGAGAGGAGAGCTCGGTTGTTGCTCGACCATGGAGCAATTCTACCGGCGCGACGTCGCGTCGCATCCTGAAATCAAATAGAGAACCTCAAAAAGGGTACGAGCATTTCTTCCCGAGTCAGTGACCCATGTCTGCCCACCAGCTTTGATGAATCGGGAAGTCGGGGATCTAGGAGCGCTACCGGCTCTCGTGCTACCAGAGCCACATCCCCCAATCTCGCCCTTGCTTCTGGCGTAACAAAGGGTCCGAACCACTGCTCGTCAAGCACTTGTTCAATTCCAACAACCCAGGCGACGTCTGAATGGACTGCAGATGCTTCCAAGAGATCTTGGGTCGCATCGTTCTTCGCATGGAGCCAAAGAAAGCGCGCCTCGCCCGAGGTACTCGAGGTTCTGTGCACTAAATCAGAATCCAGCTCGATGACGTTATCGCCGACTTCAACTATTCCGTGGTCAGCGGTGACCAAGATTGTGACATCGTCGGGCAGTTCATCGACAATCCGGGCTACAAGGGCGTCAATGAATTGCAACTCGTCAAGATAGTGCTGTTGAAGTCCGTAGACATGAGCAATCTTGTCGAGCCCGTCGTAGTAGGCATAGACGAAGGGTTCCCCTCGGTTCACTTGGTCAACAATTTCAGTTACGAGGGTCGCTGGTGACCACCAGCCACAAAATTTCCCGTTTCGCAGATGAGTTTGAGTGAATCCTGTGGTTTCGAACTCAGCTCGCGTCACTACAGGTGGCCGAGCGCCGAGAAAGGGTTCGACCGGCTGAAAGTCAATCGGTGGGATTTCGAAGGTGGCAGCCGCCGCACCAATGGTCCACCGTAAACAATTCAGCAGCCCATGCGGCGTTCTCACCTTGTATCCGACGACTCCGTGTTCTCCTGGTGCCACGCCGGTTGAAAGTGAGGTTAGAGCGGTGGCCGTTGTGCTTGGCGCTACCGTCACGATCGCTGTTGAGGACGCTGAATTAAGACAAGGAAGACGTTCCCTGTTTCGTTCAAGTTGGTTCCAGCCCAGACCGTCGACGACTAACAACACAACCCGGCCCGAATTAATCACCTCGTCAGGAACGAGT
>DASCSY010000179.1:0-4356 GCA_034399415.1 Acidimicrobiales bacterium
GGCCATCATTTCAAGTAGACGGTCCGCCCCGACACGGTTGCATGCAGCTAGGGAATAGATGTCACCCATGACTTGCACACTGTCGCGGACGTTTCCTTCGATGATGGCAACAACATTGGGGTCGAATATTTCGTTGACGGCGAAACGCATTATTGGCAGCTGCAGGCCCTCGTGGAAGATTTCGCGGGACGCTGAACTGAAGCCGACGCCGCCTATATCGACGACATGGCTGGTGCATGCGAATAAGGCAACAATTTGGTCCTGTCGAAAAACTGGTGTGACGACCACTATGTCGAATAGATGACCGGTCCCTTTCCATGGGTCATTGGTGAGGTAGATATCTCCGGGTCGCATGGTGTGGGCGGGGAAGACGTCAATGAAGTGTTGGACCGAGGCCGCCATTGAATTCACATGCCCGGGTGTCCCAGTGATTGACTGCGCCAACATTCGACCTTGGGGATCGAAGACACCAGCTGACAGATCACCAGCTTCTCGCGTTGATGTGGAGAAAGCGGATCTGACGAGTGTCGTCGCTTGTTCTTGCACAACAGCGATCAATCGATTCCACATGATGTCTCGCTGTAGATCTTTCAGTTTGTGTGAGGTTTCGCGGTCGTTGTGGTTGAGCGTCGCTTTCTGACGGCGAACTTGGAGGTGCCCGTTCTCTGTGAGCCATCCCTCGTAATTGGCGGGAAGGACCGTGGTTGTTTGGTCTTCCACTATGAGCGCGGGGCCTTCAATTCGGACTTTTGCGAGGTGATTGCGATCGATTACGGATGCCGGACCACTCACTCCCGTGGCGATATCTGAAACCAACACCGTTGGCAGATCGGTAGCGGTTGGGAGAGGTCGTTCGGTCTTTTCGAGAGGCCGTTCCTCCTCAACGGAGGTGACAGTAACTACCCAGCTGAGGGCTTCGACGGCGAGACCCGTTATTTCCCTTCCGTAGAGGCGGCGGTATTCATCAACAAACGCCTCCTCAAATACTTTTTGAAGGTGTGACGCGTCAGGCGCCGGCGTTTGGAAAATCTCATGAAGGTCCAGATCGACTGTTATCTCATGGCCCTGACCCCTATAGCGCATGAACGCCTTAGCGCCGCGTGTTAGCTCTGCGTGTTTTGCTGCTCTTCGGACCACATCTTCTGCTTCTTGGAGCATTTCTGTGAGCATTGAGGACAGCTCTTCCACTACGAGATCATCGAGTCGAAGATGTCGCGTTCGGACGTTTTCGTGCGACGCGGGAGCGTGGAGGAACCCTATTGCGGACCCGACACCAGCGCCGCTAGGTATCAGGATGTCCTCGATACCGAGTTTTTCGGCAACACGGACGGCGTGGAGGGGAGCTGCTCCACCAAAGGCGATGAGAGTTCCTTTGGTGATGTCGCACCCTTGTTCGATTGCGTGGACCCGGGCGGCTGTCGCCATGTTTTCGTCTACGACTTCGGCTATCCCCAGTGACGCGGTATCGAGATCAAACCCATCGTCTGTCACTAGAGAAGATTCGATTGCGGTGAAGGAAGCTTCTTTGGTGAAGGTCAAGTCGCCCCCGGCAAACCGATCCGGCAGGATGCGACCAAGAGCAACATCGGCGTCGGTGACGGTCGGCGAGATCCCACCTCGGCCATAACAGGCAGGTCCGGGATCGCTGCCGGCACTTAGCGGGCCAACAGAAATTCGGCCGAGATCATCTAGCCGAGCAATTGAGGAGCCTCCCGCGCCGATTTCGACCATCTCGATAACCGGTAGCCGTAGAGGTATGCCGCTCCCAGCGAGAAAGCGGTACTCCCGGCCTATTTCGAATTCCCTTGAGGTCCGGGGTTGACCTCCGTTGATGATGCACAGTTTCGCTGTCGTTCCCCCCATATCGAAACTCAGCGCCCGGTCGATTTGAAATGAGCGAGCGAGTTCCGCAGAGAGGAGAGCGCCGCCTGCCGGTCCGCTCTCAACAAGTTTTACCGGGAAACGGAGGGCGTCATCGAGCGTTCCCAGGCCACCACCCGACTGCATCAACAGCATTGGACAACGCATTCCGAGCTCTCTGCGCCGCGATTCCAGATCATTTAGGTATTCAGCTACGAGGGGCTGAATGTATGCGTTTGCGCAGGCCGTCGAAAACCGTTCATATTCGCGAATTTCTGGGCAAACCTCACTTGAAAGTGTCACCGCGACATCGGGGCACAACGACTCGACAATGCCCCTAGCCAGAATCTCATGGCGGGAATCCAGGTAACTATGTAAAAAGCCGATAGCGATGCTTTCAACGCCCTCGTCGCGCAACGCCACTACCTTCGCCGCTAGTAGGTCCTCATCCAGCGTCAACAGCACATCGCCTGTTGAAGAGAGACGCTCGGGGATGCCGATGCGACGATCTCGAGGCACGAGCGGGTCGGGTCTCATCATCGCTAGGTCGTACTGTTCGAACCGATTCTCGTGGGCCATTTCGATGGAATCACGCATTCCAGCTGTCGTCAGTAGCGCCGTTTTTGCGCCTCGTCTTTCGATTAGGGCGTTGGTCGCGAGGGTGGTGCCATGAACAAAGACATCAACGTCGCTGGGAGCGAGCGATGCTTCTCTCAATACGTGGGTGACGCCTTCCAGTACCGCGCCGGCCGGCGCTTGGGACGTCGTAAGAAGCTTTTTGGTTATTAGACGATCTTCGATCTCGAGAGCAACGTCGGTGAAGGTTCCGCCTATATCCACGGCGACACGTACAGAAGTCACCTCCGCAGCCTAGGTCAGACCCGGATGGTCACATATCGAGGGAATCGAGCTGACGAGAGATTAGAAGCTTTTGAACTTCTGATGTGCCTTCGTATATTTGGTAGACACGAACGTCTCGGTAAATCTTCTCAACCAAATGATCTTCGAGGAATCCGGCGCCGCCGTGGATCTGAATGGCGCGCGAAGCAACTCGTTCAGCCATTTCTGAAGCAAACAGCTTTGCTATCGAAGCCGCTGTTGCTGAGTCAAGGGCGTGATCATGCAGGTCGGCTGCGTGTAGATACATCTGCCGACCAACCTCTACTTCGGTAGCCATTTCCGCGAGCTGAAAAGCTATAGCTTGATGTTCGAAAATCGGCTTCCCAAAGGTCTCACGCTCATCTGCGTACCGTTTCGATAGCTGGAGCGCCTGTCGGGCGCCGCCGACCGATTGTGCTGCTACGCCGATTCGCCCCAGCGATAACCCTTCAAGTGCGATCGCCAAACCGCGCCCTTCCGCTCCTAAAAGATCTGTGGCAGGGATTCGCATAGCGTCAAAACGAATTTGGCATGTGTCGTTGGTTCGGTGACCGAGTTTTCGTTCAGTACTAACTACCTGGTAACCGGGATTATCCGTCGACGTGATGAAAACACTGATCTCAGATTTGTTGGCTGCGGAATCGGTTACAGCAACGATCATTGCAACGTCTGCGGATGATCCAGCGGTAATGAGGGCTTTGTGTCCGTCGAGTACGTATTGGTCTCCATCTCGTGTCGCGCGTGTGGAAATTGCAGAAGCGTCTGAGCCGGTGTGGGGTTCGGTTAGGTGGATCGAACCGAGCCACTCGCCTGAACAGAGCCGGGGTAAGAATCGCTGTCGTTGGTCAGGTGAACCGTAACGCTCTATGGCGAGCGCTACCGGCGAGTTGTTGGCTGCCATCATGTTGCTGATCCCGCCGTCGACTGCAGCGATTTCCTCGATGGAAAGGGCGTATGAAACGAAATCCAGGCCCGACCCGCCGTAAACAGGGTCGATGATCATGCCCATCAGTCCCAGCTGCCCCATCTGTCGATATAGATCTCGCGGGGGACCGCCTGAGGCTTCCCACTCGCGCACGTGCGGGGCGATCTCACCAACGGCAAATTTTCTAGCTACAAGGCGAATTGCTTCCTGCTCGGCTGACAAGATCATGATTCGACGTTAGGTGGTCAATGGGAACTGATGTCGCCTTCGATAACGTTTTGGCTATGGCGAGCGACGACCAACGAGCTTCCCCTCCCGATGGGTTGAGTGGCAAGGGCCTTCGGATAGCCGTTGTCAGTGCTTTGTGGAACTCGGAGATTGTCATCCGCCTACTTAACGGCGTTGAGCGGGGTTTGGCGATGGTCGATGCGAACATTGCCGAAAGCGTCTCGGTGCCTGGATGTTTTGAAATTCCTTTAGCGTGCCAAGCGCTGGCGCGATCAGCGGCATTTGATGCAATTATCGCTGTTGGCGCGGTGGTTCGAGGCGAAACCACTCATTATGAAATTGTTTCTGATGCGGTGGCAACCGGTGTGCAAGCGGTACAGCTAGAGACGGGAGTCCCAATCGCCTTCGGCGTCTTGACTGTTGAGTCCCGGGCCCAGGGATTGGCCCGGTCCGAAGAAGCTGGT
>DASCSY010000180.1:0-4312 GCA_034399415.1 Acidimicrobiales bacterium
TCGGTGACGTGTTCTCCATAACCACCGAGGGCTTCCACGACTTTGTCGTAACGCGTTCGATTCAGTTCAACCGCTACTAGGCGATCCTCGCCGTACAACATCGCTTGCGGTCTCATCATCTGGCCCCAAGCCGCATCGTTGCCGACAATTCCGACAATGGGCAGATCGAACCGAACCGCAGTGTCATATTCAAATCCGTTGAGACCAAAGGATCCGTCACCGTAAACAATGAGTACACGCTTATCGGGGTGTGCCTTTTGTGCGGCAATGGCGAATGGCATCCCAACGCCAAGCGTGCCGAGAGGACCTGGATCCATCCAAGTGCCTTCTCTCGGCACGTTGATCACCTTCGATGCCTGAGCGACGATATCTCCGCCGTCCCCGATCACAATCATGTCGTCGGTCACCGCGTTGGCTATCTCCTTACACAGACGAAGGGGGTCAATCGGTATCTCGTCGCTGTCCATTCGGGTACGCCGTTCCGCATCAAGCTCAACTTCTCTCGCGCGGAGCTGATCGCGGTACGCGAAGACGTCAATCGCAGTGCCCTGTTCTTTCATTTCCTCACACATCGACTCAAAGTTCATTCCCAGATTGCCGACGAGGCCTATATCCACAGCGCGATTGTCCCCTATCAAAGTTTGCTCCAAATCCATTTGCACTATGGACGCGGTCGCCGGAATAGAACGCCCAAACTTCATGCGAAAATCCAGAGGGGTACCAGCAAGAATCACCAGGTCCGCGCTTTCCAGAGCTTCCTTTCTCGTCAAAGAGAGGAAGGACGGATGGTCCCAAGAAATCTCACCTCTCCCCATTCCGTTGACGAAGCAAGGAATCCCGGTCACATCAAGAAATGCGGCAAGTTGGTTACCACCTTCACTCCACTTGAGTGAAGTTCCAGCCATCACCATTGGACGTTCGGCCTGACTAACTAGTTCAATCGCTGCCGTGATTAGGTGACGCGGTGCTGTTGAAGCAACCCGGTAGTCCCTGAACTCTGGAACCGTGACTTCCGCGAGATCTATCTTGCCGTGGAGAACATCGGTAGGGATCTCCAAGAACGCCGGACCAGGCACTCCGCTCAGCGCGCAACGTACTCCGGACTCGATGTATTCCGCGATGCGTGAGGTTTGATAACACGATTCAGCCCATTTTGAGACAGGCTTCATAAGTGAAACGTGATCCATTTCCTGCAACGACCCTCGACGCATGTGCCGAAAGGGACCTTGGCCTCCTATCACCAGAATGGGAGAGTTCGCCCTCCACGCGTTTGCGACACCGGTAACTCCATCGGTCACGCCAGGGCCCGCTGTCACAATCGCGACCCCTACCTTTCCTGGATGCAAGCGGGCCCACGCGTCGGCCGCATGAACGGCAGCCTGTTCGTGACGTACGTCAACGACTTCAATGTTTTCATCCAGGCAACCGTCGTATATGCCCATGACGTGCCCACCCGACAAAGTGAACACACACTCCACTCCGGCAGCTTTCAGGGCCTTCGCCGCTAACTTTCCTCCATGCGTCACAACACTCACGCTTTCCCGGCAGCGTTCGCAGCCGACGGCACGACTGTACGCTGCGTTGAGTGCGCGTGACTGTTCCTGCTTCCTCAGCCAACATTGGGCCCGGTTTTGACTGCCTGGGAGTTGCAGTCAATCTCCCGTTTCATCTAGACGTAGGAGAGCCTCAAGAACTTGCAGCGGAGCTTGACGATCATCACCCAGCTACGCAGTCCTTCAAGGAAGCCGGGGGCGCTGGACCACTGTTCGCTGAAACCTCAATCCCACCTGGAAAAGGCCTGGGCTTTTCTGGAGCTGCTCGAGTAGCGGGACTCGCCGCAGCCTCTCTACAGCAGTCGGGTGCAATCCGATTCCCGGAGTTGTTGATCCAAGCGGGAACTCTTGAGGGTCACTTCGACAACATTGCCTCATCCATCTACGGCGGAATTACTGTCACGAATAACCAATCGGTCGTGCGGCTTCCTTGCCCTCGGGATCTCCGTATTGTCGCTTGGATCCCGGACAACAAAACCTCGACGAATCTTTCTCGGAGCCGTCTACCTTCGTCCGTTTCCTTTGACGAAGCCGTCACTGCCGTCGCGCGAAGTTCGTTGTTGGTTGCCGCCATAGCAAACGGTGATCTAGAAGCTATGCGCTCCGCATGCCAGGACGACTTGCATCAACCTACGCGACTGGCCGACATACCCGAATCAGCTCAAGCCATCAGTTCAGCCTGGGAACATGGGGCTTGCGCCGCTTGGCTAAGCGGTTCAGGGCCCACCGTCGCGGCGTTCGTTGAGGTCGACCAAGCCGAAGCACTATCAACGGCATTACCTGATTCCGGACATTGCAAAATTATGGAGGTTGCTCCTTACGGAATCTCCGTTAGCTAGCAACTATGTTGACCAACTTTTGGGGAATAACGATCACTTTTCGAATTTCAGTGCCGCTAAGTAACTCTTGGATCCGATGATCGGACAAAGCTGCTTCCTGTAACGCTGTCTCGTTTGCGTCGCTCGCAACAACTATTCTGCTCCGGACCTTGCCGTTGACCTGGACCGGCAGCTCGATTGACTCGTCGATAAGGAACGCTGCGTCGGCCTCAGGGAATTGGGCGTGAACAATCGACCCGCTGTTCCCTAGCCGTTTCCACAACTCTTCAGCTATGTGGGGAACGAGCGGACCCAGCATCAACACCAGGTTCTGGGCAACTTCTCGAGACACGGGCGCAGCACTTCGACTTAGCTCATTGTTGAGCTCGGTTATGCGAGCGATAGCCGAATTAAAACGAAGGTCTTCCATCGCTTCCGCAACTGCCGCGATGGTGCGATGTAGCAGTCGTTGAAGCGCATCGGGAGGAGCGTTATCAACGACTGTTATCTCGCCAGTATGTTCATCAACCAAATTCCGCCAAACCCGCTGAAGAAGACGGTGCGAGCCAATTACTGACTTCGTTTCCCATGGGCGATCTTGGTCCAGAGGTCCCATAAACATCTCGTACAGCCGGAGAGTGTCAGCTCCATACGCCGAGTACATCTCGTCGGGTGTTACGGAATTCTTAAGGGACTTGCCCATCTTGCCGAAACTTCTGGTGACCGGCGAACCTTCGTAGAAATAACCACCATCCTGTTCAACGACTTGTTCGGCGTCCACATAGATACCTCTCTCGTCTTGGTAGGCGGCCGCTTGGATATATCCCTGGTTGTACAGACGCTGAAAAGGTTCGGGCCCCGATACATGACCCAAGTCATAGAGGACTTTGTGCCAGAAGCGCGCATACAGCAGGTGAAGTACAGCGTGCTCAACCCCTCCCACATAAAGGTCAACACCGCCAATTCCCCCATCGGAATTACTCATCCAGTAGCGCTCGACAGCCGGATCAACGAACTGTTCCTCATTACCCGGATCCAAATATCGCAGGTAGTACCAACAAGAGCCCGCCCACTGCGGCATCGTATTGAGCTCGCGCTGGTAGGTGGCCTCGCCGTTCCCAAGATCGTAAGCCGCTGTCACCCACTCACTGGCACGGCCGAGCGGAGGTTCCGGTTCGGAATCTTCATCTAGAGCCCGTGGGGCCCAGTCGATTAACTCCGGAAGTTGGACAGGTAACTGGTTTTCTGGAACTGCCAACGCCAATCCGGTTTCGTCGTAAACAATCGGGAAGGGTTCACCCCAATAGCGTTGGCGAGAGAACAGCCAATCCCGGAGCTTGTACGTGACAGTTTTGGTCCCATACCCCTCGCGTTCAAGCCAATCGATAATGACTTGTTTCGCGTCGTCGATGTAGAGACCATTTAGGAAATCGCTATTGATTGCCGGACCATCACCGACGTAGGCCTCTCCGTCAAAATCCGCAGGCGGTTCAACCGTTCGAATGATGTCTATTCCGTATTTTTTTGCGAAATCCCAATCTCGTTGGTCTTCACCGGGCACGCTCATGACTGCGCCAGTGCCGTATCCCATCAATACATAATCAGCGATAAAGACCGGGACCTGAAGCCCGTTGACCGGCACCGAACAGTGAGCCCCTAGATAAACCCCGGTTTTGGTTTGGTTCTCTTGTCGCTCAAGATCAGTCATCTCCGAAACTTGTTGGCGATAGTTCACAACCGCTTCGCGGGGGGTCGCCGCACCTCCAGTCCACCGCTGTGACGTGCCTTCCGGCCACATCTCTGGCACCAGAGCATCGACGAGCGGATGTTCTGGAGCCAGCACCATCGCTGTGGTCCCAAACAAGGTGTCTGGCCGAGTGGTAAAGACTTCGATCATCGGACCGGACGAAGTAGCGAAACGAACCTGGGCCCCTTCGGAGC
>DASCSY010000181.1:0-4263 GCA_034399415.1 Acidimicrobiales bacterium
AAAAACGCATCCCTCCGGTTGTTCTTGTCGCACCTCATGCCGCTCCGATGGATAGGACAGGCAACGAGCGGGCTCTGGAATACCTTCCAGGGTTCGACGATCAACGTTTCGATCGCCACCAAAGATTTTTTGTTGATGAGCTTCCGGCTTGGGCCGAGACCGAGTTCGGTGTTTCCAATCAACGAGAATTTCGGGCAATATTCGGATGTTCCGATGGTGCTGGTCATGCCCTTGCTACTGCTTCGATGCATAGGCAACGATTCGGTCATTGCATCGCATATTCCACTGGTATGCCTCCCAGTGAGCAAACCCGTTGGGAGCCTGAAGGCGCCCCATTCGTGCATCTGTGCGCCGGTACGTTGGAACAAGGGTTTCATCAAGCAACGGAAGCATGGGCGGCGTGGCTTCACTTCCACCAATCCCCTCATCATTTCACCGAAAGAATTTGCGGTCACGACCTCATTCAATGGATAGAGGAACTCCCCCATGCCATCGCTCGCGCTTGGAACCCCGACGGCAGTCAATAGGTTAAGAACGCAGCAAGTACCTCTTGATTTTGCCGGTCGCCGTCTGTGGGAGTTCCTCGACGACTTCAACCCACCTCGGATATTTGAATGGAGCCAAACGCGTTCGGACGTGATCTTGAACCTCGGTTTCAACGTTGCGGCTCTGATTGGAGTCCGCCAAAACGACGTACGCCTTCGGTTTGATTAGTCCTTCCGCGTCTTGTGCACCGACAACCGCGACCTGCAAAACCTGTTCGAGTTCCAATATGCATGACTCCACCTCTGCAGGGCTGACCCAAACGCCACCGACTTTCAACATGTCATCGGTTCGCCCAAGACACGTGTAGGTTCCGTCAGAATTTCGGACATAGGTGTCTCCGGTTGCTAAGAACTCGCCCATCAAAGCAAGCCGAGTCTGAGCTGTTCTGTTCCAATACCCCACCATCACCGAGTCGCCCTTTATGTGCATGGTTCCGGGGTCTCCGTCCGCGACCTCTTCACCATTTTCGTCGCGGATCGATACTTCGTAACCATCAACTACGGTGCCGCTTGAATTAGCGACCGACTCCCCAGGTCTATTCGATATCGCGATATGCGCTAATTCGGTCGTGCCTAATCCATCGAGGATCTCTACCCCGAATCGCTCCCGGAACCGTCGATGAATCTCACCCGGTAAGGGTTCACCAGCTGAGATGGCAACCCTGACCGACTCGAAAGTGTCATCGGAAATATCTGAACTCAAGAGCTGCCCAAACGACGTCGGAACGCCGAAGAACAACGACGGCCGGTGGGTCGTCACGTGTGCAGCAATGGTTTCTGGGACAGGACGCCCCGGATTCAAAACAACGCTCGCACCAGTGCCGGCAGGGAAATAGCCGGCGTTGCCCAGTCCATACGCGAAAAACAGCTTGGCTACCGAATACACGACATCGCTGGCATTCATTTCAAGAACCACCGCCGCATACATGTCTGTGCAGAACCCCAAATCGGCGTGCCGGTGCATCGCGCCTTTGGGAAAGCCAGTGGTACCGGAGGTGTAGAGCCAAAAAGCGATGTCGTCTTTTATGGACGGATACGGCTCTGGTGTCTCCGCTTCGTCCGAAGAGATATCGAACTCGCTGTCAAGTTGTGACCATCGAAGGAATGGTTGATCTGTGCCTGCTGAGGCGATGAGCTCTTGGAACTCTTGTGAAAACGCGACACCGACTGCTCGAGAATCTTCAATTAAGAACCTGTAGTCCTTTTCAGTCAACATCGTTGACACGGGAACGGGGACCGCACCTATCCACATTGCCCCCCAAAACCACATAAGAAATGTTGGTCTGTCGACGCAGCACATCAGAACTCGTTGTTCAGGCGTCACCCCCCGAGCAACAAGCAACCGAGCCACGGATTGGACCCCGTCTAGTAGCTCTTGTCTTGTTGTCGTCACACCACTGGAGGCATCTATTACAGCTACAGCATCGGGAGAATCGATCGCGGGTTCAATCACGAACCGGTGCACCGCGTTCTCTTTCAAGAAAATCCCCTTTTCTTAGCCTTGGGTTACAGCCTCGCACGTGTTTTAAAGTGTTGAATGAAAATGCAAAGAAGACACCTTAAGAGTTTGCCGCTATGTCGGTCAGCGGCGTTTCGATAAGGGCAGCGACGTGACGGCCTTTGATATACACCCAAACGATTTTCGGCATTGGAATCTTCAGATAGCCGGCGACGTGGCGACATTCCAGCTTGACGTTGATCCAAGTGCACCGGCCTTTGGTGATTACGAGTTGAAGCTCAACAGCTACGACATCGGCGTCGACATCGAACTGGAAACCGCCATCGGTCATATCCGCTTTCGAAACCCTGAAGACAAATGTGTCGTCATCACTAGCGCGCTGGAGGGAACGTTCTGCGCGGGGGCAAATATTGGGATGCTGGCAGAGGCCAACCACTCTCACAAAGTGAACTTCTGCAAGTACACAAACGAAACCCGACTCGAGATTGAAGACGCGAGCCAGCACAGCGGAATCAGGTTTCTTGCCGCGGTTAACGGCGCCTGCTCGGGTGGCGGCTACGAACTAGCCCTAGCTTGCGACCACATCATTTTGGTTGATGACAGAAGTACCGCGGTCTCGCTACCCGAAGTGCCGTTATTGGGAGTTCTTCCTGGCACCGGTGGGCTTACCCGACTCACCGATAAACGACACATCAGACGGGACCGGGCCGACGTTTTCGCCACTAAAGCCGAGGGTGCAGTGGGTAGGGACGCGTTGGACTGGGGTCTGGTAGACGAACTGGCAGCACCAACAAACTTTGTTGAGGCAGTGGCGGCTAGAGCACAGGCTCTCACTGCAACCTCTAATCGATTGGCTGGTAATCCCGTTCCTCTTTCTCCATTAGAGATCTCAATCTCTGACAACAGCATCACCTACCGCTGGGTTCATCTCACCATCTTTGACCATTACGCCGAACTGAACGTCTCGGTGAGCAACGATTCGGATTGGTTGCTGCAAACCGCACGCGAACTTGACGATGTTCTTTGTCGATTGCGGTTTGATTTTCCTCGGATCGGCACGCTGATTTTTCGGACCGAAGGGCAACTCCACGACGTCCTTCGATCCGATGCGGAGCTTCATTCCCCAAACGAGCACGCTCAACTCGAAACATTGCTGCTCTGGAAAAGGTGCCTATCGAGGATGGACATGACGTCGAAGACGTTGGTAGCAGCAATAGAACCGGGGTCATGTTTTGCCGGAATTCTTCTCGAACTCGCTTTCGCCGCCGACCGGACCTACATGCTTGACGGCCAGTTCGAAGAGGAAGACAACCCATTGCCTCCTGCAGTCATCCAACTCACGGCCACCAACTTTGGTGCCGTGCCGATGTCGAACGGTCTTAGCCGAGTGGAATCGCGACTTTGGGGCGACGAAACTGGTGTAGCCACCGCAGCAGAGTTCGTTGATCGTGAATTATCTGCATCGCAAGCAGCTCAGTTGGGGCTTGTGACAGCGACCCCAGACGATCTGGATTGGGGTGACGAACTACGGCTCTTTATCGAAGAGCGCTCAAGCTTTTCTCCTGATGCTTTAACCGCGATGGAAGCCAACCATCGCTTCTGCGGACCTGAAACGATGGCTACCAAAATTTTCGCTCGGCTTTCAGCCTGGCAGAATTGGATATTCACTAGAGCAAACGCAAGTGGACCCAAGGGCGCGCTCCAACGGTACGGCACCGGATCACGTCCAGATTTCGACAATCAACGAACCTAAATCAAACTGCTGGATACGTGATTACATGCCCAGAGAAATCGATTATTCGGAAAACATTCCGAACAACGTCGAACTCGCTAGCGATCGACGACTACAGCGGGCCTTAGAAAACTGGCAGCCACGTTTCGCTGACTGGTGGACGGAAATGGGGCCCGTCGACTTTCAAGACAAGGAAGTGTATTTACGCACCGCGGTCGACGTCGGCCAGCAAGGTTGGGCCCATTTCTCCCACGTCAAACTCCCCGACTATCGGTGGGGCATATTCCTTTCCGAACGCGACCCAAATCGCCGAATCGGTTTCGGGGAACTGAAAGGTCAACCTGTCTGGCAAGAAATTCCGGGCGAGTTCCGAACTGACCTTCGCCGGCTCATAGTGGTCCAAGGCGACACAGAACCCGCCTCGGTTGAACAACAGCGGTACCTCGGTCAGACAGCTCCGTCCCTGTACGACCTGAGAAATTTGTTTCAAATCAACGTGGAAGAAGGACGACATCTTTGGGCGATGG